>QCUQ01000004.1 GCA_003210655.1 Prochlorococcus sp. AG-679-M10 | reverse complement strand
CTGGAGAGCCATTTGCCGAATTAATAAAATTTTGTAAATTTAATCCTTCATAAATATCTAAGATTGAAGAATCTAAATTATTTCTTATGAAAATCTCAAGCTGTTTGTATGAAAAAGATTTAAATCTTATTAGTTGACATCTTGAGATAATAGTATCCAAAAGTAAGTTTAAGCTCGAAGTTAAAAGAATAAATATACCGTTAGCGGGCTCCTCTAATGTTTTTAAAAGACAATTAGATGCTGCTTCATTCAAAAGGTGGGCATCATCAATTAATATAATTTTCCCTCCTGATTCAATAGATTTTTGACCTAGAAAAGTCTTTAAATTTCTAATTTGCTCTATTCTTATTGTTCCTTTATTATTTTTTGAAGGTTCAACTTCTGAACGATTTAAAATATTACCTTTGATAAAATATGTGGGCTCAATTAATAAAAAGTCAGGGTGATTATTATCTTTGATTTTTTTTTCAATATTTGTATTAGACGAATATTTTTTAAAAATTTCTTTAATAAATTTAATAGCAGTTTGTTTTTTTCCTATACCTTCCGGACCATAGAATATATAACCATTGGAAAATGCTTTTCTCTTAAGTATGCTTTCTAGATTTTCATTAACTTCTTTATTAATTAAAAGATTATCAGTTTTAAGATCAATCATTATTTACTTGAGAAAACTTTTTTAGTAAGGTCTTTTTTATTTCATTAGAAATAGTATTAATATCTTGTGCAGCAGATATTGTTGTCCAATTTTTTTCTTTAGCGATCAACTTAAAACCTTCATTAACTTTTTCTAGAAATTTTATTCCTTCAGATTCTATCCTATCTGGAATAAACTTTTCCCTTCTTAAAACACTCTCCTCTACTGAGATTTCAAGAAAAATAGTCAGGTCTGGGTATTCTCCTTGACAAACAATAGATTCAATATTTTTTATAGATTCTAGATTTATATTTCTACCATAACCTTGATAAGCAAGTGTAGAATCACAAAATCTATCACTAAGTACCCAGTCTTGGTTTTCTAAAGCAGGCGATATAGTTTTGGAAATATGTTCTGCTCTATCGGCAGAATAAAGCAATAGTTCAGCCAGCGAAGAAGGTTTATTATCTATATTATTATCAAGTATTAAATCTCTAATTTTTTTACCTAATAAGCTTCCTCCTGGTTCTCTAGTTTTTACTAATTTTGAATTTCCCTTTAAAAGACCACTAGTTGGAATCCATCTAGAAATTTCATCAATTTGGGTTGACTTACCGCAACCATCAATTCCTTCGATAACAATAAATTTACCCCTCATTTATTCTAAAGATAAAGCATTTATTACAACGGTTATTGAACTTGTTGCCATTAATAATGCTGCGATTGATGGGGTAAGAAGAATACCATATTTTGGAAATAGAACCCCTGCAGCTATCGGAATTGCAATCAAGTTGTAGCCAAAGGCCCATAATAGATTTTGTTTAATTTTTCCTATTGTTCGTTTTGCAAGACTTAGTGCATAAGGTAATCCAGATAACTGATCTCCCATTAAAACAACATCTGCATTTGCTTTCGCAATCTGGGTACCTGAACCAACTGCGATTCCTAAATTTGAAGCTGCCAAAGCAGGTGCATCATTTATTCCATCTCCAATCATTGCAACTTTATTATTCTCTTTTAAATTTTCAATTATTTTTAATTTCATTTCTGGAAGAAGGTCCCATTTTATTTCATCTTCTGTACTATCTAATTTTTTGGCCAACTCAACAACAGTTTCCTTTCTATCTCCGCTTAAAATTTTAATTTTATAGTTATTTTCTCTCAATTTTTGAACAGAACTAATGGAATCTTCTCTTAATAAGTCACCTAATAAAATAAATCCGAGTAACTCATTATTTAAACATACTCCTATAACAGAATGGGATTTGTTTTCTTCAGTTTCTAATATTTTCTTTGATTGACTATCAATTAATACTCCTTTGCTGTTCAACCATTCAACACTTCCAATATTGATTACCCCATCAATTGACTCGAGTTCTCCTGAAATACCTCTCCCAGATTCTGTATTTATGTTTTTGATTTTTAGCAAGCTAAGATTTTGTTTTTTTGCTTCATTAATTAATGCACTAGCTATGGGATGTCGGCTTTGACTTTCTAAACTTGCAGATATTTTTAATAGAAATAATTTATCAGCAGTATTTAAATAATCTATTATGAAAGGTTCTCCTTTAGTTAATGTCCCTGTTTTATCAAAAATAATATGATTAATTTTTGATGCCATTTCTATTTTGTCTCCGCCTTTAAATAAAACGCCTTTCTTTGCAGCTTTACCTGAAGCAACAGTTATGACAGTGGGAGTAGCAAGACCTAAAGCGCAAGGACAAGCTATTACTAAAACAGCAATTGAGAGTTGAATGGCTAAAGTTAAAAAATTTTCAGCATTACTTCCTAATGAATTATGTAACGTATGATTGGATATAGTTATCAATCCATGATGATTGTTTATTAACAAATCGGGCCAAATTTGTTTTGCCCCTTTCCACCAAAAAAAGAAGCTAGAAGTTGAAATAAGGAGTACGAAGTATGTAAATTTCCCTGCAATTTGATCAGCGATTCTCTGAATAGGAGGCTTTTTAGATTGAACTGACTCAATCAGATTAACCAGTTTTGCTAGAGAAGTTTCCTCCCCCACTTTGGCAACCTTTAGTCTTAAAGTGGAATTTAAATTTAACGAACCATTAAGTAAATGTTTACCTGAGTAAACATCTATAGGTTTAGATTCACCTGTAATATGAGAAACATCTACAGATGAATTTCCTTTAATAACAATGCAGTCAGCAGGTACGCGATCTCCAGCTAATAATTGAATTTCATCTCCTATCTTTAAAGAATGAACTCTGACTGATTTGACTTTATTTGCTTCAATATAAATATTTGCCATTTCTGGTTGGAGATCTAATAATTCTCCAATTGAAGAACCAGTTTGATACTTCGCTCTTTCTTCTAAAAAACGTCCAATAAGAATAAACCCCAATAACATTACTGGTTCATTAAAAAAACAGGGGAAACCAGTAGAGGGGAATATTAATGATAATAGACTTGTCGTATAAGCACTAGTCACTCCTAGAGCTACTAAAGAATCCATATCTGGTCTTTTCTTTATAAATGATTTGAATCCTTTGATTATAATTTCTCTTCCAGGAAAGAATAAAGCTAATGTGGCAAGGAAAGCATGAAAAAATAAATTTCCTAATATTGGTAAATTTAAATATCCTCCTTCTGCTAAATGCCCTAAACCTGAAAACAACAAAAGTAAAAGTGCAAAATTAAGTTTTTTCCATTGATTAATCCATTTCTTTTTTTTTTCTAATTGAACTTTATTTACTTTTTTGGAAAAATCATTTATGTAAACCTTTGAAGGGAAACCGCTTTGTTTTAGGGTTGCTAAAACCTTATCAATGTTTGGAACTGTTTTATTAATTTCAAAATAGGCACTTTCGGTAAGTAAATTAACAGAAACATTCTCGACCCCATCCGAATTTTTTAAAATATTTTCTACTGTGTTGACACAGCCCCCACATTTCATTCCGGTAATATTTAATTGAATACTATTCATATCTTTTGCAATGAAAGCAAATTAATACTTGTTTTTATTAATTACTATAATAATAAATGTTATAGACTTTTTAAATAGTTGATTTTTTATTGACTAATTTAATTTTATTACACAAAAAAAGTGCCTAATAATCAAAACAGAGACAATTTCATTGATAAAGCCTTTACTGTAATTGCTGAATCTATTGTAAAGATAATGCCTATTGCTGATAAGGAAAAGAAAGCCTACATATATTACAGAGATGGTTTAGCTGCACAAAATAATGGCGATTATTCTGAAGCTCTTGAATACTATAATGAAAGTTTATTACTAGAAGAAAATAAAATTGATAGAGGAGAAACTTTAAAGAATATGGCAATAATTTATATGAGTAATGGAGAGGAAGATTTATCTATAGAAACTTATCAAAAGGCTTTACTTGAAAATCCAAAACAGCCATCTTGTCTTAAGAATATAGGTCTAATTTATGAAAAAAGGGGAAGGTATGCTGAACAGAATGGTGATTTAGATCAAAGAGATATGTGGTTCGACAAGGCAGCACAAGTTTGGTCTAAGGCTGTAAGACTTTATCCTGGTGGATACTTAGATATTGAAAATTGGTTAAAAACTTCTGGAAGGAGTTCAATTGATATTTATCTTTAGATTTGTATAGATTTACTCTTTCAATGCATAATTAATAGCTTCATTGATATTTGAAATTTCTTTAATCTTTATGAGTTTTTGAAAACTATCTTTAATTTCAATAGTAGTTTTAGGTATCAAAATATTTTTAATACCAAGCCTAATCGCTTCATCAATTTTTGCTCTAAGATTACTCGCCTGTCGTACCTGTCCGCTTAAACCTAGTTCGCCAATAAATGCACAATTTATCAAGGGTGAAGCATTTTTTAAGCTTGATAAGATTGATATCGCAACTCCTAAATCTGAAGATGGATCATTTATTTCAAAACCGCCTCCTGTCGCTACATAACAGTCATATTCTGATAATTTCATCCCTACATGTTTTTCAATGACTGCTAATATTTGATGTAATCTGTTAATGCTGATTCCAGTTGTTGTTCGTCTTGGATTATTGTAAAAAGTTTTATTTACTAAAGCCTGAATATCTACTGCAAATGGTCTCGATCCTTCATTAGTAATAGTGGTTGTGACACCGGGTATATTTTCTTTATTTGTGAATATTGAACTAGGATTAATAACTTCTCCTAAACCATTTTCTAACATTTCGAAAATTCCAATTTCAAAAGTTGATCCAAATCTATTTTTTACACTTCTTAGTAATCTATGGGAGGCAATATTATCTCCTTCAAAATTGAGTACAACATCTACTAGATGTTCTAAAGTTTTTGGACCTGCAAGAGCTCCATCTTTAGTAACGTGGCCTATTATCAATAGCGCTATATTATTTTCTTTCGCAAGATTCTGTAGTTCAGATGAACAAGTTCTTACTTGGGACACAGATCCTGGAGAACTTTCCATTTCATCATTATTAATGGCTTGGATACTATCAATTATCGCAAAAACAGGTTTTATTTTCTTAATTTCTTCGATAATTAAAGATAAATTAGTTTCGGAATAAATTTTTAAATCGAGGCTGTTTTGATTTAATCTTTCCCATCTGATTTTTACTTGTTCTAAAGATTCTTCAGCAGTGATATATAAAACTTTTTTATTGAGGGATATTTTACCTGCAGATTGAAGCACTATTGTGCTTTTACCAATTCCTGGTTCTCCCCCAAGCAAAACTATAGATCCTGGTACAATTCCACCTCCAAGAACTCTGTCAAACTCCCTAAAACCGCTCGTAAATCTAGATATAGTATCAATTTCTATTTCATCAAACAGCTTAGATTTTTTACTTTTATTAACATTAGTTGTTTTAGATCTAGCGTTTTTTCTTTCTTCAACGATCGTATTCCATTCATTACAATTTACGCATCTGCCGAAGTATTGAGAAGTTTCAGATCCGCAATTTTGACAAATAAAAGTTGAAAATTTACTTGACATATAATTTTTGATTAGATTGAGGAACTAAGATGTTTGGGATTTTGCCCCTCTACAAGTTAGATTGGGTTAAAGATAAATTCTCTTACTGATTAGCTAATAGAAACAAATGGCTGTATCTAGTCAAACAAAAGAAACAATACTTGTCGCTGATGATGAGGCAAGCATCAGAAGAATTCTCGAGACTCGTCTCTCAATGATTGGTTACAAAGTGGTAACTGCTTGTGATGGTAAAGAAGCATTAAAATTGTTCAAAGATTATGATCCTGACTTGGTTGTACTTGATGTAATGATGCCAAAATTAGATGGATATGGAGTGTGTCAAGAGTTAAGAAAAGACTCCGATGTTCCTATCGTCATGTTGACCGCATTAGGAGATGTTGCAGATAGAATTACAGGATTAGAATTAGGTGCTGATGATTATGTGGTGAAACCATTTAGTCCAAAAGAATTAGAGGCTAGGATTAGGTGTGTGTTAAGACGAATAGATAAAGAGCAACTTCCTGGAATGCCAAATTCAGGTTTGATTTTGGTTACGGACATTAAAATTGATACAAATAGAAGACAAGTCTTTAAAAGTGATGAAAGAATTAGGTTAACAGGTATGGAATTTAGTCTGTTAGAACTTTTAGTCAGTCGATCAGGAGAACCATTTAGTAGAGGAGAGATCTTGAAAGAAGTTTGGGGATACACACCTGAAAGACATGTAGATACAAGAGTAGTGGATGTTCATATCTCTAGATTAAGATCAAAATTGGAGGCTGATCCTGCAAATCCTGAATTAATTCTTACAGCAAGAGGTACAGGATATCTCTTTCAGAGGATAGTTGATATATCTCCATTTGATGGTAAATAGATGGAAAAGGATTCTTCTAATAAAAAGTCTAAAGCTATCAGAAGATTAGTTATTTGGTATAAAAGAAATTCTGCTGTGACTTCAATAGTTGATACTGCGGCTAGTTCTGCGGTAACTGCAAGTAATGTTGCGGGCAACGTGGTTTCTGGGGCCAGTTCTGTTGTAAGTACTGCAAGTAGTGTTGCAGGTAATGTTGCGGGTAATGTAGTCTCTAGTGCTGAATCGGTTGTTAACACTGCTAGTAGTGTCGTTTCAAGTGCTAGTTCAATTGCAAAAAATAAATTGCAGCCATTAGTTTTTGACCCTTTTAAAAGGTTACAAAATAATGATGATTTGATAAGTAAAGAAGAGGTGCTAAATTCTGAGAGGATTTGGATTGCAGTTGATGGTATGGGGGGAGATTATGCACCTGTGCCTATTTTAGAGGGCTGTCTCGATGCTATTAGTAGATTTCCTATAAATATTAAGTTTGTAGGAAAAATTGAAAAAGTTAGACATGAAGCAGAAAAAGTTGGTCTAATTGATTTGTTAGAAAAAGAAATTGATAATAATCGTCTTGAATTAATAGATAGTGGAGATCCCATAGGTATGAATGAAGAAGCAACAGCAGTACGAAAAAGAAAAGATGCAAGTATAAATATTGCTATGGATTTGGTTAAAACTAATAAGGCAAAAGCTGTTTATTCGGCAGGTAACTCAGGGGCTCTTATGGCTTCTGCAATATTTAGGATAGGGAGATTGAAAGGTATAGAACGCCCTGCAATAGGAGCATTATTCCCAACCAGAGATCAAACTCGACCTGTATTAGTTCTTGATGTTGGAGCAAATACTGATTGTAAGCCCTCTTATCTGCATCAATTTGCACTTCTTGGGGATGTTTACGCCAAAGATGTTTTACAAATACAAAAACCGAGAATTGGCTTATTAAATATTGGAGAAGAAGAATGTAAAGGGAATGATTTATCTTTAAAAACATTTCAATTACTATCCAATGAAAAAAGTTTTAATTTTGGGGGTAATTGTGAAGGAAGAGATGTTTTATCTGGTGATTTTGATGTAGTCGTTTGCGATGGCTTTACAGGAAATATATTGCTTAAATTTCTTGAGTCGGTTGGAGGGGTTCTATTAGATATTTTAAGATCCGAACTGCCTAGAGGAAGAAGGGGGAAGGTTGGTTCTGCATTTTTAAAAAGTAATTTACTAAGAATTAAGAAAAGGTTAGATCATGCCGAACATGGAGGAGCATTATTGCTTGGGGTAAATGGTATTTGTGTGATTGGCCATGGTAGTAGTAAGTCTTTATCTGTTGTAAGTGCTTTGCGTTTGGCTCATTCTGCTGTGAATCATAATGTCATGGAAAATTTAAATCAACTTCAAAAGCTTCAAGTTTTAAATTCTTAAAACATATTTTGTCAGATTTATGTTTGACTTATATAAGTAATTAGATAACTCTTTTGGAAGGAATAAATTTAAATCAAATTGGAGTCTCATTTAAAGGTAGTGGAAGTTATGTCCCTAATCAAATACTAACGAATAAGGAAATCAGTAAGAAGGTAGATACTAGTGATGAATGGATAAAATCTAGAACAGGTATCTCACAGAGAAGAATTTCTGGATTATCAGAAAATGTTAGCGAGATGGGTTATAAGGCAGCATTGGGAGCAATTGAGATGGCTAAATGGGACATTGAAACAATTGATTTAATAATTTTAGCTACATCAACTCCAAATGATTTATTTGGTTCTGCTCCTGAAATTCAATCAAAACTAGGTGCAATTAATTCTGTTGCATTTGATTTGACAGCTGCTTGCAGTGGTTTCTTATTTGCTGCAATAACAGCTACTCAATTTTTAAAAGCAGGAAGTTATAAAAGAGCTGTAGTAATAGGCTCAGATAAACTTTCAAGTTATGTAGATTGGAATGATAGAAGAAGTTGCATCTTATTCGGAGATGGAGCGGGTGCAATAGCAATCGAAGGAACAAATGAATTAGATAATTTAATTGGCTTTAGTATGAGGACAGATGGTCAAAGAGGTTCTTTCTTAAATCTTCCATCTCAAAATAATCAAGATCTAATTATTGATGATATTAATTTTTCAAGTGGGGGGTTTTCCTCAATTAAGATGAATGGACAAGAAGTATATAAATTTGCGGTTAGAGAGGTACCATTAATTATTGATAATTTATTTAAAAAAACAAATTTCAATTCTGAGAAAATTAATTGGCTTTTATTACATCAAGCAAATCAAAGAATATTAGATTCTGTTGGAGAAAGGCTAAATGTTTCATCAGAAAAGATTCTCAGTAATTTAAGTAACTATGGAAATACTTCAGCGGCAACAATTCCTTTAATGCTAGATGAGGCTATAAGAAATAAGAAAATTAAAGAAAATGATATTATTGCCACAAGTGGTTTTGGTGCTGGGTTAAGTTGGGGTGCAGCCCTTATTAGATGGGGTTAAATAAAAGTTTTATTATGACAGTCGCATGGGTATTCCCTGGTCAGGGTTCACAAAAAATTGGTATGGCAAATAAAGTTATAGATTTGCCAAATGCAAAATTTAGGTTTAATTATGCCTCCGAAGTATTCGAGAGAAATTTATTTGAAATTTGTGAACTAAATTCTGATAAGAAAAATCTTTCTGATGATTTAAATAATACAAAGAACACTCAAATTTGTCTTTTTCTAGTGGAATCAGTATTATTAGACTCTTTAAAAGAAAATGGCTATAAACCAACCTATATTGCTGGACATAGTTTAGGTGAAATTACGGCTTTATATTGTGCTGATGTTTTGTCTTTTGAAGATTGTGTACAACTTATAAAAGTTAGATCTGGATTAATGGCAGATGCCGCAAAGGGATCTATGGCTGCATTAATAAGTTTTGATAGAGATCAATTAGATTTACTGGTAGAAGAGATTGACGATCTTGTAATAGCGAATGACAATAGCTCTTCTCAAGTTGTTCTATCAGGAAGCGAAAAAGCTTTAGACAATATTTCAAAACGAATTAAAGCAAAAAGATTCCTTAAATTAAATGTTTCGGGTGCTTTTCATTCACCATTCATGAAAGAATCATCATTTCAATTTTCAAAATATTTAGACACTTTAGAATTTAATCAGCCTTCTATGCCCGTTATAAGTAATTCTCATCCATCACTATGTAATGATCCAAATGATCTTAAGGTTAGGTTTAAAAATCAAATGTGTAATGGTGTTAAATGGCGTCAAACTATGGATTTAATGAAAGAAAATAGTATTATTCAAATGGTGGAAATTGGCCCATCTAATGTCCTTGGTGGTCTAGGTAAAAGGCATTTAAAGGATGTAGAAATTTCTCAAGTATCTTCTGCAGATCAAATTAAATATTGATTTTAATGAAAAGTTATTTTTATCAAAAATTAATTTATAAATTGGTAAGTCAAATAATTATTTTACCGATTTATAAATTGATATTTCGAGGCAAGTTAATTGGGAGAGAAAACATTCCTCAGAAAGGTTCTTTCATAATGGTATCTAATCACGGTTCCCTACTTGATCCTCCTTTACTAGGTCATGCTATTGGTCGGAATATATCTTTTATGGCAAAGTCAGAACTTTTTAGAATCCCCTTACTTGGGTTTATAATCAAATCATGTGGAGCTTATCCTGTAAAGAGAGGCATAGTAGATAAAACGACTATTAAAACTGCATGTGAAAAATTATTAAATAATAATTGTATTGGTATATTTATTGATGGTACTCGACAAAAAGATGGTCGTGTAAATAAGCCAAAACAAGGAGCAGCTCTTTTATCTTTTAAAAATCAAAAAATTTTATTACCAGTTGCAATTATTAATTCAAATAGATTAGTTAGATTAAAGTTTTTTATTCCATTTTTCACAAAAATAGTTATTAAAGTTGGGAAACCGATTAATCCCCCTAAAGGCGCATCGAAAGATGATTTAGGTAAAGTAACATATCATTTGCAGGAGTCTATAAATAATATGCTTGAATGAATGATCAGTTAATTGGGGATATTGGATACAATGGCAAAACTTTTTCCCAAGTATTAGAACTTGAATGTTGTGAATTTTTATTAGATAAATTCAATAGTTCTTTTAAATCTTCTATATCAGAATATTCCGCTTGATAAGAAGACTCTGTATCTGTTAATTCTTCAAAAATTTTAGGAATAATTTTTTCTTTGATAATGATGTTTTTGTTTGGTTTTTCAGAAATGCATACTTCATATTTTCCTGCAATATATCCTCTTCTTTTTAATTGTTTGAAAATCCAAAATGAATTTTTATCGTAATAGATATTATTTTGCGTGGCAATTCTTTTTGCCATCAATTCAAAAGAACTAAAACTATCTAATGAGCAATTTATTTGCTGAGCGAGAGTTCTCGCCAATACTATTATTTGTCTGGAAGCGTTAAAGTTTGATGGCCCAATACTGACAGATATTTTATTAATTCTTTTTAAATTTTCTTTTGTAATAAAATTTGAAAAATCAACTATTAAATTATTACATAAATCTTTCTCAAATTTTTTTGTAAAAAAGTTTTCAGATAAAGAGTTTTTATTTTCTCTGTAAGCGAAGCCAAAAGAGTCATCAGTACTGTGAATTGCTAAGGTTAATTTATTATGGTTTGTTAATTCGTCAGGCATTTACCTTTAAATAGGTAACTCTAAACCTGGCCTACATTTAGACCACTTACCAGATTCTTCTGAAAAACTTGCACAAGATTGTACATCCCAGTCAATTTTAGAATCGCCATTTAAATCTTTGATTATACTTACGTGAATGTAAGGTTTTATTGGTTTAAAATTAGGAATATCACAAATATGCTCAACACCATGATTCTTTTCAACATCATGATAGGTCATACATCTATCAACTAATTTACAGTTAATGCAAATGCACATAATCAAGAAAGAAGATCTTAAAAATCATATTTTCATTGATCATACACTAATAATTAATGAAATAGAAAGAAGTATAAAATCTTATAATTGGGATTTTATTTTATCTTCTTTACCTTCTGGATCTTTTTTAGTAGGTGGATATATAAGAGATTTAATTTTAGGAAGATTAAATTCTGTAATTGATGTTGATATTTTAGTTCCAAAAAATGCAATTAATGTTGGTAAAAAAATTGCAGATAAATTTGAAGGTAAATTTATTATTCTTGATGAGGCAAGAGATGTAGTAAGAATTATTTTTAAACATATCTCAATTGATATCGCTTCTCAAATTTCTCCTACTATTGATATTGATTTATTAAGTCGAGATTTTTCTATTAATGCTATTGCTTTTTCTTTTGAAGAAAAACTTCTCATTGATCCATCAAATGGAATTAAAGATCTACAACTTGCTTTTTTGAGAACTAATTCAAAGCAGAACTTATTGGATGATCCATTAAGAATCTTAAGATGCTTTCGTTTTATTTCTGAATTAGATTTTAATGTTGATGTAACTTTGATAGATTTTATTAAAACTTATAAAAATCAATTAAGACTTGTTGCTAATGAAAGAATTAATTATGAAATACAGCGAATAATAAGGGGGGAAAAAGCATCGCAGGCGATAATCTTAATAAATAAATTTAAAATTTTTGATTATATACAGTCAGAAAAAAATTTGATATTTCTTGATTTAGAAAAAAATAATTTTGAAGAATTTAATAAATTTGAAAAGGAAAAATTTTTACCCTTATTTTATCTTGTTCAAATCTTAGACGAATTTTCTTTGAAAAATTTAAAATTTAGCAAATCTGAAATTTCAAAAATTAGGCTATTAAGAAAATGGAATCTTTTATTGAAGGTGCAAAATATTTATGAATTTAATGAGAGAGAAAGATTTGATTTACATCAAGAATTAGAAACTATTCTTCCATCTTTTATTCTTTTTTTGCCAAAATCATTTTATATAAATTGGCTCGCTAGATGGCGAGATAAAGATGATAAATTATTTCATCCGTCGAATTTGATAAAAGGGGACGTTTTAAAAAAATATTTAAAAATCCAAGATGGACCTATTTTAGGAAAGGTCATTAATTATCTTTCTATGGAGCTTGCATATAATAGATTGAATAATTTTGATGAAGCTATATATAAAGGAAAGCAATGGATTCAACAAAATGCGCCAAAATGTGATTAAATACACATAGCTTAGTTTTTGTTTAAAGTTCAGACTTCAAATTATTTTTTAAAAATTTATGAGCATTCGTATTTACATTGGCAATTTACCACAAGTATTTAATCCAAAAGAATTTGATAGTTTTTTAAAATCAGTATCCGATTCTATTAGATTTAAAGCTGTTTTAGATAAAGAAACAAAAGAATGTAGAGGATTTGGTTTTGCTACAACAAATAATGAACAAAATGCAAATTTAATAATCGAAAAGCTTAATGGTTTTGAATTTAATGGCTCCAAATTGAGAGTTGAACTTTCAGAAAAGAAAGATTCTTCCTCACACAAGAGAAATAATTTGGGCTCTAATAAAAATAAAAAGAGGAAAGATTTTAAGAAGATTGTGCATAGTGATGCCCCTAATCTTGAAGCCCCAGATCCAAGATGGGCTGGCGAACTTTCAAAATTAAAAGATTTGTTGGCTAATCAGAAAGCCCCTGCTTAGCTATTTGATCCTTGAGATTAAATAGGATATTGGTATTTCAAACGCTTTTACTGAATTCTTTACAAAAGCTCTATTATTAAATACATCATAATCTAATCTTTCAATAGAATCTAATATTCCTCTGTAAAGGCGTAAAGATGTCCAGACAGGCCATCTTGCATCTGCGGATAACCACTTAATACCATCTTCAGATTTTTTAAACCAATCCCGAGCTCTTATTAATTGGAAATTCATAAGCATCTTCCACTGATTATTTATTACTCCTTTTAATAACTCTTCTTCAGAATAATTAAATTTATTCATGTCATCTTGGGGTAAATATATTCGACCTCTTTGTCTATCTTCTCCAACATCTCTTAAAATGTTAGTAAGTTGATTTGCTATCCCTAGAGCTATAGCTGCTTCTGAGGAGTCAGGCATATTGCTCCAGGGGGCTGATGTATAAGCACTGTCTATGCCCATTACATTCTGAGTCATTAATCCCACTGTACCTGCGACGCGATAACAGTAAAGCTGTAATTCAGAAAAACTTTTGTATCTAAATTTTTCAAGATCCATTCTCTGCCCCTCAATCATATCTAAATATGGTTCTATATTCTGTGGAAATTTTTCTATAGTATCGAAAAGAACAGCATCTAATTCTGTTTGTATTTTTCCTTTGAAAACATTTCTTGTGTTTTCTTCCCATTCGTTTAAATTATCGGAAAGTTCTTCAGTTGTCTTGGTTGAAGCTTCAATGCTATCCATTATTTCATCAGTTCTCCTGCACCAAACGTAAATCGCCCAAATCGCTTTTCTTTTCTCGTAAGGTAATAAAAGTGTTCCTAAATAAAAAGTTTTAGCCCATTTTTGAGTTTCTTTTTGGCATATTTCATATGCTTTATTAAGTTGGGATAATGAATTTTTCAAAAAAGGTTTTATTTTTGAGGTTTAATTTATTTTAGATGTTTCTCGTGCAACATTATTTGATGTTTTGGAATATTCTTTATTGATAGTTTCTGCGCATAATTTACCACTTAAAACAGCTCCCTCCATAGAAGCAAGATATTTTTGCATTGTGTAGTCACCTGCTAAAAAAAAGTTTTTTATTGGAGATCTTTGACTAGGTCTACATTCTTGACATCCAGGGACTGCTTTATATACAGATCTGGGTGTTTTTACAACTTTAAACTTTCTTAGTTTAGTTTTGTCATCCCCAATAAAATGAGTTGGAAATAACTTTTTGAGTTCTTCCATTGTTGCATCGACTATATCTTGATCACTTCTATTAATCCATTCTTTTGCAGGAGCAAAAACTAATTCAAGCATTGATCTATTTGGATCCTCATATTCCTTACAAGTAATACTCATATCTGCATAAACACTCAGAAGCGGAGATCTACTAAATAATAAGTGATCAATATCCGTTAATTTTTTATCAAACCAAAGATGAATATTAATTACAGGTACTCCCATTAAACCATCTAGTTTTGAGAATGCATTTATACCTTTCCATTGGTCCGGAATTATTAGTTTAAAAAGATCTACAGGCATTGCACTAACGTAGGCATCTGCTGTAATCACTTTTTTCTTTTCATCTGAGTCTAACGGGGCAATTGTAAAACTTTTTACAGTGCTATCCTCATTTAGGTCTATTTTTCTTAGAGGACTATTCATATGAACCTCGCCTCCTCTCTCAGTTATATAATCAACCATTGGTTGGCAAAGTCTTTCTGGTGGAGCCCCATCAAGGAAAGCCATTTTTGAACCATTTTTTTCTTGTAAAAATCTATTAAGTGCTGTTAATAAAACTGTTGATGAGATTTCATCAGGTCCAATAAAATTAAGGGCTTTACTCATAGCGATAAAAACTTCATCATTAACTCTCTCGGGAATATTGTGTTCTTTTAACCATTCTGTCCATGATTTTGAATCACATTTATCAAGATATTTCTGGCCTCTCAACATTGCAGGAACTAAACCTAAGCCAAATAAAATCTTTTCATTCAATGAAAGCATGTCATTGTTACTAAGAATTGCTGTTACTCCATTTGCAGGGGCAGGTATGTCAGGGAAATCAAATCTACTGTAAGTACCAGGCTCAGAAGGTTGATTGAAAATCATTGAATGACTTTTCCATTGAAGTCTATCTTCTATGTCTAATTCTTTGAAAAGTTGGAGCATATTTGGATAAGCACCAAAAAATATGTGTAAACCTGTCTCATACCAATCTCCATCTTCGTCTTTCCAAGCAGCGACCTTACCGCCAAGTACATCTCTGGCTTCTAAAACAATGGGTATGTGGCCATTGTCGACAAGATATTTAGCGCAAGATAAACCTGCTAAACCTGCACCTGCAATTACAACACGCATTATAAAATCAAAGAAATAGTTAACACTTACTAAGAAGCTATCCTAAAGTTAAGACATAAATGTTTTTTTTGTTGATTATTTTTCAGAATTATGGAAAAAATGCTTTTAAAGTCAACCACTAGGCATGTAAGAATTTTTACTGCTGATGTGGTTAATAACGATTTAGTATTCCATCCTAATAAATTAACTCTCGACTTAGATCCTGATAATGAATTCATTTGGAATGAAGACTCCTTAAAAAAAGTAAATCAAAAATTTACTGAACTTGTTCAAGAAAGAGCTGGAAAAAGTTTAGATGACTATGAACTTCGTAAAATAGGATCAGAAGTTGAAGGTTTAATCAAATATTTGCTTCAAAATGGATTACTAAGCTATAACCCCGAATGTAGAGTCATGAATTATTCAATGGGTTTACCTAAGACAAAAGAAGTACTGTGAATAAATATCCTAATAGAGGTCCAAGAAGAGACCCTGGCAAAAATTCCTACTCCTCAAGGGATCGCGATAACTATACACAGCGGGATAGACGAATATCACCTTCTAACTCTGGACAAAATAATAATTTCAGCACCGGAACAATTGCTGTACTTGCTGGCGTTTTGATACTAGGGGTAGGTATAGGGAGCGCCATTACCAGTACAACAGATGGAGGGCAAGGTAATATAGCTAGTCAACAGCAATTAGATATGGCCGTTCCAGACCCTGAATTTTGTAGGCAATGGGGAGCAAGTGCTTTTGTGATTGATGTAGAAATGTATACAACACTTAATCCTTCAACTAGTTTCGTAACACAACCGGCACTGCAACCTGGCTGCGTTATTCGAAGGGAAAATTGGACAGTGTTACAAAAACAAGGAGCTATAAGTAATGAGGATGTTAGAGAATGTAAGCAAAGAATGAATACTTTTGCTTACATAGGTTCAATAAGAGATAAGCCTATTGTTAAGTGTGTTTATCAGACTGATGTAAATGAGAACAAATTCATTATCAAAGGAGATGGACAAGCTGAAGATGGAGGGGTCGGAATCAATAAGGAAGCTATTCAATTTTAGATTGAGTTAACTTGCCTTAATGGGCTTTCAGAGCTTGCAAATTGAGGCAATATATATTTTTTAAAAACTTCTGATGCTCTAGATGTGTATCTTGATGGATTTGTAATTAATTTCAACTCCCTTTTTACCTCTAAATCAGCTAGATAGGGTTTGTGAATTGACCCACCTGCTAATTCTCTCTCAATAGAAACAACAGGTAAAAAAGAAACACCAAGACCAGATTGAACTGCATTTTTAATTGCTTCAAGAGAATTTAACTCCATTTCTATTTTTAATCTTTGAATATCAAGACCAGAATCCTTTAAAAGTTTATCAACAACTTTTCTGGTTGTTGATTGAGAATCTAATGTGACGAAATTTAGTTTGTATAAATCTTCTTTCATCAGTTCTTTCTTGTTTGCAAGTGGGTGTTTTGGTGGTAATACAAGAGCTAATTCATCAGTTGCATATGGAATTACTTGTAACAAGTTTTCTAGATCGCTTGGTAATTGACCTCCAATTATTGCTAAATCAATTTGACCATTTGCAACGCTCCAACCTGTTCTTCTAGTACTGTGAACTTGTAGTTGGACAGATACATCAGGATATTTTTGACGAAAAAGCCCTATCATTCTTGGCATTAAGTAGGTACCGGTGGTTTGACTAGCTCCAATTATGAGTGTCCCGCCTTTTAAACTATTTAAGTCTTCAATAGCTTTGCAAGCCTCATCACATTGATTAAGTATTCTTTCGCAATATTCAAGTAAAAGCTTACCTCCTTCAGTTAAAAGTGCTTTTCTACCACCTCTATCAAAAATTGTTATTTCAAGTTGTTTTTCTAAATTTTGAATTTGTAAACTGACAGCTGGTTGAGTCACATAAAGTAAATCAGCAGCCTTTTTAAAACTTCCTTGAGCTGCAATAGCCTTTAGTATTCTTAATTGGTCAAGAGTAAACGGTAATTCTGGCATTATTTTTATGCCTACAATTTAACTTTAATTCTAATACCTAAGGGTATTATTGTTAATGATGAATAACTTGTATTTTGAAATTATATGGAGACTCACAAAACTTCGTTGTTGATTTTGGGATTAATATTAATTTTTGCTGTTATACATAGTGGAGGTGCTGCTTTAAGAAGTAGAGCAGAGGCTTTTATGGGAGCAAGATTATGGAGATTGCTTTTTGTTTCTTTGAGTTTGCCATCTGCAGTGATTTTAATTAGTTATTTCTTAGCTCATAGATACGATGGCATTAGATTATGGAATTTTCAGGGTAATCACTATGTATTTTTGTTGGTTTGGATTTTAACTGCTATCAGTTTCTTATTTTTATATCCTGCAACATATAATTTATTAGAAATTCCTTCAGTTTTAAAACCTCAAGTTAGGATATATGGCACTGGAATAATGAGAATAACAAGACATCCGCAAGCATTTGGCCAAATTATATGGTGTTTAGCTCATACATTATGGATTGGGACATCTTTTACATTCATAACTTCGATAGGGCTAATTTTGCATCATCTTTTTGCAATATGGCATGGTGATAAAAGATTAGAAATTAAATTTGGTGAAGAATTTTATAAGTATAAAGAAAGTACCTCAATAATCCCATTTGTCGCAATATTTGATGGAAGACAGAAAATTAAACTAAAAGAATTTGTTAAATTATCACAAATTGGGATATTAATAGCCATTGCAATAATCTGGTGGTCTCATAAATATATAAATATTGCTGTTACAACATTTAATTCATCTTTTATGTCTAAAATTTTCAATTAGCAGTTTAGTATTAATATATAAATATTATTAAATATGCCTCAAGCTTCAGAAATTGCCTGGATGATACCTGTCTTTCCACTTATTGGAGCGGTGTTTTCTGGTTTGGGTTTAATATGTGCGAATAAAAAAATCAATAATTCTAGAGAAATTGTATCTATCAGTCTTTTGTCATTAGTTGGTGTTTCTGCTGTAATCAGTTATAAAACATTAATTGAGCAAATCAATGGTTACCAATCAGTAGAAAAATTATTTGTTTGGGCAAGTGCAGGAGATTTTACAATACCAATGGGATTTATTCTCGACCCATTAGGAAGCGTAATGCTTGCATTAGTAACCACCATCACTTTATTAGTCATGATTTACTCTCATGGTTATATGGCTCATGATAAAGGTTACGTCAGATTTTTTACATATTTAGCACTGTTCAGTAGTTCGATGATGGGTTTAATTATTAGTCCAAATTTGTTAGAAATATACGTTTTTTGGGAATTAGTAGGAATGTGCTCTTACTTATTAGTTGGTTTCTGGTACGACAGAGATGGTGCAGCAAATGCTGCACAAAAAGCGTTTGTCGTAAATAGAGTTGGCGACTTTGGATTATTACTCGGAATTTTGGGTCTATTTTGGGCAACAAAAAGTTTTGATTTTAATGAAATTGCCTTAGGAGTATCAAAATCTGTTTCAGAGAATGCATTGCCGGTCTGGGCTGCATTATTACTCTGTTTTTTAGTCTTCTTAGGACCAATGGCAAAATCTGCTCAATTTCCTCTTCACGTATGGCTACCAGACGCTATGGAAGGACCAACCCCTATTTCAGCCCTTATTCATGCAGCAACCATGGTTGCTGCTGGAATATTCTTAGTAGCAAGGTTACAACCTCTCTACTCATTATTCCCTTCAATTCAATTTATTATTGCTTTAGTTGGTACTATTACATGTTTCTTAGGTGCGTCTATTGCTTTAACCCAGATGGATCTCAAAAAAGGTTTGGCTTATAGTACTGTTTCTCAGCTCGGGTATATGATGCTTGCGATGGGTTGTGGAGCTCCAGTAGCAGGAATTTTCCACTTGATAACACATGCTTGTTTCAAAGCAATGTTATTTTTAGGGTCTGGCTCAGTAATTCATGCGATGGAGGAAGTGGTTGGTCATCAACCCGTACTTGCACAAGATATGAGGTTGATGGGAGGTTTAAGAAAGAAAATGCCCTTTACTTCTACAACTTTTTTAATAGGTTGCGTCGCAATAAGTGGTATACCTCCATTAGCTGGGTTTTGGAGTAAAGATGAAATATTAGGAAACGCCTTTATCTCCTTTCCGGCTTTTTGGTTTGTGGGATTTTTAACAGCTGGCATGACCGCCTTTTATATGTTTAGACTTTATTTTCTAACGTTTGAAGGGGATTTTAGAGGGGAAAATAAGGAATTACAAAAAGAACTTTTATTAGCCTCTAAAATTAATATAGAAGAAGAACATGAAGAAGAAGAACATGGCTCACTGCACGAGTCTCCTTGGTCTATGACATTCCCACTGGTTTTTCTAGCGGTGCCTTCAGTAATTATTGGTTTTATGGGATTTCCTTGGGATAGTAAATTTGCAAACTTATTAGATCCCGAAGAAGCATTGATTGCTATACAATCATTTGAATTAGAAGAATTTTTACCTCTAGCTATCGCATCTGTTTTAATTGCCTCAATAGGTATAACAATTGCTTACCAAGCTTATTTTGCTAAGAAAATTAATTTATCAACATTATTTGCTCAAAGATTTCCATCTGTTAATAAGTTTTTATCAAATAAATGGTATTTAGACGATATTAACGAAAAACTTTTTGTAAAAGGCAGTAGAAAACTTGCAAAAGAAGTTTTAGAAGTTGATTCTAAAGTTGTGGATGGAGTAGTTAATCTTACTGGACTTGTGACATTGGGAAGTGGAGAGGGCTTGAAGTATTTTGAAACCGGTAAAGCTCAATTCTATGCTCTGATAGTTTTTGGAGGAGTAATTTTGTTGGTAGCAATATTTGGTTTCCAATCACCCCAAGTAACTTAATAACAAATGTGTGTCTTCACTGTCTATGGGATGAAAAAATCTAGATAATTTCTAGACTCAGTTTAAGATCAATTTCTTATTCCTTTGAGCAGCTATTTTTTTTCACATTTTGCACTATATACAATAGGAACATTGGGTGGAGGTTTGTCTGATTTTCCTTGGCTATCAGTTTCTATTCTTTTTCCCATTGGAAGCGCATTTTTGATACCTTTTTTCCCTGATAAAGGAGACGGTAAACAAGTAAGATGGTTTGCTTTAAGTGTTGCTCTAATTACTTTTCTGGTAACTGTAGGATCTTATATAAACGGTTTTGATATCAATAACGAAAACGTTCAACTTAAAGAGAGTATAAGTTGGCTTCCAAAGCTAGGACTGACTTGGTCAGTAGGCGCAGATGGAATTTCAATGCCACTTATATTATTGACTAGTTTTATAACAGCCTTAGCTGTCTTAGCGGCATGGCCTGTAAAGTTTAAACCAAAATTATTTTTCTTTTTAATACTTATTATGGATGGAGGGCAAATTGCTGTTTTTGCCGTTCAAGACATGCTCCTATTCTTTTTAAGTTGGGAACTAGAACTTTTGCCAGTATATTTACTTTTAGCTATTTGGGGAGGAAAAAATAGACAATATGCAGCTACAAAATTCATTATCTATACGGCCGGGAGTTCCATCTTTATCCTTTTAGCTGCATTGGCAATGGGTTTTTATGGAACTGAAGTTCCAAATTTTGAATTTTCTCATTTGGCTAATCAAGATTTTGGTCAAAACTTTCAAATCCTTTGCTATATAGGTTTATTAATTGCTTTTGGTGTGAAACTTCCAATTGTCCCTTTACATACTTGGCTCCCTGATGCTCATGGGGAGGCTACAGCACCTGTCCATATGCTTTTGGCAGGTATTTTATTGAAGATGGGCGGATATGCCCTTTTAAGATTTAATGCACAATTATTACCCATTGCACATGCTCAATTCGCTCCACTATTAATAGTTCTTGGAGTAGTAAATATAATTTACGCTGCATTAACATCATTTGCACAAAGAAATCTTAAAAGAAAAATTGCATATAGTTCAATAAGTCATATGGGTTTTGTTCTGATTGGAATAGGAAGTTTTAGTAGTCTTGGGACAAGTGGAGCGATGTTGCAAATGGTTAGTCATGGATTAATTGGAGCAAGTTTATTTTTTCTTGTTGGAGCAACTTATGACAGAACAAAGACTCTTAAGCTAGATGAAATGGGTGGAGTAGGACAAAAAATGCGTATTATGTTTGCATTATGGACTGCCTGTTCTCTTGCTTCTCTTGCTTTACCAGGTATGAGTGGATTTGTTTCTGAATTAATGGTATTTACTGGATTTGTTACTGATGAAGTTTATACGTTGCCTTTTAGAGTAATAATGGCATCTTTAGCGGCAATAGGCGTGATACTTACCCCAATTTATTTACTTTCAATGTTACGTGAAATTTTCTTTGGTAAAGAAAATCCTAAGCTAACTGAAGATAGGAATTTAATTGATGCAGAGCCAAGAGAGGTATACATTATAGCTTGTTTACTCTTGCCAATAATCGGGATAGGTTTATATCCAAGGTTAGTTACAGAAAGTTATTTGGCTACAATAAATAACTTAGTTGATAGAGATTTAAATGCTGTGAAAAGTCTTCCAAAGACAAATATTTTTTCAGGTAATAAATCAAATCAAATATTAAAAGCACCAACTATATAGTTTTTCTTAATATCTTTATTGTTTTTTTGGCATAACAATTGATATAAAGTTATCTTGAAAAAGATTATATCTAATTAAAGTTTCTAATTCTAAATCTATTGATGGGTCACAGCTAGGACCTAGATTACTCATAAAATTTCTTCAAGATGCAGCTGGAAGAGGTGATCTTGATCCATGGGATATTGATGTTATAAGTGTTATCGATAGTTTTTTAGAGCAGTTTAATCATAATTTACAATATTCATCCAATGATCAAATTTCATATCAAAAAGACTTATCTGAAACAAGTGAAGCATTTTTTGCTGCTTCTATATTAGTTAATTTGAAAGCTCAAGTTTTAGAATCTGATGTATTTCATGAAGAAACATTAGGTTATGAAGAAGAAATTGGGATAGATAATCAAGAATGGATTAATCAAGGATTTGATATGCCAAAATATCCTGAAAAATATCTAAGAAGAAGATCTATAGCTCAACCCGTTATTAAACGGACATCAACATTAGGAGAGCTTGTTAGTCAACTAGAATCTATTGCAGAAATAATTGAAATGCAAGATCTTTTGCTTATGAAAAGGAAAAGAAATAAAAAATATTCTGATAAGGTTTTGATCTCTAAAGTTCAATCTTTAGCACATCGTGAAAAGCTGCCTGAAACAACTAAAGCACTTGGCAAGTTTCTTGATGGATGGGAAAAGGCATTACAATGGATTGATTTTGAATATTTAGTTAATAAATGGCAGACTGTAGTAAAAAGTGATTTAGATAAAGACAGATTGGGGGTATTTTGGGCGTTGTTATTTTTATCATCAGAAAATAAGATTGAATTAAAACAACAACATTCTCTCTATGGCCCAATACAAATTAAAAGGATTATTCCAGATGGAGGACTAGCTCAATTACCTATTGAAAATCTTGAGGTATCAGAAACCTCTTCGACTGCGGCTTAGTAGTAAAAGAGTAATAAAGTATAATCTTTAAAAAGAGGTATATAGAGCTGATGAAGGCAATGATACTTGCAGCAGGAAAAGGAACTCGCGTTCAGCCAATAACGCATATTATTCCTAAACCAATGATTCCTATTTTACAAAAACCGGTCATGGAGTTCCTCTTGGAACTTTTAAAAGAGCATGGTTTTAAAGAAATAATGGTAAATGTTTCTCATCTCGCTGAGGAAATTGAAAACTATTTTAGAGACGGACAAAGATTTGGTGTTGAGATAGCCTACAGTTTTGAAGGAAGGATTGAAGATGGAGAAATGATTGGTGATGCTTTAGGTTCGGCGGGAGGATTAAAAAAAATTCAAGATTTCCAAAACTTTTTTGATGAAACTTTTGTTGTATTGTGCGGTGACGCCTTAGTCGATTTAGATTTGACTGAAGCCGTTAAAAATCATAAGAAAAAAGGTGCAATAGCAAGTCTCATAACGAAAAAGGTATCTAGAGAACAGGTATCTAGTTATGGAGTTGTAGTTTCTGACGAAAATGGGCGAATCAAAGCTTTTCAAGAAAAACCTGAGGTAGTAGATGCTTTGAGTGATTCAATTAATACTGGTATTTATTTGTTTGAGCCTGAGATTTTTAACTATATTCCATCAGGAGATAAATTTGATATCGGAGCTGATCTATTTCCTAAGCTTGTTGAAATGGATTTACCATTTTTTGCTTTGCCGATGGATTTTGAGTGGGTAGATATTGGAAAAGTTCCTGATTATTGGAGTGCGATTAGAAATGTTTTATTAGGTAAAGTAAGGCAAGTGGAAATTCCTGGCAAAGAAATTAAGCCTGGAGTCTTTACGGGTCTTAATGTTGCTGCAAATTGGGATAAAGTAAATATAAAAGGGCCTGTTTATATTGGAGGGATGACAAGAATAGAAGATGGTGCAACTATTATTGGACCCTCTATGATTGGACCAAGTTGTTGCATTTGTGAGGGTGCAACGATAGATAACTCTATAATCTTTGATTATTCAAAAATTGGGAAAGGAGTGCAACTTGTCGATAAATTAGTATTTGGTAGATATTGTGTTGGGAAAAATGGAGACCATTTTGATTTAAAAGATGCTTCTTTGGACTGGTTAATAACAGACTCAAGAAGATTAGATTTAACTGAACCATCTCCTCAACAAAAAGCTATGGCAGAATTACTAGGAACTGATTTGATTAATATTCCAGATTGAGTCCAGCTTTTTCAAGTATCTCTGGTATAAGATATTCTGATTTGACTGCCATAAGATGAATTCCATCTGCAATATTAATAAAATCTTTAGCTTGTTCTGAAGCAATTAATATCCCTTCTTGAAGTGGATTTTTTGCTTCTTTGAGACGACTTAAAACATGTTCAGGGATATTCGCTCCAGGTACAAATTTATTTATGAAGAGAGCATTTTTATACGATTTCAAAAGAAATACACCTGCAATAACTGGTATCTCAAGTGGATTGCTGATTTCGTTGCAAAAGTCTGCTAAACATTTTCTATCCATAACTATTTGAGTTTGTAAGAAATTTGCTCCAGCCTCTTTTTTTTTAATTGTTCTACTTTTTAAACTTCTTTGATTTCGACAACTTGGATCTACTGCAGCACCTGAAAAAATTTCAGTTCTTTTGTCTGGAAGTTCTTCAAAAGTAGGATCAATTCCTTGATTGAATGATTGAATTTGTTTTAATAATCGCACTGCCTCAAATTCATGAACGGCTTTTGTTTCTTGCTGATCACCAGCTTTTACAGAATCTCCTGTAATGCATAAAATATTTTTAATACCTAAGGCATTTGCTCCAAGAATATCTGATTGTAAAGCAATTTTATTACGATCTCTGCAAGAGATTTGCATTATTGGTTCTATCCCATTGTCCAGTAATAGTTTAGACATTGCTAAACTGCACATTCTCATTATTGCTCTACTGCCGTCTGTAATGTTAACAGCATGAACCTTATTTTTCAGAAGTTGTGCTATTTTAAGAGATCTTATTGGGTCCCCTCCTCTTGGCGGCATTAATTCTGCTGTAATTACTTTTGAATTTTTTTCTAAAGTTTGCTGAAGTTTTGATTTCAATTGCTTTTTTTTCCTACTTGGTTAAGAAGTTTACTGTTACTGCTAAACTCAATTAATATATAAAAGGAACTGTTTAAATGCAAATGGTTGAAGAAGGTGTAAACGACATTGATATGATGGGTCTCTCATCTAGAGAGATGGAAATCATAGATTTAGTAGCTGACGGGCTCACAAATCAAGAAATTGCTGTAAAGCTTACTATTAGTAAAAGAACTGTTGATAATCATGTGAGTAATATGTTTACCAAAACAGGCTCAAAAAATAGAGTAGCACTATTAAATTGGGCAATGGATCACGGAAAAATTTGTAGAGATGGATTTAATTGTTGTTCTCTGCCTGATTCAGATCAAGATTAATATTATTTTCGTTATCAATACTGGCTATTAAATTCATTAAACAACAATGTGCTGAATTTAATTCAAAAAGTTTTGCATAATCAAGACAAGCTTCTCTATCAGAGTTGACAAATCTTAATACCCCATCTTTGTCATAAAGACTATACATATCGTTAAATAATAAAACATAATTCAAATATAAAAAAAATATAAAGGAAAGGTGGGCTTTTTGACTAGTTTTATTTGAGTTTTTTAAAATCTTTGTTTTCCCATTTTGAAAAGGGATGTTTTGTGAGACTAAGATTAGTAAAAATTTTGAGACCTGTAATTTCTTTTGATAAAAAAGGCGGGAGAATAAATTCTTCTTTTTCTGAATTAAGTTCAATTTCAGCAATTTGTAGTGGAAAGTTTTTGTCTTTAAAACAATCTACAATCCAATTTTTGTTATCAACTTCTAAATAGAATCTTTCTTTTTTAATTTTATTTGTCAAAGTTGTCATGATTTTTTCTCCTTCACTATTTGGAATTGAGAATTCATATTCATAATTACTAAAATTCTTTATGTGTTTTTTAAGTGCAATTTTAAAGGTCTTGCCGTTAAATCTGATTCTTATGATCCAATCTTCTAAATTGTATGAAAGGTATCCCTGCTCTATCGAAGTTTTATTGGTAACAAATTCTTTCCAGTAATCGTTCTTGATAAGAAATCTTCTTTCTATTTCTAATGCCATCTAATTACCTTGATTATTTTTTAAAGATAAATCTCCTTTCCAATCAAGCTTCTTAATTAATGTAATGTAGTAGGAAATGCTTTTATCAAATTTAATCATCTTGCAGGGCTTTACAACTTTATTAATTTCACAATAATCACTTTCTTTTATAGTCATACATTTTGATCCATCTTTCCATAGTTTTATTTCTCTTTTATTATTTTGTACGGCTCTAATGATTACTTTACTTGTATCAGGAATAATAATTGGGCGGCTGGCTAAACTCATTGGACATATTGGATTTATAACAAATGCATTGATTGAGGGGTGTACTATTGGCCCCCCTGCTGCCATAGAGTAAGCTGTGGAACCAGTTGATGAAGAAATAATTAAACCATCACCTTTATATGCGTTTACTATTTCATTATCTATTTCTATCTGAATTTGATTGGTAGGGGAAATATCTTCTTCAACAGATTTAAAATAAAAATCATTTAAAGCGTCGTAACTTTTTATTAGCTTTCTTTCTGTTTGCTTTTTATTACTATATACATCGCAATGTAGTCTATTTCTAAAATCAATTATGAACTCTTCTTTTTCTAAAATTTCAATAAACGATTGGTCAAATAAAAAATCTTTGTCTTGGGTTAAAAATCCTAAATTACCCCCAATATTAAAACTAAGTAAAGGAATATCATAATTAACTAATGCATTAGCAGATTTAAGTACAGTTCCATCACCACCAAGAACAATTACTAACTCAGGGAATGAAGCAAGATTAGAAAAATAGCTTTCAAATTGATTTTTATCAAAATCACTTTCTATCCTGTATGACTCTATATTTCTATTTTTGAGAGAATTTTCACAAAATATGGATGTTTCTAGAGCTATAGGACTGTTAGAACGATATATAATAAGAACCAACGAAAGTTTCACTAGAAGCTTTTTACCACTTTAATAAATTAAAACTTTCCATATCCACAGTGACTCTATTTCTATATAGAGATAACAAAATAGCTAAACCTACAGCTGCTTCTGCTGCGGCAACTGTAATAACAAAAATTGCAAAAACCTGCCCCTGAATAAGGTTATTGTCTATATATGAAGAAAATGCCATCAAATTGATATTAACTGCGTTCAACATTAATTCTATGCTCATCAAAACTCTTACTGCATTTCTACTATTTAATAATCCCCAAATACCTATACAAAATAATATTGAGGAAACTATTAAAAAGGCTTGTAGTGGAATTGTCTCTAAATTCATATTAATTTTTTTTCATTAGCAATGGTTCACTTGATTTTTCAATCAACTCTTGGTCAACTGGTAATCCTGTTGAAATATCTTCATTCATAACATCTCTTCTCGCTAAAACTATAGCTCCAATCATAGCCATTAAAAGTAGTACGGATGCCACTTCAAATGGGAGTAAATAATCACTAAATAAGTGCTCTCCAATTCTTATTGTAGATTCCTCACCTATAGACTTATTAGGATCTGCTAAACCCCATACATTAGATAAGTCAACTCTAATTAAGAGACTAAGAAGAGTTAAACAAATTGATGTTGATATAATTCTTCTTGACTTAAGGTTATCGATAGGCTTCAAATCTTCTTTTTTATTAACTAACATTATGGCAAAAATGATCAAAACATTAACTGCTCCGACATAAACTAATACTTGTGCTGCTGCAACAAAACTAGCGTTTAAGAGCAAATATAAGCCTGCAACACTCATGAAGACTCCACCAAGCAAAAATGCAGAGTAAACAATACTCTCAAGAAGAATAACTCCTAGAGCTCCAACTATTACAACTAAAGATAATACTAAAAAACAAATTATTTGGGTTGTGACTGCTATAGACATGAATTATTTTAAATTAATTTTTTGGTGTGATAGCAGGATTTTTTTTATCATTAACTCCTGGTTTTATCCAATCATAAACTTCTTCAGGTAGTTTACCAACTCGAACATCAGAAGGAGGGACTTCATGAGGATCCATAACTCCTTTAGGTAAATATGCAAGTTCCCTAAGAGGTTTTACAGATGGATCAGTAGTAACGTTTGTAGGAAGTCTACCTAATGCTATATTGTCAAAATTTAAATTATGCCTATCGAATGAAGCTAATTCATATTCTTCAGTCATAGATAAGCAATTTGTAGGACAATATTCAACACAATTCCCGCAAAAAATACAAACGCCGAAGTCTATAGAGTAATTTCTAAGTTCCTTTTTCTTAGTTTCTTTATTCATAACCCAGTCCACCACTGGTAGATTTATTGGACAAACGCGTACGCATACTTCACAGGCTATGCATTTATCAAATTCATAATGTATTCTTCCTCTATATCTTTCAGAGGGAATTAACTTCTCATAAGGGTATTGAACTGTAACTGGTCTTCTTCGGAGATGATCAAAAGTTACAGAAAATCCATCAAATAAATATTTGCCAGCGCTGAAGGCCTCTTTAATATAACTATTTACTTTTTGAAGAAAATCTTTCATTTTAAAGAATTTACTTTGTTATTTTATTCTAGTGGATTTATTTAATGTTTAAGTATATGTACTTAAACATTATCCACCAAAAAATTGAGGGAAAGCTAATTTTAGTCCTGCTGTCACAAGTAGATTAGCAAGAGATATGGGGAGAAGGAATTTCCATCCTAAATCTAGTAGTTGATCTATTCTCACCCTTGGTGTTGTCCAACGCAATAATATAGCAATAAAAACCAATAGATATGCTTTAAGAACAGTCATTATGATTCCTATAGAGGCTGTGAAAACTTGAATCACAGGAGCATTAATTGGAAGATTGAGAACTTTAGAAATTATCTCAACAGGAATAGGAAATCCCCACCCTCCTAAATAAAGTATAGATACTAATAATGCAGATAGGATTAAGTTTATGTAACTGCCTAAATAAAATAAAGCAAATTTCATTCCAGCATATTCAGTTTGATAACCCGCTACTAATTCTTCTTCAGCTTCTGGCAAGTCGAATGGTAGCCTTTCGCATTCAGCAAGAGCACATATCCAGAAAATTATGAATCCAACAGGTTGTCTCCATATATTCCAACTTAATATTCCAGCTCCACTTTGTTGATTAACAATATCAACAGTACTAAGGGAATTTGTCATTAAAACAATAGCTAGTACAGACAAAGCCAGAGGTATTTCATAGCTAATAGATTGAGCAGCTGCTCTTAATCCCCCTAATAGTGAATATTTATTATTCGAGGCGTAGCCACTCATAAGAAGTCCAATGGGTTGAATACTACTTAGAGCTATCCAAAGAAAAATTCCAATACCAACATTACTAATAAGCAAGTTTTGACCAAAGGGAACAATTAACCAGGAGAGAATAACCGGTACCAATACCAATATAGGTCCACCAGTGAATAGAATTGAATCTGCTTTGGCAGGAATAATATCTTCTTTTACAAGTAATTTCAGACCGTCTGCAATTGGTTGAAGTACTCCTAAAGCTCCAGCATATTCTGGACCTATTCTTTGTTGGGCAGCAGCAGATATTTTTCTTTCTAACCAAACTGTGACTAATACACCAACTACTGCTGATACTAAAACTAATAACATTGGTAAAGGTAGCCAAATTATATGAGCAAGCTCACTTGAGAGGCCTAATCCTTTTAAGATTTCATTAAAACTATATTCGAGATCTAATCCGGAGTTCAAAATTTTGTTGTTATTTATTCTTTAGATTAACTCTTCAGAAACAATATGTGTGTTTTTTATGAAAAGCTGAAAATATTATTTTCGATTTTCTAAAGTAATCCAATCTCTTGGAGCCGAACCGGTATAAATTTGCGATGGTCTAAAAATTCTGTTTGCTCCTAATTGTTCCCTCCAATGAGCTAACCAACCTGCGACTCTTGATATTGCAAAAATAGGAGTAAATAAGTCACGGGGAATACCAAGTTTTCTATAAACAAGGCCAGAGTAGAAATCAACGTTTGGAAAAATACCTTTTCCTCCTAGCCTTGGAATAGCTTCTAACTCTAATTTTTTAGCAACTTCGTACATTTCATCTTTACCAAACCTTATAAAAAGCTCCTCTGCTAATTTCTGAAGAATAATTGCTCGAGGATCTTTAACTTTATATTCTCTATGACCGAAACCCATTATTTTACTTTTGTTTTGAATCGCATCTTCTAGAAAAGAAGCAGCTTTTTCAGGAGTTTTAATATCTTCTAGCATTTTAATTACATCTTCATTTGCTCCTCCATGAAGAGGACCAGCTAATGTTCCTACTGCAGAGGCAATTACCGCGTATGGGTCTGTAAGAGTGCTAGCTGTAACTCGTGCACTAAATGTACTCGCATTTAAACTGTGTTCTGCATGAAGAATTAGGCATCTATCAAAAACTTTTGCAGCTATAGGATCTTGTTCTTTCTCAGTCAACATGTAAAGAAAATTCGATGAGTAGGACAAATCATCCCTAGGTTGTATGGGATCTTGTCCTTTTCTTATAAGTTGAAATGCAGCAATCATTGTTGGAATTTTTGCAATTAGCCTTATCACTGCGTTATAAATATATTTTGGATCATCTATTGCTCTTCTTGAGTAAAAAAGACCAAGAGAGGCGGCACTGGATTGCAGAGCATCCATGGGATGCCCTGTGGCAGGGAAGCATTTCATCATATCTCTTACTCTGAAGCTTAATCTCCGATGCATCTGTACTTCTTGTTCAAAATCCCTTAGTTCTGTTGATGAAGGTAATTCTCCCCAAATTAATAAAAAAGCAGTTTCTAAGAAACTACTTTTCTGTGCTAATTCTTCAATTGAATAGCCTCTATATAATAATTTCCCTTTTTGACCGTCAATATCACATATTGATGAATTAGTTACTGGAACACCCTCTAATCCTGGTTTTAAAATTAGTTTATTAGTATCCAAAATTTTAATGTGATATAAATCGTTTATAGGTCTAAGATAGTCAAATAATTTTTAGTTAACCACAAGATATCAATCAAATTTAATTATTAAATATTTTCAAATTAGTTTCTGCATAATAAATAGGAGCTGTTTCTGGAATAGATTGTTTGATTATTGCTTTAAATTCCATAATTGATAAATTAATTACATTTTTAAAGATGTAATTAATGTTTTCTAAATAAGAGACATTTTTAGTATGAATAGAGTAAGGATTCTTAAGATTTATTTTTTTATTTAGAAAATATTTAGCATTAAGATCACCTCTTAAACTAAAAAATTCATTTGAAATTGAATCTATATCTGCTTCATTTATTAAAGTGTTACTAATAAAGTTTAGATTGTCAGTTTGAACTAAAAAAATCTTTTTATAATTAGTCTGTTTTATAATATTTTCTTCTTTTTTAAGTATATCTTTTGAATATAATGTATAAGTATTATTATTATTTTCTAAACTATTTTTATTGAAATCTTCTAATAATTTTATTCCCTCAATAGAAAAATTATTATTATCGTAAATTAATAACCAATTATTATCAGAACTTAGAAATAGTATGTTTTGTTTTAATTTATCATTTATTTCTTTAATAAAATCTTTTTCAAAACTATTTATTTTGATATTATCAAGATATTTATTAGAATCTAATAAATTATTATAAATTGATATTTGATAATTTTTTGTATCTAAAAAATTCACTTTATCTATTTCTTTATAAGATGTTACATCTGAACTTTTTTTATTATTAATTAAGTAAGATTTTAATATGAGATCTGTATCTTTAAAATTAAACAAAGTTACTAAATAGTCATCTTTTTTTAGAGTATAATTTTTGTTATTTAATAGGTCATTTGTTTTGAAATTATTAGTTAAAAATATATTATGTTCATTTTTAAAATTCTTCAATACTTCTTTAAAAGAGATATATTTTTTTTCGATATTTTTATCAATATTATTTGATTGTAATGCATCAAGTATTAAGGTTTTATTAGAGGAAGTAATAATATAATTATCATTGGTTCGATATATATATTTTAAATAATTTAATTTATTTTCTCTAAATATTTTTACTAGTTTATCAGGCTCATTAATTTTATTGGTAAGATTTAAAATATCATCTATATCTTTGTTTTCCTTAATTTTGAAGATTATTAAGGCATCATCTATATCTTTTTCTTTATTATCATAGGTAGTTATTACAATTTCATTATTATAAATATCTTCTAATTTGTTCGTACCTAAATCTATGCCTAAGTAAGCCAATATACTATTCTTTATCAAAACAAGCTCATCTTTATTCTTTGTTTCAAAGCTTTTCCTTACAGCGTTAGTGATTTCTGAACTTTTAGTATTTGAAATGAAGAATGTTTTATTATCTTTCGGTAAGTACTTCAAGATTTTTAATTCTGAAATATCATCTTGGCTTTCTTTATTTAAACTATAAGAAATTTCTTCAAATCCAAAAATACAACATAAGAATAATATCGTTATTACAGTTAAGTATTTAATATTCATTATTCATTATTTTATTTTTATTTTTAACAATAAACATGTTCTTGCAACCTTACTTATAAAATTGTTAATAACAAATATTCAATTCTAACAATTGGGAAATTATCCGAAAACTTTAAATGCTTTTGAGCTTAATGAATGGTTTAATTCTGAAGATGAAAATCCCATTATTATTGATGTTAGAGAGGATTCAGAACTCGAGATTGCTTGTTTCCCTAGGGAATTTTTACATTTACCAATAAGTAAAGTTTCGCCCCAGTACGTAAAAACCAAAATTAGTGATGCAAAATATAAAAAGTTTGTTGTTCTTTGTCATGCCGGTATCAGAAGTTATAATTTTGGACAATGGTCATTAGATAACAAACTCGTAAAAGAGATTTGGAATCTTGAAGAAGGTATAGATGGATGGAGTAAATATATTGATCAAACAATTCCTAGATATTAGTTACTCAATATTCAAAGATGATGCGACTGTATTAACATCCTTATCTCCTCTACCAGAACAATTAATTACTATTTCTGTATCTTTATCTAAGGTAGGACATAATTTTTCTAACCATGCAAAGGCATGAGCTGTTTCGAGTGCAGGGATAATTCCTTCTAGTTCACTCACTAGTTTTAAAGCGTCTAAAGCTTCTGCATCAGTTACAGAGCCATATTCTGCTCTTCCTATATCTTTTAAATAACTATGTTCAGGACCTACCCCAGGATAATCAAGACCTGCACTTATAGAATGTGCTTCTTGTACTTGACCATCCTTATCTTGTAAAAGAAGACTCATTGATCCATGTAATATTCCCACAGATCCTTTAGTAATAGTCGCGGCATGTTTTTCAGTATTGACTCCGCTTCCGGCCGCTTCAACTCCAATTAGTCGAACTGATTTTTCTTTTACGAAAGGATGAAAAAGACCCATTGCATTTGACCCTCCACCCACACAAGCAAGCAAAATGTCAGGTAATGATCCAAATGATTCAAGACATTGTTTTTTAGCTTCTTCTCCAATAACTGCATGAAAATCTCTAACAATCATTGGAAATGGGTGTGGTCCTGCAACTGAACCCAAAATATAATGTGTTGTTTCTACATTGGATACCCAATCCCTTATAGCTTCACTAGTTGCATCTTTGAGAGTTGCAGTACCTGAAGTGACAACTTTAACTTCAGCGCCTAAAAGTTTCATCCGAAAGACGTTTAATGATTGTCTTTTTATATCTTCCGCCCCCATGTAGATAATGCATTTCAAGCCAAATCTCGCACATACAGTAGCAGTAGCAACTCCATGTTGCCCAGCACCTGTTTCTGCAATTATTCTTTGTTTACCCATTCTTATCGCTAATAAAGCTTGCCCTAACGCATTATTGATTTTATGAGCACCAGTATGATTTAGGTCTTCTCTTTTGAGCCATATCCTGCTAGTAGAGGTTTTTGTTTGGTAATATTCAGTAAGTCTTTTAGCTTCATACAATGGGGTCTCTCTTCCTACGTAAGTTTTTAGCAAATGATTTAATTCATTAACAAATTGTTTATCTTTCCATGCATCAGACGCTGCTTCTTCTAGTTCAAAAAGAGCTGGCATTAGTGTTTCAGGTACATATTGACCACCATATTTTCCAAACCTTCCTTCTTTTGAAGGTTGATTTAAATCATCATTATTATTTTGATCCTGACGGGAAATTGTACTTACCAATTTTTTATAGTATAAGTATGAACTAACTATAGATTATATAAAAAATAATGGGAAAAAAAAATTGGATTGAATTTGATAATCAGGAAAATATTTATGAAGAAAAACCTAAAGAAGAGAATTTTACAAAAATATCAAAAATAAATATCTCTAAACAAAAAAAAGGTAAAAAAGGAAAAACTATTACTTTAATAAAAGGTTTAGCTATTAGAAATGAAATAGAAGTTAAGGAATTACTAAAAAAAATGAAAGTCTTTTGTGGTACTGGAGGTACTGTAGTAGGTGAATATATTCAATTACAAGGAGATATGGTAAACAAATCAATTGAGTTTCTTCGCAAAGAAGGATTTCAAAATTTATGAGTCAAGAGTTAAAATGGATTTCTACTTTAAGAAACAGAAAAAGATGACGGACTCAAATCAGAAAAATTCAGGAAAAAATATAAAATGGCACAATTTAAGTATTGATAGAAATAAGTTAGAAAAAATGAGAGGACATAAAGGAATGGTAATTTGGTTTACAGGTTTATCAGGGTCTGGGAAAAGTACCTTAGCTAATGCTGTAAATGAGGTTTTACACTTGGATGGGTTATCAACTTATGTACTAGACGGAGATAATATTAGACATGGCTTATGCAAGGATCTTGGATTTTCTGATGAAGATAGAGAAGAAAACATAAGAAGAATAGGAGAAGTAGCTAATTTATTTATGAACGCTGGAATCATAACTATTACTGCATTTGTCTCCCCTTTCATTAGGGATAGAAATAAGGTTAGAAATATTATTGGATCAAAAGATTTTATTGAAGTATATTGCGCTGCAGACATTGATGTGTGTGAGAGTAGAGATACCAAAGGTTTATATAAAAAAGCACGTTTGGGAGAAATTAAAGAATTTACTGGGATATCTAGTCCATATGAGGCACCTGCAAATCCTGAAATAGTTGTTGATACAGGTTCTTTAGATTTAAATGATTCTGTTGAAAAAATTATTAATTTTCTTAGAGAACATAATTTACTTGAAAGGGTTTAATTTATAAAAATCCATTTAATCAGTTTTCAGGTAATTATCAGCCCCCATATTAGTCAATTTACTATTTTTAGTTCTTACTTGTGCATGCATATTCTCTCTAAATTTTTTAATTTTTACTCTTAAAGCTTCATCAAATAAACTAAGGATTTGAATTGCTAATAAACCAGCATTTTTTGCACCGTTTATTGCCACTGTCGCTACGGGAATCCCTGCAGGCATTTGAACTATTGATAATAGAGAGTCAATTCCTTTCAGAGTTTTACTCTCTACTGGTACGCCTATGACAGGAATGCATGTAAGCGAAGCTATCATTCCAGGCAGGTGAGCAGCTCCACCGGCCCCTGCGACAATAACTTTTATGTTTTCTGACTCTGCTTTTTTTGCATATTCCATCATTTCCATTGGTGTTCGATGCGCAGAAAGTATACCAACCTCTGTTTCTATCCCAAATTCGTTTAATATATCTATTGCAGGTTTCAAAGTTTTTAGATCTGAATCACTTCCCATTACTACAGCAATTTTGCAAATATTTCTGGAACTCAATTCTGACAAAATAACAAATCAATTCTTTTCTTATAATGCCGTGCAATTACTTGTGCGCTAGTTAGTTAGTATAAAAAAGACTATTTTTGTATGAATTGTTATGACATCTAATAAAAATCTTGAAAAAAGTGAAGTTATGGAGTATTTCAATGGGACTGGTTTTGATCGATGGAGAAAAATTTATAGTAAATCAGAAGAAATCAATACAGTGCAGAAAAATATTAGAAAAGGTCATCAAAAGACTGTCGATGATGTCGTTTCTTATGTAAAAAATTACCCTGAATTAACAAGTAAGTCTTTTTGTGATGCTGGTTGCGGTGTTGGAAGTTTAGCTATCCCTTTACTAAAGCTTGGTATAAAAGATTTGCAGGTAAGTGACATATCTTCTGAAATGATTAAAGAAACAAAGAAACGCATCAATGAATTGGGGCTAAGTCAAAGAAAAATTAAATTTCTAACGAGTGATCTTGAACAGTTAAAAGGATTATTTGATGTTGTCATTTGTTTAGATGTATTTATTCATTACCCACAACCAGTCGCTGAAGAAATGGTCAGACATTTATGTGACTTGAGTAAAGAGAAGCTAATAGTTAGTTTTGCCCCTTATACGCCAATATTGGCCGTGTTAAAGAATATCGGAAAGTTGTTCCCTGGGCCAAGTAAAACCACTAGAGCTTATACATTAAGAGAAAAAGGGATTATTAATGCTGCTAATGAAAAAGGTTTTACTGTCGTTCAAAAGAAATTAAATCAAGCTCCATTTTATTTTTCCAAATTAATTGAGTTTAAGAAAGTTAAATAAATTATTTTACTAGGTGATTTTCAAGTGCATAACGGACTAATTCGGTTCTGCTAGATGTACTCGTCTTAATAAAAAGCCTGCTTACATATTTTTCAACATTTCTAATAGAGGTTTCTAGTTGTCTGGCTATTTCTTTATTCATAAGCCCCTCTGCTACAAGTTGAAGTACGCTTGCTTCTCTTGGCGTGAAGCTAGGTATATCTATAGAATTTTCTTGATTGAGTGGATTCTGATCTGTAAGCATAGATTTTATTTCAGTGATCTGTTTTGCCATTTTGCTCACATCAATATCAGCAAATCGGGCTGCTTCTTTGAGTAATCGCTCTTGCCTATTAATTACATTTTTAACTCTTGCAGATAATTCATCTGGATCAAAGGGTTTAGAAATATAATCATCGATACCTGCAAGATATCCTTGGGTTCTATCTAAAGTCATTCCCTTTGCTGTAAGAAAAATAACTGGAGTTCCACCTAGCTTTTCATCTCCTCTTATTTTTTCTAATAAAGTATAACCATTTGATCTCGGCATCATAATATCGCTAATAATTAGGTCTGGGAAAATTGTTTGAGCTTTTTCCCATCCATCCTCTCCGTCAACGGCAATAAAAATTTCAAATCCTTCGTCTTCGAGAAATGTTTTTACAGCTGTTCTTAAACCAGGCTCATCATCTACCAATAAAATTTTTGACTTTCTAATTGTTTCATTATTTATTTGATTAGTGTCATTCATTTTTTAATTTTAAATTAAATTTTCTTTAGCCTAATAAAAATTTTATATACTAAATATGATGCTTTCAACTCCCATACTACTAGATTATCAATCCTCAACCCCTTGTTTAGAGGATGTTGTAAATTCTATGGTACCTTATTGGAGTGAAATATTTTCTAATCCCTCGAGTAAATCAAATCTAGCAGGCATTAATGCAAGTGCCATATTAGAAGTCTCAAGAGAAAAAATACAAGAATATTTGTTTCTAAAAAAAAAGAAAGTAGTTTTTACTAGTGGAGCAACAGAATCTAATAATTTGGCTTTGCTTGGTTTCGCTAGGAAATATCATAAAGAAACAAAAAATTATGGTCATATTATTACTCTAAAAACAGAGCATAAAGCTGTATTAGAGCCCCTAGATCAATTAAGAAAAGAGGGATTTCATATTACTGAAATTAGTCCAGAAAAAGATGGTTTAGTTTCAGAAGAGAAATTTGTTAGCTGTATAAGAGATGATACATTTTTGGTAAGTATCATGATGGCAAATAATGAAATAGGAGTTATTCAGCCTTTGAAAGAAATTTCAGAAATATGCAGTTCAAGGGGTATAGTTCTCCATTCTGATTATGCACAATGTTTAGGTTTTCTTGAGTTTGATAGCCTTGACTCAGTAGCAAATATGTTAACAATAAGCTCACATAAAATATATGGTCCTAAAGGGGTAGGAATACTTTTGATTGATAGAGATATTGAGCTGCAGCCTTTAGTTTTAGGAGGAGGTCAAGAGTTTGGTTTAAGATCAGGAACATTGCCATTACCTTTGATAGTAGGTTTTACTAAAGCAATAGAAATAGCAGTTTTAAATCAAAAAAAGAATATCCAGAAATTTCTTTTTCATAGAGATAAACTTTTGAAGGGATTATTAGGCAACAATTCTGGAGTGGAAATAAATGGGTCAATGAAAGAAAGATTACCTCATAATTTGAATCTGACAGTACTTGATATCAATGGTTCAAAATTGCATAAAAGTTTGAAATCTAAAATAATCTGTTCTAGTGGGTCAGCGTGTAGTAATGGTCAGCCTTCGCATGTATTACTCGCTCTAGGAAGATCTTTTAAAGAAGCAGAAGCTTCATTAAGATTAAGTATTGGTTTGATGACTAATACAGAAGATATAGAAAAATCAATTGAGATAATTACAGATTCTATTAAATTATTACGCTGAGATTTTAATTATTTTAATTGAGCAATTCTTAATTTTGCGCTTCGAGATCTTTTATTATTTTCAATTTCTTTTTCATTTGGTGTAATTGGTTTTTTTGTGAGATTTTTTAATCTTTCATCACCCTTAAAAGAATTTTTTACCAGTCGATCTTCTATTGAATGAAAGCTAATAACTGAAATTATTCCCCCGGGTAATAGCCAATCTGGAGAAATCTCTAAGAATCTTTCGAGTGCTTCGATTTCCTTATTTACAGCAATTCTTAGTGCTTGGAATGTTCTAGTCGCAGGATGAATTTTTCGATGTCTTTGTTTGGGTGGGAAACAACCAGAAATGGAATAGGCTAAATCTTTTGTACCCGAATATTTGCCTTTTTCTTTTAAATCTTTTTTGATTCTCCAAGAAATCTTTCGTGATAATCTTTCATCACCAAATTTAAAAATTAAATCAGCCAGATCTTTTTCACTTAAAGTCTCAATTAAGTCCTCAGCATTCATCTTAAGTAACGGATTCATTCGCATATCTAAAGGCCCATCTTTTTGAAAACTAAATCCTCTTTGTGGGTTATCTATCTGATTACTATTGACTCCAAGATCTGCTATTACAAAAGAAACTTTTTCTTTTGGCTCAAAGTTCGCAAAATTTGAGGGACATATTTCAATCCTCGATTTAAATTCTTCAAGTTTAATAAATGCTGACTTTCTTGCGAATGGATCGTGATCTAGTCCAATTATTTTTAAATCAGGATATTTTTTTAATAATTGATATGAGTGTCCACCACCACCTAAAGTTGCATCTATCGCTGTTAGTTTATTGTCTGATATTAATGGATATTGATCTACAGAAACTAAAATTTCATCTGTCATCACTGACTTATGATTGAATAAAGATGAATCAGAAAGGTCAGTTTGCATAACTTTCTACTAAGATTTAAATAGAGGTTAAATTATTAATGGCTCAACTAGAGACTAGAACAGAACCGATGGTGGTCAACTTTGGCCCTCATCATCCATCTATGCATGGAGTTTTAAGGTTAGTTGTAACCCTTGACGGCGAGAACGTAATAGATTGTGAGCCCGTAATTGGATATTTGCATAGAGGCATGGAAAAGATAGCTGAAAACAGGACAAACGTTATGTATGTACCTTATGTAAGCAGAATGGATTATGCAGCCGGAATGTTTTATGAAGCTATTGTAGTAAATGCACCAGAAAGATTGGCGAATATTGTTATACCCAAAAGGGCCAGTTATATAAGAGTTCTAATGTTAGAGCTCAATAGAATTGCAAATCATCTTTTATGGCTAGGTCCATTTCTAGCAGATGTAGGAGCTCAAACTCCATTCTTTTATATTTTTAGAGAAAGAGAAATGATTTATGACCTTTGGGAAGCTGCTACTGGACAAAGATTGATAAATAATAATTTTTTTAGAATAGGAGGTGTAGCTTGTGATTTGCCTTACGGATGGTTAGAAAAATGCATTGATTTTTGTGATTGGTTTGCTCCAAAGATTGATGAATATGAAAAACTAATAACAAATAACCCTATATTCAAAAAACGAATTGAAGGTCTTGGAACCATAGAAAGAGATCAAGCAATTAATTGGTCACTTTCTGGACCAATGCTTAGGGCTTCTGGAGTCTCTTGGGATTTGAGAAAAGTTGATAGTTATGAATGTTATGACGATTTTGAATGGGAAATTGCTTCCGAAAAAGAAGGTGATTGTTATGCCAGATATCGAGTTAGAGTTCAAGAAATGAGACAATCATTAAAAATTATTCGTCAAGCTTGCGAAATGATTCCTGGAGGCCCAACAGAAAATTTAGAAGCTCAACGCATGGCTACAGAGGATAAAAAAAGTGAAATATTTGGTATGGATTATCAATATGTAGCTAAGAAAGTTGCGCCTACTTTTAAGATCCCTAACGGAGAATTATATACAAGATTAGAATCTGGGAAAGGTGAAATAGGAGTTTTTATTCAAGGAAATAATGAAGTTACACCATGGAGATTTAAAATTAGAGCTGCTGATTTAAATAATCTTCAAATATTGCCTCATATTTTAAAGGGAGCAAAAATAGCTGATATTATGGCTATCCTTGGCTCTATAGACGTCATTATGGGTTCTGTAGACAGGTAAACCTTTTAATGAAACCTAAAAATTGGTTGATTTTAAAAAGGAAAGTAAGGTTTGGTGATTGTGACTCTGCAGGAGTTATACATTTTCACAACCTTTTAAGATGGGCACATGAAAGTTGGGAAGAAAGTATAGATATATATGGTATTCCTCATCAGGATATTTTCCCCGATGCTAATTCCCATAAAAATCAAATTATATGTCCCATAGTTAATTGCGAAGCCAATTTTTTATCACCTATTAAGATTGGCGATTTACTTTCAATTAAGATATTCCCCAAAAAAATTAATAATCACTTATTTCAAGTAAATACATTTTTTTTAAAGGATGAAATTAATGTCGCTGAAGGAAAAATCATCCATTGTTCTTTAGATGTTGATTCAAAATTGAAAGTTAAATTACCTGATCAACTGGAGAGGTGGATAGAGGCTTCCAATATAAATACGAATTTAAAAGAGTGTTAATTATCATGAGTTACTATTTTTCAAATATGAAATTAGATTTTTTAATGTAATTTGATTGATTTTTACCAATAATCCAAGCTTCAGGTCTCTCATGTTTTGGCCAATTTTTAGAAAAGTTTTTTAATATTTTTAATGAATATTCAATATCTGTTTTAGAAGTTCGTTTTTTAAAATCAATATTGATTGCAATTTTATTTCCCCATTCTTTATTAGGTATATTTAAGATCTTGAAATTTTCTATTGGAATTTTTTCATTTGAGATAAATTTACTTAATCGTAATTTAATTAATTCTGGAAAAACTATTTCACCTCCAGAATTAAAAGCATTATCTATTCTTCTAATAAATTTTAAATAAGAAGAATCATTCAATTCTTGGATTTCTCCCAAATCACTACTTTCCCACCAACCATTTTTATCTTTGAAATTTTTAGTTTTAGAAGCTTCAAGCAATTCAATTCCTATTCTTTCTGATTTGATTTTGATTAAACCCTTATTACTAATTCTTAAATTTATATCACATAGTATTTCTCCAACATTATCAATCCCTTCTAAAAATTCCTTAGGTTTTAGGCTTGTAACCATGGCAGCAGTTTCAGTTGATCCGTAACAGGGTGCTAAATTTATTTTTTCTAGTCTGCACTTGCGAGAAGTTTCACTAGATATAGATGCACCACCAATCCAAATTAAATCAAAAATCTTTAACCAATTAATCCCATCGTTTTCAGATAAAAGCCTTTTTAATTGTGTTGGAACTAATGATGTTATCAGGTGTTGATTTTCTTTTTTTATCTCATTAGTAAAGAATAATAATTCCTTGGTTTTTTTAATTAATTTAGGAGAAATATTGATATGCTCACAATTCCATATTTTGCTTCTAAATAGTGGCATTAATCCACTGATATGATTCAAAGGTAAAGTATTAAATATTAAACAGTTTTGTAATTTAAATCCTTGCTTTTCAAGCCAAATTCCAGATGCCTTAGCAGACGAATTAAGATTTTCTAAACTATGTATGCATTTTCTAGGCTTTCCACTACTGCCACTACTATTTAAGATAATTGCAGGTCCAGTTATATCTATAGTCTCTAATATTTCTTCAGTTTTATAAGATTTATTTTTTATATAGGTTATTTTTTTATCGTTTATATTTTCAAGAATTTTTTTTATAGATTCTTTTTCATTATTTTCAACTTCAATAATATGAATTTTATTTTTCATAATTGATCCCAAATCTTTTGAGCATCATTTAGGAAAAGAAAAGAATTAGGATTTTTTTTTAAAGCCAATCCAGGAACTTTGGGAGTTAGTCCCAATAGCTGTAGAGAAGATAAATGAAAAAGCCATCTTCTGCCTATTCCTGTCTCAAAAGAAGTGCTTAAGGATCTAAAACCTTTTTTATCTTTTAACTCTTTTAAAAGATGCATAGGATTTCTTTCTTGAGAAGGTCTGCGAATTTGCCAACCATCCCATTCATTAATCAAATATGGATATTTTAACAGTGATTCATCTAAAGCAATTGGCATCTTTTTATTAAGTTCTTTTAAACCCTCTATATCATCTTTAGAAAGAGGCTGTTCTAGCCAATCTATATTTTCAATATCTTTCAAAATATCAACCCATCTATTAGCTATTTCTCTTTTCCAAGAACCATTCGCATCTATTCTTAATTTTATATTACTTTTTAAATGATTTAGTATCTTTATTAGAGTTTTTTCTTCGGAGAAATTATCTTGTATGCCTACTTTCCATTTAATAGTGATTGATTTCTCATTCAAAAGTTTATTACCTTTTAAGATTATTAATTCTTTAAGAGCGTTATGAGGATCTAAAAGTATAGCTGTTTGATCAATTTCATTAAAGCAATAATTTTCCTGAAAATTTATTTTTCTTTCAATTTCAGCTAATGCAGTGTTTATTGCTGATTGAATGCATGGGTGAAAATTCTTTATTAACTCAGATATATTTTTTGAATTTATGTATTTGGGAATCTTATTTAATTGTATTTTACATGTATCTAAATCTTGTTTTCTTAGTGGATTTACTTCTCCAAAACCAACTCCCTTTTCCATATTTTTTAATTTAATTATCCACCCAGATTTATAGTTATATGTTGTATTTGAATTATCCACTTTCGAAGATAATTTAAAGAAAAAAGATTTTTTTTTAAAAGTTAAGTTCATTTATAAATCAAGTAATCTATGATAAATCCAGCTATTAATCCAATGCCATTTAGCGTTTGGAATTTGATAGCAATAAATTTACAATTTTTTATTGCTTCAGGTTTGTTATATGAATATTTCAACAAAGTTATAAGCTTTAATGATTGAGGAAAACTTATAAGAAAAAGAACACAAAGTATCGGAATAAATCCATTAATTATTAAAAAAAGTTGGAAAACATAAATTATAAAAACTATCCAAGGAATAATTTTAGCTCCTTTTTTCGCTCCTAAACGAACTAAAGGTGAATTTTTACCATGTTCTTTATCTTCTTTTATCTGATGAAAATGAGAGCAAAATAGTACTAGTGTGGTTGCCAATGAGGATCCTGAACCAAGTAATAATGACTCTTTCCAAGGAATAGAAATCATGTATATATCTGATGGATTTAATGCAATTAAAGCAGCGGCGTAAGCAAAGGGGCCAAAAGCTAACCAACATAATGGTTCTCCTAAACCCTGGTAGCCCAAACGGAAAGGCGGTCCTTGATATAAATATCCTAAGAAGCAGCAAGCGCCGACTAATAGCATTACATTTATGCTCGTCGAAATTGAAATAATGGCAATTACTAATAATCCAATTAATAGAGAGGTATAAGCGGTAATTGAAACTATTCTTTTACTTCGTACAAGATTTACAATGGAATGAAATTTAAATTCATCAATTCCTGTTTCTGAATCAAATAAATCATTAGTTAGATTTTCCCAAATTAGTATTAATATTGCAGCGATTGTGAATGCAATTAAATTATATATTTTGACATTTTTGAAAGAGTTGAGGGTATAAGCTCCTGAAATAAAAACTGGTAAAATTGCTACTGAATAAAGAGGCCATTTTATTGCTTGTTTCCATAAACTTTTATTTCTTTCATTCATTATTAATGCAGTTAAGAAAACTATAATTATTAAATATAGTTTATAAATTGAGTTACATTTTTTACTTTAATACATGATTTTTAGTTATTTTCAATAAGTGATGAAAAATAATTTAAACTTTTCAGATTTTTTAAAAGGCGTTTTTGCCAATTTCGATAAGAAAGGGGTAAATTCTGGATTAGTAAGTATTTGTATTGAGATACCTTGCGTTGATTTATTTGATATATATGAATTTTTTATTGATAAATATTCTTTTTCTTCTTTTTGGGAAGAGGATAATAAAATGTCATATATAGCTCTTGAGAAATGTAAATATCTAACTTTGGAAGGGCCTAAAAAATTTAAAGTAGCCAAAGAATTTAGCGATGAGAACTTTAATAATCTAATAAATTTGACTGATGAATCGAATACCTCTGCGCTTTCAAAAATAATTTATTTTTTTTCTTTTTCAGAGAATCTAAAGAAAAAATATTGCTTGTATGACGTTCCTGGTTTAGAAGCCATTTTACCTAAAATATTGATTATTAAAAATAAAAAGAATTGTTGGTTAAGAATTAATGCACATGTAGAGGGTAAATCCTCTTTGAGGACATTAATTGAAGAACTATGGTCAATAAGGGATCAGATCTTAAATTCAAAAAATCAAAAAAGTAAAAATAGTTTTAATTATCCTTCGACCAATTATTTTTTGAATTCTTTAGTATTATCAAATAATAATTTGAAGCAATTAATAAAAAAGGGAATTAAATTAGTAGAGGAAGGTAGCCTTGAAAAGATAGTTTTAGCTTCAAGAGTCAAAATAGAATTTAAAAATAAATTAAATCTAATAAATATTTTAAAAAAATTAAAAACTAATCAACCAAATACTTGCAGATATGTTTGGAGGAGAAATAGTAAAGATATTATATTTGGAGCATCGCCTGAAAAATTATTTTCTTTTAGGAAGCCTGATTTGGTTTTAGAAGCTATTGCTGGAACAGTATCAAGTGATTTAAATCCGGATTCTCTTATGGAAAGCTCTAAGGATATAAAAGAGCATAATTATGTACTTGAATATTTAATTAAATCTTTGGAAGTTTTAAAGATTAATAATTATACAAAAAGTTCGTTAAAGGTAACTTCTTTTGGAGATATTTCTCATTTACAAACTTTGGTATATTCCAAGATTCATAACATATGCCCTTTTGATTTGCTTAGAGTTTTGCATCCATCTCCAGCAGTCTGTGGATCTCCTAAAATGGAAGCAATTAGTTGGATAAACACACTTGAATCATTTTCTAGAGGAAATTATGCTTCCCCAATAGGGTGGGTAGATTCTGAAGGGAATTCAGAATTCAGAGTAGCTATAAGAGGAGCACGTTATATTGATCAAAATCTAGAATTTACCGCAGGTTCAGGGTTAGTAAAAGGTTCCATCTCTAAAAAAGAAATTGAGGAGATTCAACTTAAATTTAAATCCTTAGCGAAGCAAATATTTCTTGCTAAAACTACTAAATAATTTCTAATAATTTTTCAATTACTTGATCCGAAACACTTTTGTTAGATAAAGTTTCTATCTCTCTTAATCCTGTTGGACTTGTTACATTAATTTCACTAAGCATTTCATTTATTACATCTATACCAACAAAGAATAAACCTTCATCTTTGAAATGTTGAGATAACTCAGTACAAATATTTTTTTCTTTATCTGTAAGGTTTGTTTTTTCTGCTTTACCTCCCATAGCTAAATTACTCCTAAAGTCTCCCCCTTGAGGAATTCTATTTATTGATCCAATTGGCTCACCATTAACAATAATTATTCTTTTATCCCCTTCTTTTACTTCGGGAATGAATTTTTGCATCATTACTGGTAATTGTTCTTGCGATGTTATTAATTCAATCATTGCTTTAATACCTGGAGAATCCTTAGTTAGACGAATAACGCCTTGACCTCCTTTTCCGCCAAGTGGTTTAACAACAACATCATGATTAATTTGTGCAAAATTAATAAGATCTTTTACTTTACTTGCAACTATTGTTGGAGCCATCAAATGGCTGTACCTCAATGCGCCTAATTTTTCGTTCCAAGCACGTAATGAGGAAGGCTTATTTATAACTTTTACTCCTTTTCTTTCGGCCACTTCCAAAAGATGAGTTGCATATAAATATCCCTCATTTACTGGGGGATCTTTTCTCATCCAAATACAATTAAATTCAGCAAGAGGGATACATTTATTTTCTTTAAAAGAAACCCATGGACAAACTTCAGCTCTCCAAGAAGATGCCCATACTTCATCTCCTCTTGCCTCTAGATCTTGAGGAGTACAAGTCCATACTTCTATCTTTTTCTTAGAAGAAGCTTGCATTAATGCTGCAGATGAATCTTTTAATGGATTTATATTTTTTATTGGGTCTACTACAAATAGAAATTTCATATTATCTAATTCAGTAATAAGTCCAGTTTGTTCTCTTTTTCTAATTCATAAAGTTCGTCACAACCACCAATACTTTTGTCATCAATGAAAATTTGAGGAACTGTTCTTTTACCATTAGCTCTCTCCATCATTAGTCCCCTTGCATTATCATCGCCATCTATTTTATGTTCAGTAAAAGTTATATTTTTTTTTTCAAGTAAAGATTTCGCCCGTATGCAGAATGGGCAAAATCGCCAAGTATAAATTTCAACTTTAGACATTTTTTTAAAATATTATTTACTTTATACTATTAAATAAAAGTGCTTGTTAGATTATAAATAACAATTAAATTCTATTTTGATAGATATAACAGAATTTAAAAAAGATCTTTCAGAGTTAACCAAGCGCCTGGGTAATGCTCAGGATTGTCTTTGACGTCCCCAATTTAGTAGCTAAGAAAAAAGAGTTAGAGCAAATTGCTGCTCAACCAGAATTCTGGGGTAATCAGGCAGATGCAAAAAAACATATGCTCAACCTTGATGATGTTAGAGATCAACTTCAATTGTTAGATAAATGGAAGATGTTAATTTCTGATGCTGAAGCTTCTCTTGAGCTTTATTCCTTAGAGCCTGAAGAAGAAATGATTGTTGAGTCACATCAAGGGTTAGTCACTTTAAGAGAGAATTTAGATAAGTGGGAATTCCAAAGATTATTATGTGGTGAATATGATAAAGAAGCTGCTATCGTCTCTATTAATGCTGGTGCAGGTGGCACTGATGCACAAGATTGGGTGGAAATTCTATTAAGAATGTATTCAAGATGGGTAGATAATAATGGAATGAGCTTAGAAATTACTGATTTATCTGATGGAGAAGAAGCAGGTATTAAAAGCGTTACTTTTGAAGTTAATGGTAAATATGCTTATGGTTATCTTCAAAATGAAAAAGGTACTCATAGATTAGTAAGAATCTCACCGTTTAATGCAAATGGTAAAAGACAAACTAGTTTCGCTGGAGTTGAGGTCATGCCTAAATTAGATCAAAGTCTTTCATTAGATATTCCTGATAAAGATTTAGAAATTACAACTAGTAGATCAGGCGGAGCTGGAGGACAAAACGTTAATAAAGTAGAAACAGCAGTAAGGATTGTACATTTGCCTTCAGGAATCGCTGTAAGATGTACTCAAGAGAGATCTCAGTTACAAAATAAGGAGAAAGCAATGTTATTGCTTAAAGCTAAATTATTAGTAATAGCTAAAGAACAAAGAGCTTCTGAAATATCGGATATTAAAGGTGATATTGTTGAAGCTGCATGGGGTAATCAAATTAGAAATTATGTTTTTCATCCTTATCAAATGGTCAAAGATTTAAGAACAATGAAAGAGACTAATGATTTAGATGCAGTTCTTAATGGTGGATTAGATCAATTTATTCATGAATTATTACGTATGAATATTTCTTCTAAAGAGTCTATTCAATAAATATATGGCAAATAAAAACGAAAATTTAGAAAAAAAAGTTTCTCCTCCTAGCTTTATAAAACTAGCTATGAGAAATATGGTAAGGAAGGGTTCTAAAAGTATTTCTCATTTTTCAATTACTTTTTTATTTCTGATCGGACTTTTAATTTTAATAGCTACTTTAGGAAAGCCTAATATTCCTGTTTAATGAAAGTATGTATCAAAAAGATTTATATGACTTACAAATAGATTTAGTTTTTAAATGTAGTGATTTTTCTAATTTATCAAATCATTTTATAAATAAGCCAGATAAGCTTATTTTCGAATCTGGTTTTTGGGAAGAAGTATTATTGTGTTGGATTAAAATAATTCTAAATGAAAAAGATACTTCTTTTCCAAATTTTATTTTAGACAAAAAAAGTTTTTCGTTAAGTTTGCAGATTATTAATGATAATGAAATTTCTTCTATTAATCAAAAGTGGATGAATAAATCTGGGTCAACTGATGTTTTATCTTTCCCAATTATTTCTGATGAAGATACTACTAAAGATTTAAATTTTATTGAATTAGGAGATTTATTTATATCCTTAGAAACGGCTTTTAAACAATCCTTAGAATTTAATCATTCTATTAAAAAAGAAATGCTCTGGTTAGCAAGTCATGGATTATTGCATCTTTTGGGATGGGAACATAATGATGATTATGAATTAGATAATATGTTAAATTTTCAAGAATATTTAATTTCAAAATTAGATTGAAAGACTTTATTAATCAACTATAGATGAAGAGTAAAGCAAAACTTTTAAAAAGTAGAAGAAGGTCTTATAGGACATCTAAAAATGTTTTAATAAGTTTTAGATACGCTTTTAATGGGATTAAATATACATTTAAAAATTCAAGAAATTTTAAAATTCAAGTTCTTTTTGCTCTTTTTAGTTTATTCATAGGTTCTATTCTTCAACTTGATAAAAGCGATTATTTGATTATGCTGGTGACTATTTTTTCTGTATTGACTTTAGAAATAATAAATACATCAATCGAATCTTTAGTTGATCTAGTGATTAAAAAAAAGTTTAGTAATCTTGCTAAAATTGCAAAGGACTGCTCAGCAGGTGCTGTATTATTAGCTTCAATTAATTCTGTTATTATTGGTCTATGCTTATTTATTCCTAAAATAAAGTTATTATTTTTAAATTGAAAAAGATATGTTTCTAGTTATCGATAATTATGATAGTTTTACTTATAACCTAGTTCAATACTTGGGTGAGCTTTCAGTAGAACATCATATAACAAAAGAATTATTAGTAAAAAGAAATGATGAAATTACCTTAGAAGAAATAAATCATATTAATCCCGAGGGTATTTTATTGTCTCCTGGTCCAGGGAATCCAGATCAGTCAGGTATTTGTCTGCCTATTCTCCAAAATTTATCAAAGGAAATTCCAATATTAGGAGTCTGTTTAGGTCATCAAGCCTTGGCTCAAGCCTATGGCGGTAAAGTAATAGTGGGTAAAGAATTAATGCATGGAAAGACCTCAAAAATTATTCACAATAAAAAAGGATTATTCAAAGATATTGATAGTCCATTTGTGGCTACTAGATATCATAGTCTTATAGTAGATTCAGAATCTCTCCCCTCTTGTTTTGAAATAACTGCAACTCTAGAGGATTCAACAATTATGGCAATTTCTCATAAAGAATATAAAAATTTACATGGTGTTCAGTTTCATCCAGAAAGTGTTCTAACACAATTTGGACATAAATTAATCAGTAATTTTCTAAATATGGCTGAACAGAAGTAAAATATAATTATTAAATTTTTCTATGAGTATTATCAAAATTAAAAAATTTTTCCTTTTTATATTATTTTTATTTTTAATACCCTCATCCGCTATGGCAGGTGATTTGTTATTAAAAAGTTTAGGTCATGGTAGTTTTTTAATTAAAGGAAGAGAAAAATCAGTTCTTATAAATCCTTTTAAGGCTATTGGTTGTGCAAGTGATTTAAATGAGCCAAAAGGCATCAATGCTGATTTTATTTTAGCTAGTTCAAAACTTGCTGATGAAGGATATAATCCAAATGATCAATTGATGTTTGTAGAACCTGGAGTTTATAAATTCGAAAATATATTATTAAATGGAATTGAGGTTCCTCATGACAGAGTTGGGGGAAGAAGGTTTGGTATGGCTACGGTCTGGAGTTGGGAGCAGAATAATTTAAAAATAGTCCATATGGGAGGAGCTGCAGGTGAAATGGATATAAATAGTCAAATTATTTTGTCCAGTCCAGATATTTTATTTATTTCAATAGGAGGAGGATTCAAATCTTATAACGGAAGTGAGGCCTCAAATATAGTAAAAAAATTAAAACCCTCAATTGTTGTTCCTGTCCATTTTATGAGAGGTAAAAATATTAGTGATAATTGTGATTTTTCTAATGCTGACTTTTTTCTTGAAAATATGCAAGATTTTAAAGTCAAATATTTTGGTAAAAGCTTTGAAATAAATTCAAAAAGAATTGATAAAAATACTATTTATATTTTCAAAGATTAATTATTAAGATCTAATTTTTTATAAGTATTCCAGAAAAGACTCATTTGTTCTTGAGTTCCTATACTAACCCTTATTGAATTCTCAATATCTTTTTTGTTTTTCATCTCTCTTATTAAGATACCCTTTTCTCTCATTTGTCTTGTCAAAATTTCAGGATTATTTTTTGGCCAAATTAAAAAATAATTTCCTCCACCAAAATGTTTCCTAATTGCTATGGATTCAAATTTCTTCTTAATTAATACTCTCGCTTTTTTTACTTCAGAAACATAATTATCTATATAAGATTTATCATTTAGAGCAGCTAATGCAGCAGTAACAGCAAAACTGTTCACATCGTAAGGTCCTGTCACTTTGTTGATATATTGCATTATGCTTTTATGTCCGAACGCAAAGCCAATTCTTAAACCAGCTAAACCAGCAGTCTTTGAAAGGGATTGAATAACGACTATATTTTTAATTTTTTTAAAGTCTATTACTGGAAGAAGACTATCTCCGTTAAATTTCTCATAAAGTTCATCAACGACAATTAATGAATTTTTATTCAAATTTGCTAATTTAATTATTTCTTGAGCACTTACAACAGTACCAGTAGGATTATTTGGATTACAAATAAATATTAATTTAGGTTTATATTTAATAATTTTTTCTTTAAATCGCTTTATTGGGAATAGAAAGTTTTCTCCTTCGTAGGCACAAGTTATTTTTCTCATACCTTGTATTTCAGAACAAGGAGAATAATAACCAAAAGTGGGGTTTGTGGTCAGAAATATTTCATCCCTGTCGCCAAAAGAATTAAATATCGCATTTATTGCAGCATCAGCTCCATTAAACAAACCTATCTCTTCAGAGTCAAATTGCCTTGATTCATAATAGTGATTCGATACAAATTTTTTTAATAAGTTATATTCTGGATAGATTGAAATTTGATTTAAATTAATATCTTTGATAGCTTCATAAACTTTTTGACTGGGACCTAAAGTATTTTCATTAAAATCTAAACGCAATAAATTTCTTCTGTTTTCTAAAGGTGCAGAATAAGATTGCATATTTATTATTTGCTTTCTTGGGAGAGGTGAAAGATTATTTATTTGATCAAATTCATTCATTACATTCTCTCTAAGGTTTCAATTCCAAGAAGCTCTAAACTTAATTTTAAAGTCTTTTCAGTTAAAGCACATAATGTAAGTCTTGAAATCTTTGTATCTATTTCTCCCTTAAGAATAGGAACTTGATCATAAAATCTATTAAAAGTCTTACATAATTCAAACAGATAATTACAAAGTCTATTTGGCATTAAGTCTTTTTCTATCGAAATAATAACTTCATCAAATTTAAGTAATTTCCTTATAAGCTTCCATTCTAAATCATGGCTATATGAAATAGATTCCAAATTTATAGTCTCATCAGTCATATTATTTTTTCTATTAATTCCTGAAATTCTTACAAGTGTATACAAAAGATAAGGCGCCGTATTTCCATTAAGAGAAAGCATCTTTTCAAAACTAAATTGATAATTTGTGATTCTATTTTGGCTTAAATCAGCATATTTTACTGCTCCGATTCCAATAACTTTTGAAGTATTTAAAATAAAATCATCATTTTCAAAACGACTTTCGTTCTCTAATCTTTTTAATAGATCTTCTTTTGCTCTTTTTACTGACTCTGATAATAAATCTTTTAGTTTTATGGTATCTCCCTCTCTTGTTTTAAGTTTTTTACCATCAATACCTTGTACTAGCCCGAATGGGACGTGATTTACTTCACAATCTTTAGGGATCCAATTAGCTCTTTTTGCAACTTGAAAAACTCCTGCAAAATGATTGGATTGACCATGATCTGTTACATAAATAATTCTAGATGCATTATCGCCATAAGGTTCCTTATTAAATCGATATTTTAGAGCAGCAAGATCAGTAGTTGCATAATTGAACCCTCCGTCTTTTTTTTGAATAATAAGTGGTAATGGATTACCTTCTTTATTAGTCATGCCATCAAGAAAAACACATTTAGCGCCTTGATCTTCTACTAAAATTCTCTTGTATTTTAAATCCTCAATTATTGATTTTAAAAACGGATTATAAAAGGATTCTCCTCTTTCCTTAATTTTTATGTTCAATGTTTTATAGATTTGATCAAACTCTTTTCTTGATTGATTACATAATAATTTCCATGCTTCAATTGATTTTTTATCTCCACTTTGTAATTGAACAACCTCTTCTCTTGATCTCTTTTGAAATTCTGTTTCATTATCAAATCTTTTTTTTGAAGCTTTATAGAATTCAACTAAATCACTTATTTTAATTCTATCTATTTCTCTAAGATCACTTGAATATAAATCTTTAAGCTGAGTAATAAGCATTCCAAATTGTGTACCCCAATCTCCAATGTGATTTAGTCTTAAAACGATATATCCTCTAAATTCGAAAATTTTTGAGATCGAATCTCCTATAATTGTTGATCTTAGATGACCCACATGCATTTCTTTAGCAATATTAGGACTTGAAAAATCTACGATAACTTTTTTTTGGGAATGACTATTATTTTTATGGGATAAAGGCACACCAGCTCTAGGGCATTTAATATTAGATTTTATTGCTTCAATAAAAACTTTATTTTTTAATTTAATATTTATAAAACCTGGTCCCGCAATTTCTAAATTTTCACACAAATTAGATATCTTTTTATTTTCTTTAAGGGTCTCAATAAATGCAATAGCAATTTCTCTAGGGTTACTTTTATAAATCTTAGATAAAACCAGACATATATTACATTGATAATCACCAAACTCCTCTTTAGATGCTTGATTAATTAGATTTTTACGTATTTTTTCAAATTCTTCTTTCTTTTCATTTTTTATAAGACTTTCTAGAAGGGTTTCTTCAAAGCTTTTAGTTAATTCTTTAAAAATTGTCTGCATGAATTATTCAAATTCTATTCGAGTCATTTAATTAATATAACGCATACTAAAATCAATCCAATTACTTTTAGTAATCGCAGAACTTGTTGAAATCAAATCAATTCCATCAATTAAATAGTTACTAATGTTTATTGGATTAATTCCAGATACCTCTATGATTAAATCATTCCTAATTGTTCTATTAGAGTTATTTGTTGATAACTCTCTTAATTCTTTAATGCCTTTTTTAAGTAATTCAGGATTAAATTCATCTAACAAAATACTATCTGCACCTGCTAGAACTGCATCTTTTGCTTGCTTCATATCTTCTGCTTCAATAATAATATGAGTTGTAAAGGGAGTATTTAATCTAATTTTTTCAACTGCATTTTTCAAGTTATCAGTCCATGCAATATGGTTTTCTTTAATCATTGCAGCATCATATAATCCCATTCTATGATTAATACCACCACCACATTTAAAAGCATACTTTTCAAATATTCTTAAACCAGGAGTAGTTTTTCTTGTATCTGCTAAATTTATATTTGTACCTTTCAGAATATCTACAATATTTTTTGTATAAGTTGAGATTCCCGATAAATGCATTGAGATATTGAGACTTATTCTTTCACTTGCCAAGAGACTTCTTGAAGGGCCATTTAGTTCAAGAAGCTTTTGATCCTTCAAAAATTTTTCACCATCATTAATAAAAAAATTGCACTCTATCTTTTCGTCAATTTTTTTTAAAATTTCTTTTATTATTCCAACACCACAAAATATTCCTTCCTCTTTTGCTATCCAATGGGCTTTTCCTATGTTTTTGGTAATCGCAGAAGATGTTAGATCACCTTTACCGATATCTTCTTCAATCCAATCATCAATAATTCTAGAAATATTTGGAGAGTATAAATCCACTAAATTTGAATAAGATTAAATTCTACTTTAACTTTTAAAATTTACTTTATGTATTTATGTATTTTAATGAAAATTTATTTACCTATACAAAATTTGGAAAAAATATTATTTAGTAGATCTTCAGTTAATTCTTGACCTGTAATTCTCGATAAGTTTTTTATTCCATCTCTAATTTCAATTGATAATAAATCGAAGGGTAATTTATTAGTAATTATTGGATAAGTATCATTTAAATTTTTTAGGCAATCAGTTAGGTTTGATATTTGTCTTTCATTTAAAAAAATATCTATATTTTCAAATTCTTTTGATCCACATTTTTTAACTATCTTTTCGACTAATTCTTTTTCTCCTTCATCATTTTTAATACTCATTAAAACAGAGTTCGATAAATTTTTTTTATTTACTTTTTTTGAATCAATTAAATCTTTTTTATTACCCAAGATCGTAATTAATTTTTCTTGTGGAATTTTGCTTATAATTTTCTCATCATCCTTATTTAATCCTTCTTCAAGACTATATAAATAGATTATATAGTCTGAGTTTTGAATCATTTCAAAGCTTTTTTCAATTCCAATATTTTCTATATATTCATCTGTTTCTCTAATGCCAGCGGTATCTATTATTTTTATTGGTATATCTTTTATAGTCAAATTCACTTCTATTATATCTCTAGTCGTTCCTGGAATACTAGTAACTATTGCTTTTTCTTTTTTTGAGAGAAGATTTAAAAGAGAACTTTTCCCAACATTAGTTTTGCCAATAAGAGCAATTGATATTCCATTATGAATATGCGCCCCCCTTTTTGAATTTTCTATAAGGATTTCTATTTTTTCTTTTATAATTTTAATATTTCTAGAAAATTCATGATAATTAAACTCTGAAAAATCCTCTTCAAAGTCTACTCTTGCTTCTATTTCTGATAATTGCTCGATTAAATCATTTTTAATAATATCAATTTTTTTCTTTATTTCTCCCTTTACTCCATTAAAAGCTATTTCTGCTGATTTAAGATTTTTTGCATTAATCAATTGATTAATTGATTCTGCTTGAGTTAAATCTATTTTGCCATTAAGAAATGCTCTTTGACTAAATTCTCCTGGATTTGCAATCCTTACTCCAGTATTATTTGATAACAATGTCTCCATCACTTTATTTACAACAATTACTCCTCCATGGCAGTGCAATTCAACAATATCTTCTCCAGTGAAACTATTAGGAGAATTCATAACTGTAATTAAAATTTCATCTATCAATTTATTTTCTAAATTATCTTTTATAAAGCCATGAAAAACTCTATGAGACTCCCAAGCATATTTAGATTTTGTTTCTACAATATTTTTACAGGAATTTATTGCTTCTTCCCCTGATACTCTTATAACTGCAATTCCTCCTTTACCTAGACTTATAGCCGAAGCTATTGCTGCTATTGTATCCTCAGTATCGATAATTGATTCCATCTCTCACTATGCTGTGGATAATTAAGTAGGCTTATCAAAGAAAACTTTCTTGATTGTGATTTCAGAATGAAGTTGATAAAGAATCTTCAATATAAAAAAATTCTATCATTATTTTTGAAACAAGATGGTACTCCCTCTTTTAATGCAAAGGGAGTAGCTGTTGGGGTATTTTGCGGATGCTTTCCTTTCTTTGGTTTTCAAACTTTATTAGGATTATTTTTAGCAAGAGTTGCGAAAGGAAATCTTTTTCTTGCTGCAATTGGTACTTGGATAAGTAATCCATTTACTTATGTACCTCTATATTTTTTCAATTATAAAGTTGGTTCATTTTTGCTAAAAAATTCACCAGATATTGTTTTTGATAAAAATTTGATGATTGAAGAATTATGGGAAAAAGGAAGTGTTTTTTCATTAAGGTTAATTTTGGGTTCAGCATTAGTTGGATTTTTATTAGCTTCTATTTCAGGAATCATTGTTTTTCTGCTTTATAAAAGAAAAATAAAAAAAACAGCATCTTAAAATTCTTCTAAGGTTAAATTAACTTATTCCTACCCTTGCAATATCTAATACATCAGCCATTGATTTAATTTGATCAATAGTTTTGTGTAGTTGACTATAACTTTCTAGACCAACACATAAATTAATTATTGCAGGTTTACCAAAAGCGGTTTTTACATTTGCATCGCTAACATTTATTCCTTTATCAGATAATCTCATAAGAATATCTTTTAGGACCCCTACTCTATCTATAACTTCTATTCTGAGTTGAATTGGAAACTTATTGTCAAGAATCTTATTCTCTTGGTTCCATGCAACAGGTAATCTTCTCTCTATTGGTATTGGGATAACATTCTCACAATCTCTTCTATGAATAGTGATACCGTGATTACCTAGTGAGACAGTTCCAATTATTTCTTCCCCAGGAAGTGGACTGCAGCATTTTCCAATTCTATAATCTAAGCCTTCGACCCCAGTGATTGGTGATTTATTAGTTGCATGAGATTTGGTTGCTATTGAATTATTTTTATTTATAAGAGATCTTGCTAATTCTTCGTTAGATTCATTTTTAATTTCTTCTGTTTGTATTTTAATCTCTTCTCTTAATCTATTTAAGACTTGATGTAAAGTTAAGCCCCCAAATCCTAATGATGCTAGTAGATCTTCAGTCGTTTTTAAATTGCATCGATGAGCAACTTTTTTCATGGCATCACTTGAAATTAATGATTCAAATCCATTACGACCAATCTCTTTTTCAAGCAGATCTTTTCCTCTCTTAATAGTTTCATCTCTATGGCTTTTTTTATACCACTGCCGAATTCTATTTTTTGCGGTTGGAGTAACTACAAAGTTCAACCAATCTAGGCTTGGAGTTGAATTATTATTAGTCAAAATTTCTACAAAGTCCCCATTTTGTAATGATGTAGATAGAGGAGATAGCTTTTCATTGATTCTTATTCCATTACAATGATTGCCTATTTCTGAATGTATTCTGTAAGCAAAATCAATTGCAGTAGATCCTTTCCTTAGACCAACAACATCTCCTTTTGGTGTAATCACAAATACCTCTTCATCGAATAAATCTTCTTTTATAGAGGCTAGATAGTCATTATGGTCTTTCTCATTACCTTCTTGTTGCCACTCTACTAATTGTCTAAGCCAATTAAATCTTTCTGCATTACTAGATGCAGGTGAACCGCCTTCTTTATATTGCCAATGTGCAGCTATTCCGAATTCTGCAATTTGATGCATTGAACTCGTTCTTATTTGAACTTCAATAGGCCTATGTCTTCCGATCACAGAGGTATGCAAGGACTGGTAACCATTTGGTTTTGGTAAACCTATATAATCTTTAAATCTTCCAGGAATTGGCCTAAAAGTATCATGAACGACTGCTAAAGCTTTGTAACAGCTATCTGAATTGCTAACAATAATTCTTAAAGCAGCAACGTCATAAATCTCGCTAAATTGTTTTTGTTGTCTTTCCATTTTGCTCCAAATACCATAGAGATGTTTTGGTCTTCCCGTAATTTCAAAATTTCCTAAACCTGAAGAGACTAAGTTTTCCTTCATCAAATTTAAGGTAACGTTTAACCTTTTTTCTCTATCACTTCTTTTAACGGCAATTTGATCTTTTAAATTTTTATATTCCTCTGGTTCAAGAAATTTAAATGCTAGATCTTCTAATTCCCATTTAAATCTATTTATTCCTAACCTATTTGCTAAAGGGGCATATATTTCTCTCGTTTCTCTTGCAATTCTCTCTTTTCTCTCTTCATTAAGCCATTGAATTGTTCTCATATTATGTAGTCGATCTGCAAGTTTAACTAAAACAACTCTTATGTCGCTTGCCATAGCTAAGAACATTTTTCTAAGATTTTCAGCCTGTGCTTCAGTTCTATTATTAAAGTGAATACCTCCTAATTTAGTTACACCTTCTACAAGTACTTTTACTTCTAAGCCAAAATTAACTTCTATCTCTGAAAGAGCAATTCCTGTGTCTTCAACAACATCATGTAATAGGCCTGCAGCTATAACTGATGAACTTGCGCCTATTTCTTTAAGCAGATCTGCAACAGCTATGGGATGAATTATATATGGCTCTCCACTTGCCCGAAGTTGTCCATTATGAGCTGCATAAGCAAGTTTGAAAGCTTTTCCTATAAGATCTTGATTCGAATCATTTTTTTTATTTGATACTTCATAGTTTTGAATAATCTCAAGAAGCCAATTAGGAATATTTATCTCATACTTCAAAGATTCACTTTCATAATTTTTATTTTCAGGCAAAATGATTGTTGAAACTTTAATTTCATTTTTTTCTTTTGAATTCGCAGTTGCCTCAGCCATATTATGTTACTTTAGATTTATTTTATTTAGGACTAGAGAATTTTGCTACAAAATTATGAAAATAAATAAAAGCAAAATTGTTGAAATCAGGAATCTAAATGTCAAATATGGTCCTAATCAGAAATCTACCATAAAAAATTTTAAATTAGATCTGTTTAAAGGAGATCACTTAGCAATAATAGGTCCTTCTGGATGCGGTAAAACAACATTTGCAAAAACAATTGTAAATATGCTTCCTGAAGGTTCAATTACTGAGGGATTTATAAAAATATCTGGCGAAGATCTAACTAAAATTGATAAAAAACAAATTCAATTATTTAGAAGAAATAATTTTGGATTTATTTATCAAGATTCCATAAAAAAACTTAATCCTTTAATGACAGTTGGAGATCATTTAAAAGAATTATTCAAAACACACTTTCAAAACTATCCCCCTTTAATTATTAAAAATTTAGTAGAAGAAAATTTTAGAAAAGTAGGAATAGATATTGAAAGATTAGATTCATTTCCCCATCAATTTAGTGGGGGAATGAGACAAAGAGTTTCAATTGCAATGGCTTTAGCTTTGAAACCTAAAATATTAATAGCAGATGAACCTTCAACCAGTCTGGATTCTAAGACTAGTTTTGAAGTTATGAATCAAATTCTTTGCTTATGTGAGAAATCTGGAACTACTTTGGTTTTGATTAGTCATGATATTAATCTTGCCGCAAAGTGGTGTAAAAAAGTTGTGATAATGGATCAAGGATCAATCCAGGAGCAAGGAAATATAAAAGAAGTTTTTAAATCCCCTAAATCAAAAATTGGAGAGAAATTGGTAAATGCAGCAAATATATTTTTGAAGCCAAGAAAAATAATTACCCCTAAAAATGATGTTGTTTTAGAGGTTAATAATTTGAGACATTGGTATAAGTTAAATTCTTCAATTTTCCGACCCAAATGGAATAAGGCTTTAAAAGAAGTTAGTTTTAAATTGTATCGAAATGAAGTCCTTGGAATTGTTGGATCTTCTGGGAGTGGAAAAAGTACTTTATGTAGAGCTTTAGTAGGACTCTTGATGGTGAGAGGAGGTGAAATAAAAGTTTATGATAGAAATTTAGAATTATATAAAAAAAAGGCTAATAATTTTAAAAATATACAAATAATTTTCCAAGATCCTTTTTCAAGTTTGAATCCAAAAATGAAAATTAAAAATATTTTGAAGGATATTTTTTTAATTCAAAAAATATCTAATAATTATCAAATTAAAAATGAGATTAAACAAATTTTAAAAAATTTAAATCTACCTTCAGATTCTGAATTCTTAAACTCCTACCCCAATCAATTGTCTGGTGGTCAATTACAAAGAATTTCAATTGCGAGATCATTATTGCTAAAACCAAAAATCCTCATCTGCGATGAAAGTGTAAATATGTTAGATGCATATGTAAAAGTTGAGATACTTGATTTACTTAGAAAGATTCAAGAAAAAATGGATTTAACTATAATTTTTATTACTCATGATTTAGGCATTGCAAAGAAATTTTGTAATAGATTATTAGTTATGAATTATGGACAGATTATTGAAGAAGGGGATTCTGCTACTGTTATTTCTAATCCTAAGAATAATGTTACAAAAGCTTTAGTAAATAGCTCCTTAAACCTTAATTGATTTTTTTAAGACTCTCAATAATTTCTGAAATTCTTGGGGTAATTCTGCTTCAAATTTCATTTCTTCTCCATTTATAGGATGAAAAAGTCCAAGCTCTACAGCATGTAAAGCCTGACCATCCAATTTGCAAGGAAGCTTTTTACACCTTCCATATAAAGGATCACCAAGAATGGGGTGATTGATATGTGCACAATGAACTCTTATTTGATGAGTTCTTCCAGTATCTAATTTAAAGCTCATTAATGAATAGTTACCTAATCTTTCTAATAATTTCCAATAAGTACATGCATATCTCCCAGAATTTTCATCAACTACCGCATACTTCAATCTATTTAGTTTATCTCTACCTATATGTCCAACAATTTTACCTTCTGAAGTATTTGGGACTCCATGAATTACGGCAATATAGTTTCTTGAAGCGATTTTTTCTTTTATTTGTATTTGAAGATTGACAAGTGATTCTTGACTTTTTGCTACAACCATACAGCCAGAGGTATCCTTATCTAATCTATGAACTATCCCAGGTCTTAACTTGCCATTTATTCCAGGTAAATCTTTACAGTGAAAGAGTAGTCCATTTACTAAGGTGCCTGATTTATGTCCTGGAGCTGGATGGACTATGAGACCTGATTGTTTATTAATTACAATGATGTGTTCATCTTCAAAAAGAATATTTAAGTTCATCTTTTCTGGCTTTAAATATATGAGAGGTTCTGGAGGAGGCATCCAAATTTGTATATTATCTCCTGTTTTTAGTGGGGTTTTAGCTTTTGCAGTTTTGTAGTTAACAAGAACTAATCCCGCGTTTATAAAATGTTGTATTCTTGCTCTACTCTGTTCAGGCCTCTTGCTTACTAGCCACCTATCGAGTCGCATAGGAAGGGACATTTCATACGTAATTTCTATTAATTCACCTTCTCCTACTCCAAAAAAGTTTTTATTACTTAAGTTCATATTGGCACTTCCAAAGCAATCTTTCCTAGCATTTGATTACGATAGTCTTCTAATAATTTGTGAGCCATTCTTCTTTTATCACCTGAGGTATGTTTCAAGGCTACAAGATCAATCCATTCATGAGGGCTATCAAAGCTCTTTAATATATCAACTCCATATCTATCAGATATCTTTGAAAGTGAAATATTCGCATTTTTGTCTTCTTTTAATTTGAAAATTATTTTTATAAATTCAATCGCAACACTTTCTATTTCATAAGCAGCCTCTCCAATATCATCACAAAGTGCAAGATTCAGAGCCGATTTTTGATTGTCTAAATTAGGGGGTATAACACCGGGTGCATCAAGCAAATCTATTCCACTGTCTAATCTGATCCATCTAAGATTACGTGTTACGCCTGCTTTCCTAGCGCTTTCAACAACTTTTTTCTTGGCGATTCTATTTATTAATGCAGATTTTCCTACATTAGGAAAACCGAGGGTAAGTGCTCTGATCGGCCTAACCTTCATCCCTCTAGATAACCTTCTATTGTCAATTGATAATCGGGATTCCTTAGCAGATTTACAAATTTCTTTTATTCCTTTACCATTTTTTGCATCACACCAAAGAGGATATATATTATCTTTTCTAAACCACTTGTTCCAATTAGTTATAGTTTCTGTAGTTATCATATCCGCACGATTTATTACAAGGATATGTTTTTTGTTTCTAATCCATTGATTGAGATGAGGATGACCAGTTGATAAAGGGATTCTTGCATCTCTAACTTCTATAACTAAATCTACTCTATTTATTACTTCAGTTAGCTTTTTTTCGGCTTTAGCAATATGGCCTGGGTACCATTGAATTTTAGGTATTTCCAATTGATTAAATCCAACGAGTTGTACTTTTATACCTTTTGATTCTTATCAATTTCAAAAGTAATTACATTTAATATTAATGTAAATATTATATTTTTTTATTTTTATAAATTTTATATTTCTATCTAATTTTTAAAATTTATTAAGGCATAAGTAACACTTAGTACTTTTTAACCCAATAAGCTCAAATTAACGTTAGGGTCTCATGGTAAAAATAGGATGTTTTAATGTCGAAGTTGTCTCTTTCCAGTCTTGATAAGTCTAAATTAGAAGGAAAAAAGGTTCTTGTAAGGGTTGATTTTAATGTCCCATTAAATGAAAGTGGTCAGATTACTGATGATACTAGAATAAGAGCAGCAATTCCTACGATAAAATATCTTATAAATAATTCGGCAAAAGTTATATTAGCTGCTCATTTTGGAAGACCTAAAGGGAAAGTTAATGAGAAAATGAGATTAACCCCAGTTGCTTCCAGATTAAGCGATATATTGGAACAAAAAGTTAATCTGACTCAAAGCTGTATTGGTGAAGAGGCTCTAGCTAAATCTAATAGTTTAGATAATGGGGATGTTTTATTACTAGAAAATGTTCGTTTTTATGAAGAAGAAGAAAAAAATGATTTAGATTTCGCTAAAAATTTAGCTTCTCATGCAGATATGTATGTTAATGATGCTTTTGGAGCTGCGCATAGAGCGCATGCTTCAACTCAAGGAGTTACAAAATTTTTAGAGCCTGCTGTTGCAGGATTTTTGCTAGAAAAGGAGTTGAAATATTTACAGGGCGCAATTGATGCTCCAAAACGTCCTCTTGCCGCAATAGTAGGAGGTTCTAAAGTAAGTAGCAAAATTGGAGTTTTAGATTCTCTTTTAGACAAGTGTGACAAAATTATTATTGGGGGAGGTATGATTTTTACTTTTTATAAGGCAAGAGGATTAGATGTTGGGAAGAGTCTTGTTGAGGAAGATAAACTTGAACTAGCAAGAAATTTAGAGGCAAAAGCAAAAACTAAAGGGGTTGAGTTGCTATTACCATCTGATGTATTACTTGCAAATGAGTTTTCTCCTGATGCAGAAAGTAAAGTCTCTCAAATAGATTCAATAAGTGGTGATTGGATGGGCTTAGACATTGGACCACAAACAATCAAGGTTTTCCAAAATGCTCTTGCCGAATGTAAAACAATTATTTGGAATGGCCCAATGGGTGTTTTTGAATTTGATAAATTTGCTGAAGGCACAAATGCAATAGCAACAACCCTGGCAGATTTAAGTTCTTTCTCTGAGGTTTGTACAATTATTGGTGGAGGGGATTCTGTAGCTGCAGTGGAGAAAGCTGGCTTGGCGGAAAAAATGTCACATATATCAACTGGTGGAGGGGCTAGTTTAGAACTTTTAGAAGGTAAAACTTTACCTGGAGTGGCTGCTTTAAAAGACGCTTAAATTATATTTTTTCAACAATTTCAACGCTTTTAGTAAAAGAAATCGTTCCTTTTGGATGAGCTATAATACCTGACCATATTTGCCTAGATGGTTTGGATGATGCTCTAGTCGTTTTAAAAATACCTCCAGAGGCTAAAGGCTTAATATTGATTTCCTGTTTTAAATAAGATTCATCCTGATGTGATATTATTCCTCCAGCTATAATTACATCACCAAGCGGTTCATTTAGAATAATATCGATATCATATTTTGTACCAGTAAGAACTTTCTCAGGAATTCTAAAAATAATATCTATTTTGTTTTCGTCATTTCTAATAGTAGTTAATAAATTTTTTATATTTCCATTATTTATTTTGTCGTTTTGAGTGGAAAATAAATACTTAAAATTAGAATCAAGAAAGTAAATTTCCCCATTAACTATTTTCTTCCCATTAACTTTAATATTAAATATTTTTTCTTTAGAGTTTACTCCACTTAATTTTTTAATTTGCCACTTTGAATCAGGAAAGTCTTTGATTATTTCCCTAAATTTTTCTTGAATTTTAAAGTTTTCATCTTCTTTAAAAATGGTTTTTATCAATTTAAAGTTTCGAGTATTTAATGCATTTTCAAGATTTTTTCTTATATCAACGTTTGTATTTTGGGTGATTGCTAATTTCGGGGAAATGAGATAAATAAATATATATATAAATAATCCTAATTTTGCAATCAACTTTAAATTGAACATTTTCATAACTTTATTTTACTTATTTAATTTTTAATGTCTAAAAAAAGAAATAATTTATTAATAGCGGCAAGTGGAACAGGAGGTCATATCTTTCCTGCTTTGGCAGTCTCTAAGAAGGTTGAAAAAGATTGGAATATTCATTGGCTAGGAGTTAAAAAAAGACTCGATTCTGAATTTGTACCTAGAAAATATAATCTTTTGACTTTAAATTTGGAGACACCAAAAAAAAATATTTTTAGACTATTTCAATATCTAAAAATTTTATTTTCAATTTTTAATATTATTAAAATCCTTAAAGAAAAAAAAATTAATTTAGTATTTACTACTGGTGGATATATTTCAGCACCTACAATTCTTGCAGCAAAGTTGCTTAAAATACCTGTTATTCTCCATGAATCAAATTTAATACCGGGCACGGTTACAAAATATTTTGGTTTTCTATGTAAATTTGTTCTTCTGGGTTTTAAAGATACAAAATTTTATTTAAATAATTGCAAAACTATTTTCACTGGAACTCCTCTTAGGGAGCAGTTTTATGAAATTAATCCTTTACCAACATGGGTTCCAAGAGGAAAGGGTCCTCTTCTAATTGTTATGGGAGGAAGTCAAGGTGCAAAGAAGATTAATGAAATTTTTTATGAATCTCTTGATTTTTTAATAAAACAAAATTTTCGAATAATTCATATTATTGGTGAAAATAATTCTAATAGTTCGGTAAAATCAAAATCTAATAATTATGTTCAAAAGAAATTTACTAATCAAATCGCATCTTTGATGCAAAACTGTGAGCTCGTTATATCAAGATCTGGAGCAGGAACAATAAATGAGCTTATACAAACTGGAAAACCATCAATTTTAATTCCATACCCTAATTCAAAAAATAATCACCAAGAAAAAAATGCAATGATTCTTTCTTCAATAGGGGGTGCAATTTTAATGAATCAAAATCAAATATCAAAGTTATTTTTTGAAGAGACTTTAAAAAGGATTTTAAAATTTAAATTAAAAAAAGGGAAACCTAAATATGAAATTTTAGATTTAATGAAAGAAAATATAAAAAATCTTGATACCTTAAAATCTACAAATGAGATTAAAAAATTAATAAACTATTTTTTAAAGGAATTTTGAATTTCTCTACATAAAATTTTATTATTTTTTCTTGTCTGTAAACTTATTCTTGCCCACTTTTCATTAAGAGATCTAAATGAGTTGCATTCTCTAATTAAGATCCCTTTTTTTTCTAAATAATGAATATTCGAAGACAAGGATAATTTACTTTCTATTAAAAAAAAATTAGTTGAAGAGTTATGTACTTTAAGTTTTTTTATTTTCGATAATTCATTAGAAACCCAATTTTTCTCGGTATTTACCCAGTCATGAATTTTTGTTGTCCATTCCTTATAAAGAATTTTATTACTTAATAGTTCTATTCCAGCTTTTATAGCAAATGAATTTAATGGCCAAGGGTCTCTTTTTATATTCCATTTCTTAAGTTTTTCAGATGAGCCAATAATATAACCTAATCTTAAACCTGCGATATTAAAGAGTTTGGTCAAACTCCTAATAACTAATAAATTATCGTATGTTTTAGTGAGTGGAATTAAAGATTCTTTCTCACCATTAGGTGTGATGGCTAAGAAAGCTTCATCACAAATAACTAGTTTATATTTTTTTAGAATAATTTCTAAAGATTTTTTATCCCATAATTGACCCGTAGGGTTATGTGGGTTGGTTATCCAAAGAACATCACAAATTGGTTTAATAGGAAAGTTTTGGGGAAAACTGTTGCTCCAATTTTTTGGCAATTCTGAATAATCGAAGCTAGCGTTCCAACAATTTAGTGATCTTTCATAATCTACGAAGCCTGGACTTGGTATACAACTTGCTCCAGATTTTGAAGCTTCGTAACCTGCCCAAGTTATTAATTCAGAAGCCCCATTCCCTGGCAAAATATTATCGGGATTTATTTGATGAAATTCTCCAATGATTTCTCTCAAACTATTTAGATTTCTTTCAGGATAATATCGAAATCCTAGAGTTTTAATTTCTGAAAATAAAACATCTAATATCAGCTTTGGGGGTTCAAAAGGGACTAGAGAGGCACTTGAATCAATTATTTTAGATGGTAATAAATTTAATTTTTTTGCTTTAGTTAATATATTTCCTCCATGCTGAAAGTTTATTTCTTTTATACCTTTATTATTCAAATTATTGGAATTGAATTTATCCATAAAATATCTTAGATTTTATTCAATCCATTCTAAGTTTGATCCAATAGCTTCTGTCACATTTGATAATTGGTGAATATTAATTTGTTTTATGATCCCATTAAGAATATTTGGGACTAATTGTGGACCCTTATATATCCATCCAGTATATATTTGAACTAAAGATGCTCCAGAACATATTCGTTCCCAAGCGGATTCTGGACTATCAATTCCACCGACTCCAATTAAATTGATATTTTTATCAATATTATGTATATGTCTAATTATTTGATTTGCTTTTCGTTGAAGTGGTTTGCCACTTAATCCTCCATTTTCTTCAGAAAGTAAGAGCCCTGTTTGCGTTATCTTTCTTTGTTCAAAACCTAATCTATCTAGACTAGTATTAGTAGCAATTATTCCATCAATATTCTCATCAATTATTAATTGGCAGATATCTTCAATATCTTTATAACTCAAATCTGGTGCAATTTTCACAAACAAAGGTGGACAATTATTTAAATTTTTAACTTCTCTAAGCAGTTCTTTAAGAAGAATAGGATCTTGTAACTTTCTAAGTCCTTCAGTATTAGGTGAACTTACATTTATAACTGCGTAATCACAATAAGGAATCAAAAGTTTTAAAGAAGTTAAATAATCTTCAGTTGCTTTGGATAAGCTTGTAATTTTAGATTTTCCAAAATTTATGCCCAAACAATTATTTTTTCTATGTTTTTTTAAATCAACATTTTGATTTAAAAAGTTTTTAACAAGATTTTCGGCACCATTATTATTGAATCCCATTCTATTTAATGCAGCCTGCTCCTTTGCTAATCTAAATAATCTTGGTTTAGGATTCCCAGATTGAGCAAATTTAGTAACTGTACCAATTTCAGCAAAACCAAATCCAAAATCCTTCCAAATATTTGCAGCGTTACCATTTTTATCAAAACCTGCTGCTAAACCTACTGGATTACAAAAATCTATCCCACATATTTTTTGATGTAATCTTTTATCAACGACGCAAAATTCTTGATTTAAACTTTTTATTATTCTTGAAATTAAAGGCCAATTTCTATTGTTTGAACTAAAAGTGAGAAGACTTAAGGAGAAATTTGTAAGGTATTCTGCATCTATTCCGACATCTCTTTTAAGGATAGGAGTTACCAAGTTCTTATAAATATTATTAAATATCCCGTTCTGATAAATCATAAAAATATTAAAGATTAAGTATTAATATTCTCTATTATCCAATATTTTTGATTTTTAGGAATTAATCTCCAATTACGCCATTCAAACAATTCATATTTTTGAATGAGTAGATCACTTTTTTCTCCAAGTAATTCGTTTAATTCACTTGAATTTAAAAAATATTTTTTTTCAGCAAATTTTTCAAGTAATTCATTTTTGGAAAATAATTTTTGAATTTCATTAGGTTTTGCTTCTTTTGAAAATTCCCTTACTCCAGATGATTTTTTGACTTCGCCAACTAAAGGTATTCCTTTGCTATAGCTTGTAGCAATTAAATCTACTCTCTCATTCTGTTTATCCCCACTATGACCTTTTACGAATTCCATCACTAGGCCTTTTATCCTTAAATCATCTATTTTTTGCCATAAATCCAAATTTTGAACAGATTTACCTGCACTTGTTTTCCATCCATTTCTCTTCCAATTGATGATCCATTTTGTATAACCCTCAATAACATATTTACTATCTGTTCTTAATTTAAAGTTTTCTTTTAATTGAAAAGTTTTTAACTTTTCGAGAGTTTTAATCGCTGCGGTGAGTTCCATCCTATTGTTAGTGGTGTTTTCCTCTGAACCACCTATTTCTATTTCACTATTATCATTAAAAATTATTAGTCCCCCCCATCCACCAGGACCGGGATTTCCACTGCAAGCACCATCTGTTGCAGCTTCAATTGCAATATTTTGTTGACTATTCATAATTTTAAAGCCGATATTAGATATATCGGCTAGAAAAATTTTTTTCTATTTAAGTGTAACTTTACCGCCAGCTTCTTCAATCTCTTTCTTTAAAGTTTCAGCATCTGCTTTCGCAATACCTTCTTTAACTGTCTTTGGTGCTGATTCAACAAGTGCTTTTGCATCACCAAGACCGAGACCAGTAGCATTTCTTACGACTTTAAGGACTTTGATTTTAGCTGCTGCGTCGAAGCTTTCTAGAATTACGTCGAATTCAGTTTTCTCTTCAGCTGCTCCGCCGTCTCCATCACTACCACCAGCTCCTCCTGGAGCTGCCATTACTACACCGGCTGATGCAGCTGCAGAGACACCAAATGCCTCTTCAATTTGTTTAACAAGCTCAGATGCTTCTAGAAGTGAGAGGGATTTTAATGATTCGAGAATTTCTTCAGTTTTTACAGTCATTTTCTTAGTAGATAATTAATTGTGAAGTTTAAGATTCTGATTTTTCAGAATGTTGTTTAAGTGATCTAGCAAGTCCAGAAGGTACTTCATTGATAGAAATAGCAATTTTTGTAGCAACACCATTTAATGCGCCAGCAATTTTTGCCATTAATACCTCTCTAGAAGGTAGATTTGCGATTTCTTTTATTTCAGATTCGCTGAGAAGTCTACCCTCGAATAAAGCTCCTTTGGTTTCGGATTTTTTTGTCTCTTTCTGAAAAGATTGAATTGCTTTTACAGCGCCTCCAACATCTTCTTTGATTAAAACAAAAGCATTAGTTCCTGTTAGTAAAGATTCAAGATCAGTCCAATTACTATTACCATCAATTGCTTTACGCATTAATGAGTTTTTAGTAACTTTGCAAATGCCATTATTTGTTTGCAATCTTGATCGCAAATCAGACATCTCCTTGATAGTTAAACCTTTATAGTCAAGAACTACAGCCATTTCCGAATCATCTAACAGAGATTTTATTTCTGTGACGATTTTTTGCTTATTCTCTATTGTTCGGCCCATTGTTTTTTTGGATCGTAATTTAGGAAGAGCAGGAAATGCGGTAAAGTCCATTTATGAAAGAGGCCGCACTTATTAGATCCAAAAAGAAAATAATTAAGACGAAACCTCGGCAGGGTTTAAAAATTTAGCCGGAACTAAATCAACCTACTTTCTTTGGCCGTATTATTGCTTTAAAATTATACTACAGAGAGTTAACTTTCAGGCTGATAATCTTGCAAAGCATTTATATCTACTTGAACAGAAGGTCCCATAGTTGAAGTTATATAAAAACTTCTCCAATACTTACCCTTCGCACCACTAGGCTTATTTTTATCAATTGATTCTTGTAATGTCTTTAAGTTTTCAAATAAGGCATTTTCAGTAAAACTAGCTTTCCCAAAGCGAACATGCACAATGCCTGCTTTATCTGCTCTAAATTCTAGTTTGCCCGCTTTAAATTCTTTTATTGCACTAGCTATATCGCCAGTTACCGTACCCGCTTTAGGATTAGGCATTAACCCCCTTGGACCTAAAACTCTTCCAAGTTTTGCTACTTTTGGCATCATATCAGGAGTAGCAATAAGTAAATCAAAATCCATATTACCTTTATTAATGCTTTCTACAAGATCCTCTTCTCCAAAAAGATCTGCACCTGCAGATTTAGCTTTTGCTACATTTTCACCACTTGTTATGACAGCAATTTTAATACTTTGGCCAGTTCCATTAGGTAGAGCTACTGTTGTTCTAAGCTGTTGATCTGTATATTTAGGATCAATTCCTAACCGAATATGGGCTTCAATAGTCTCATCAAATTTAGCGTTTGAATTTTCCTTGACAATACCTAAGGCTTCAAGGGGAGCGTAAGTACGATCTTCTATCTTTGTTGATAGAGCCGTCATTCTTTTGGATAGTTTTTTCATAATATATTTGGGTTCAAACGGTTAAATAATTAACCTCCCCTAAAAAAGTGAATGTTTGGGATTGAAATTATTCAGTAATTGAAACGCCCATATTTCGAGCAGTTCCTTCAATCACCTTCATAGCTGACTCAATACTTGTACAGTTTAAATCAGGAAGCTTTGTTTTGGCTATCTCCTCTAATTGAGATTTACTAATATTTCCAACAGATCCTTTAGAAGATTCACCAGCTCCTTTTTCGATACCAGCAGCTTTAGTTATTAAGACTGAAGCAGGTGGAGTTTTGGTTATGAAGGTAAAGCTTCTATCTTCAAAAACTGAAATTTCAACAGGAATAACAAAACCGGCTTTATCTTGTGTTCTCGCATTATATTCTTTGCAGAATGCCATAATATTGACACCGTGCTGACCTAACGCTGGACCCACTGGTGGGGCTGGATTTGCTTTGCCAGCTTGAAGTGCTAGTTTAATAACTGCAACAATTTTTTTTGCCATTAGTTTCGTGAATTTAAACGGGATTTAAAATGATTAATTTACTCGATAAACAAAAAAATAATTAATTCTGTTTATTGATTTGGGAGAATTCTAATTCTACAGGAGTTTCGCGCCCAAAGATTGAAAGTAATGCTTTTAATTTATTTCTTTCACCTGAAACTTCTATAACTTCACCCTGAAAATCTTTAAAAGGTCCACTAGTAACAATAATTCTATCTTTTTCCTCAAGATCTAATTTTATTACAGCTTTCTTCTCCGAGGCGCGCTTAAATATTCTATTTACCTCTTGTCTGGATAAGGGGCGAGGTTTGATATGTCCTCGTGATCTAGCGCTGCCTCTTCCATCTTCCGCTCCAACAAAATTAATGACATTAGGAGTACTTTTAACAGCCATCATTGTATCTTCATCCAGAATCATCCTAACCAATACGTAACCAGGGAAAACTTTTTCCTCTGTAGTTTGTCTGGAACCATCTTTCTTAAGTTTAATACCAGGAGTTTGAGGTATCTCAATCTCTATAATTCTATTATTAACACCTAAAGTTACTGACCTTTGCTCGAGAGTAGCCTTTACTTTCTTTTCACAACTTGATGCAACTTGAACTGCATACCATCTAGCTATACTCGTATTAGCCTTTTGAGAATTAATGTTTGTTGTCAATTCATTACTCATTTTTCTTTCTCTGGAAACTGGATAAATGATTTTTTAAAATTATAGGATTGAAGCTATATTTAAAAATTTTTTAATTTAACGGAAAATTTGTGACGCTGCCCATCCATAAAATCTGCTTACAGATGCAATTGCTGCTGCTGAAAAGGATACCATAATTATAACAGCAATAGATTCGCTAAATAACTGTTGTTTGTTAGGCCACACAACTAGTTTGAGTTCATCGAATGTAGAAGTTAAAAAATTCTTCTTTTTTTTGGGCTCTTTTATTTCAGAAGGCTCTTTTTTAAGAGGTTCTTGATTAGTGGGACTTGTCACAAAATTTTAATTTAGTTAAAGTTTAAAAAACTTATCATTATTTTAGCTCATCAGCTAGGTTTAAATAAAATCTCATCTTTTTTTGAAGGACTAATCTTTACAGATATATTTTTTTTATTTTTAAAATTATCTTCCAATAGTTTTGATGCTAGGGGATTCTCTATTTGTCTTCTAAGTTCTCTTCCTAAGGGCCTAGCACCATATTCAGGCTGATAGGAATCATTAGCAATCTTTTGAATAACTCTTTTATCAATGTTAATTTTTATCCCCTGTTCAAGTAATAATTTCTTTAAGTCTTCTACTTGTAAAAGAATTATTTTTTGTAGTTGATCAATTGATAGTGGATCAAACTTTACTATTTCATCGATTCTATTTAGAAATTCGGGTCTAAAAATAGAGGATAATGATTTATTAATAGAATTTTGTAATGTTTGTTGTCTTAATTCGGAATTTTCTTTGTAATTCGAAGTATTTATTGAATCTTCTAGAATTATTTTTCCAGCTAAATTACTAGTCATTATTATAACTGTATTTTTGAAGTCAACCGTTCTTCCTTGAGAATCAGTTAATCTTCCTTCATCTAAAACTTGTAGGAGGATATTGAAAACTTCTGCATGCGCTTTTTCGATCTCATCAAGGAGAATTACAGAATAAGGTTTTCTCCTAACTGCTTCAGTTAATTGCCCTCCCTCTTCATATCCAATATAACCTGGAGGCGCTCCTAAAAGTCTTGCGACAGCATTTTTCTCCATATATTCACTCATATCCAACCTTAATAAAGCTTCTTCTTCATCAAATAATGATGATGCCAGAGATTTTGCTAATTCTGTTTTACCAACTCCTGTCGGACCCATAAATAAGAATGATCCAATTGGTCTTTTAGGATTCTTCATTCCAACTCTCGCTCTTCTTATCGCAGAAGAAACAGCTTCTATCGCTTTTTTTTGTCCAATAACTTTTTCGCTTATTTCTAACTCTAAATTCACTAATTTTTTTCGTTCATTAGAAACTACTTTGGTAATAGGAATCCCAGTTATTTTTGAAACAACATCAGCAATATCATCAGATTCAACTTGATATTTAAAATTATATTTTTTATTTCTTTGAATTTTCTGGAAACTTATCTCAACATTTTTTATTTCATATTCAACTTTATTCAGTTCTTCTTCTAAATTATTAAGGATATTCAAATTATCTAATTCATCATTATTGATTTTTACTTCTTCGATTCTGTGAGCAAGCCTATCCTCCTCTTTTAACAAAAAAGTTAGTTCTTCCATTTTTTCTCGGTCATTAATCCAATCATTAGTAATTTTATTTAATTTCTTAATAGATATTTCTTTGCTTTCTAATAATTGTTCTCTTTCTTCTATATTTTCAGGAAAAATATTTTTTAATTTATTTTCAATAGTATCTATATTGTTTTCTTCCTCGCTAATTATTTGAGGTTTTATATTAGATTCAATTTTTAATTGTGCCGCTGCTTCATCTATTAAATCTATTGCTTTATCTGGAAGGCACTTATCACTGATGTATCTATCTGCAAGTCTCGCAGAACAATTAATTGCTTCTTCTGTAATTCTAATGCCATGATGTAATTCATATTTCTTTTTTACACCTTGTAAGATTTTTGCACTTAACTCAACTGATGGTTCATTCACTAATATCTTTTGAAAACAATTATTTAATGTTTGATCTTTTTCAATACTTTCGCGAAATTTTTCAGGGGTTGTTGTTCCTATGCATCTCAGGTCACCTTCAGTTAATAAAGGTTTTAATATATTGCTTATATCTGTTGTAGTTCTATCAGAGCTGATTATTGTATGAATTTCATCAATAAATAAAATAATTCCCTGATTTGAGTCTTTTATTTCATTAAGTATTAAGCTTAGTCTTTCCTCTAATTGACCTCTAAATTTTGTTCCTGAAACTAATGCTCCTAAGTCGAGAGAAATAATTTTTACGTTTTTTAATGAATCAGGAACTTTTTTTTCTACAATCAATTGAGCAAGTAATTTGGCAATGGAAGTTTTCCCGACTCCTGGATAACCAATGAGGATTGGATTGTTTTTGCTTCTTCGAGATAAAACTCTCATTAAGCTATTAATCTCATCCTCTCTACCTATTACGGGGTCTAGTAGACCTTTTTCAGCAGATCCTGTTAAATCTTTTCCGTAAAGAGAAAGTGCATTCTCTTCAATCATTTGCTTGGCATTAATTTTAAGATTACTTTTCTTTGAAGGGATGATGGCTTTTGATTCTTTTATTAGGTCCTCCTTATTACTTTCATCGATGGATGGATTGATTAATTTATTATCTTCATCAGATATATATTTCTTATTTTCTAGGTAATTTTCTCTTTGAATAATATTTGGGGACAATTTTAATTCTTCTTCTAATTGCTCTACTGAAAGGTCTCCCTCTTGAAAAACATAATTACCTATTCTTGAATCTCTACCTAAAGCAATTAAAAGATGAGGAATCTCTATTAAATTAGATCCCCATTGTGCTTTGATTTGATATGCATTGTCTAATAAAATTTCGAGCTCTTCACCAATAGTAAAAATATCTGAATCATTTATTGGGGTTTCTTCTAAAAAATCTTCAGTTATATCTAGAACTGTATTTTGATCTATTGATAACTTTTCAATGAATGAAAAGAATTCACTTGATGTGAACAAAGTATGAATAATGTGTTCAATATTAAATTCACTATGGTCCCATTTTTTTGCAGTTTCTTCTCCCAAAAGAAGAAGATTCCAGCTTATATCACTAAAAAGTTCTGGATTTGATGTAAGAGTTTCTCTCATGAACTATACAAAATTTATGCCTGATAATTTAAATTTATCTTAATTAAGAATAACTTAATGATCATTTATAATTTTTTCAAATTATAAGATGAAATTAAAAAAAATTTAGAAATGCAGAGAGTTTCTAGTTTGGTTGGAAAATTTGCATGAATACTAGATAATTGGTAAAGGGTTTTGGCACTTGTTTTGAAATCAAAAAAAATTATTTGATTATCTTCTTTATATTTCAGATATTAGCCAAATACTTCAGCTATTTATAGGATTTAAATAGTATTAATTAAATTGTGAAAGAAACCATTGATTTCCTTATTGACACTATTGAAGCTAGGCAAGTGCTTGATTCAAGAGGAAACCCCACTGTAGAGGCTGAAGTATTTTTGGAATGTGGTGCTATTGGCAGAGCAATAGTTCCTAGCGGAGCGAGTACCGGTGCTCATGAAGCACATGAATTAAGAGATGGTGGGACAAAATATATGGGGAAAGGTGTCTTAAATGCGGTTAACAAAATTCATGAGACAATTTCTCCTGCTTTATGTGGATTATCAGCTTTAGATCAAACAAGTATTGATAACTTAATGATTGAAATTGATGGAACTCCTAATAAATCAAATTTGGGGGCGAACTCAATTCTTGCAGTTAGTCTAGCCAACGCTAGAGCTGCATCAAATGCTTTGGATATGCCGTTATATAGATATCTTGGCGATCCATTATCTAATCTTCTCCCTGTACCACTGATGAATGTAATTAATGGTGGAGCTCATGCACCTAATGGTCTTGATTGCCAAGAATTTATGCTTGTCCCTCATGGGGTGAAAACTTTTAGTGAATCATTAAGGATGGGAACTGAAATATTTCATTCACTTAAATCTTTACTTGCTAAAAAAGGTTTATCTACCGCTGTTGGAGACGAAGGTGGTTTTGCTCCAGAATTATCATCTAGTGAAGCAGCAGGAGATTTGCTTTTAGAGGCTATTCAGAAAGCAGGATTTATTCCTGGTGAACAGGTATCGTTAGCATTAGACGTAGCTAGCACTGAATTTTATCAAGATGGTTTTTATAAATATGAAGGTAAAAGTTTAACTAGCTCTCAAATGATTTCTTATCTTTCAAATTTAGCTTCAAATTATCCAATAGTTTCTATAGAGGATGGCCTAGCAGAAGATGATTGGGAGGGTTGGTCAGCCTTAAATAAAGAGATTGGAAATAAAGTGCAGTTAGTAGGTGATGATTTATTCGTTACTAATACTGAAAGGTTAAGAAAAGGAATATTAGAAAAATCCGCAAATTCAATATTAATAAAAGTAAATCAAATTGGCACATTAACAGAAACTCTGGAAGCTATGGATCTAGCTAAAAGTGCAGGCTTTACAAGTGTTATCAGTCATAGAAGCGGCGAAACAGAAGATACAACGATTGCCGATTTATCTGTGGCAACGAGAGCTGGGCAAATTAAAACTGGCTCTTTGAGCAGAAGTGAAAGGATTGCTAAGTACAATAGGCTCTTAAGGATTGAGGAAGAGTTGGGGGATCAAGCTAGATTTGCTGGTGATTTAGGATTAGGTCCAAAAAATATATAGTTTTTATTGCTTAAGCTTTTCTATTCTTGAACCTTTTCTCATGCTTAATTGACACTTAATCCAATCAATACTTATTGGTGCTGCAAAAATTAAAGGTAAGACTGCAAAATTATTTTGGTTATTAGTTACTAGTAAAGCTGATGCTATGGTTAAGCTTCCTATAAGAATAGAATGACCTAATGATTTTTGCGCTGTAAACATTTTCTTAAATTGCCTATCAGATTCGCCCATCCTTATTTGAAGTTGTAAATCACCCTGTTCTAATCTCTCTAAACTCTCATCAATTCTTTTTGGGATACCTACAGCCTTTGAACCTAACTCTCCTACTTGCCTACCAAATTGGTTAATTAAATCATTAGGTGTTTGATTGTTAGAAGTCATTAAATCAATTAGATAAGGCTTAGTTATTGTTACAAGGTTAAACCCTGGATCTAACATTCTACCAACACCTTCAAAAGTTGATAGTGCTCTCATTACAAATATTAAATCAACTGGAAGCTGAAAAGGAGTTTCATAAACAAGTTCGTATAAGTCCCCAGATAGTTTTTCAATGATATTTGGGCTGAATGGTGGAGTTAAAGCTTCTCTCAGCATTAATCTAACTAATCTTCTAACTGGACCCACATCTATATCTTTAGAAATCAACCCCGCTTGCTGGAGTTGAGTTACTAGTGATGATGCATCTCTTAATGCTGCAGATTGAACCATAGATCCTAAGCTTGCTTGTAGACTATTTGAAATATTGCCCATCATCCCAAAATCATAAAAGATTAATTTGCCTGAATTTGAAACGGCTAAGTTACCTGGATGAGGATCAGCATGAAAAAAACCATAATTTACGAGCTGTTTTAAATAGCTAACTGCACCTATTTCTGCAATCTTTGATAAGTCAATATTCTTAGATTTTAATTTTTCAACATCACTTATTTTTGTACCTTCTAAATAACTTAAACAAAGAACTTTTTCAGTGCTCAAGTTCCAAATTACCTCAGGAACTGCTACATTTTCATCATCAAGAAATTGCTGCCTAAATCTTGCGGCATATTGAGCTTCACATTTAAAATCTAGTTCTTTCATAAGAACTTTTCTACACTCTTTTGCTATTGCAACCCAATTCCTTCCTCGACTCCAGTTCTTATTCTTTTGAATTATGGAAGCAATTTGTTGCATTATGTTCAAATCGATTGTGAATAAATTCTTCAGATTAGGTCTTTGAACTTTAAATACAACTTCTTTCCCATCTTTTAAAGTTGCTTTATGAACCTGAGCTAACGAAGCTGATCCAATTGGAGTAGAAGTAATTTGGTTGATTTCTGAGAACTTATTTCCTAATTCTTTTTGGATAATTTCTTCAACTTTCGTATATGAGAACTGAGGAACTTGATCTTGTAACTTTGATAATTCTTGTATCCAAGTATTCGGAATTAAATCAGGTCTCGCAGATAATAGCTGACCAATTTTGATAAAAGCAGAACCAAGTTCAATTAATTGATTAGTAAACCACTTTGCTCTTTTTATTTGAACTTTATTTTTTTTATGTTTATTAGTTCGAAAAATTTTAAATATTAAATTATCTAGCCATAAATTAACCAAAAGTAAAATAAGTATTCTCCAAATAAGAAGTCCTCTTTTGATTTTCTTTATTCGATTTTTTAATTTATGATTATTCATTAAATTGTATTATTCATTTTTCTATTAAAATGATCAATTTTTACTTTAATATCCTCTATTTCTTTTAGAACATCACTTAAATATGGATCTTTATTAGATTCTGAATTATCAGCATTTCTACTCTTACTTACTTCATTTTCCATTCTTGCAGCCTCTTCAATTATTGCCTCTTTTAGCGTTTCAAATTCTTTTTTGATTTTTTCTGGAACATCTTGAGCAATATTTGAAGCTTCTTCAATTTTCTCAACGACTATTTCGTTTAATTTTTCAGTTACCTTTTTAATAGCTGCTTTCAAAAGATAATCAGAATTCGTCATAAATGATATTTAAAGCCTTTAAGTAATTCTTAACTTTCATCTATCTAATAATAGATCAATTGAGAACAAATCAGGTAATTGATTTCCTTTTTTATTTCTCTATTCTTATTTTTCCTATGTAAGTTTGTATCTATATTATGCTTTTTCCTTTTTTTTCTTTTAACTTATAATTATGTAAAAAGGCTAGAAATTTAAATAGTATTTTTTTCTACCCAAAAACTCATCTAATTATCGATTAAAAGGAGTTTTATTAAATTGGAAATTATTGAGACAGATGTTGCGATTATTGGTGGTGGTCCAGCTGGATGCACATGTGCGTTGTATACATCTCGTTCTAACTTAAAGACCGTAATTATAGATAAGAATCCATCTGTTGGAGCTTTAGCAATAACTCATCAAATTGCAAATTATCCTGGAGTTCCTGTAGATATTAGTGGCGAAAAATTGCTTACATTAATGAGAGAACAAGCTGTTCAATATGGAACTGACTATAGAAGAGCTCAAGTTTTTGGTATTGATGTAGCAGAAGATTGGAAGACTGTTTATACACCGGAAGGAACTTTTAAAGCAAAAGCACTAGTACTCGCAAGTGGAGCTATGGGTAGACCTGCTTCATTTAAAGGAGAAGCAGATTTCTTAGGAAAGGGTGTAAGTTATTGTGCTACATGTGATGGTGCTTTTTATAAAAATAGAGAAGTTGCAGTTGTTGGGGCCAATAAAGAAGCAATTGAAGAAGCTACTGTTCTTACTAAATTTGCTTCGACTGTACATTGGATTACATCGAGTGATCCAAAGTCAGATAATGAGGAAGCTATGGAATTAATGGATAGTTCTAATATTAAACATTGGAGTAGAACCAGATTATTAGAAATAATAGGAAATGATATGGGAGTAAATGGTGTTGTTGTCAAGAATAAACAAGAAGAAGGACCTATTAATCTTGATTTAGATGGAGTCTTTGTATACATGAGTGGTTCAAAGCCAATTACTGATTTTTTAGGAGATCAAATTGCTTTAAAGGAAGATGGAGGTGTAATTGTTGATGATTTTATGTCTACAAATTCTGATGGCGTTTGGGCTATTGGTGATATAAGAAATACGCCTTTCAAACAGGCTGTTGTCGCAGCATCAGATGGATGTATAGCAGCCATGTCTATAGACCGTTATTTAAATAGCAGAAAAAATATAAGAGTTGATTGGATACACTCTTGAAGAATTTATAAAGGTGTTGCTTCTGAAATATAAGCTACTCCACCGTAATAACTTAGATCAGACTTAATATTCTCTCGCATTTTATCAATTAAATCTTGTTCACAAAAAACTATAACGTGAGCATTCGAACCAAATCCAGTAAACTCCATATCTTCTGTCACAACTCTTTCAGGACCTCTACCTGTTGCATGTTTCATTATGGTGTAGCCAGGTACATTAGCTTTTTCTAATGTATTGATAATCGCATCAAGCTCTCTTTCACTAAAAATTAAATCTAATCTTTTCATTTTTTACAAAGGGGTAAGTGGAATAATTTTATTTACTAAACTCATATAAATTGGAATACCTAATATTATATTGAACGGAAAAGTTAAACCTAAAGTTGTAGATATATAGTAACTTGATCTTGCTTCTGGAACAGTCATCCTCATTGCTGCCGGTACTGCTAAATACGAGGCACTTGCACATAAAACCACAAATAAAAGTGCGTTTCCAGGCCCAAGAGATAAAAATCTTGCAACGAAAACACCTATTAAAGCATTAAACAATGGCATCAAGATTGCAAATCCAATTAAGAATGAACCAGCAGTTTTTAGTCTAGGTAGTCTTTGAGCTGCAACTATTCCCATGTCTAAAAGGAAAAAGCATTCTGCTCCATAGAATAATTGTCCAGTAAAAGGTTCCATTTTTAGAATGCCTGAAGGATTACTGAAAGCGGTAAGAAAACCCACAATTAAACTGGATAGTAATAAATATACTGATCCATTTAAAAGAGACTCATGCAATATTGAACTTAGATGCATTTTCCTTGAATTAGGTCTATTTTGAGGTGCTGCAAATTTTACTAGTAATAAGCCCACAATTATGGCAGGAGATTCCATTAAAGCTAAAGCACCAACCATGAATCCATCGAAATCTATACTTTGACTCTCTAAAAAACTCTCTGCTGAGATAAAGGTAACAGCACTAATAGAACCATATGCTGCTGCAATGGCTGCTGAGTTGAAAACGTCAAACTTGCACCTTAAGATAAAGAATCCAATCAGTGGAATTATTAATGACATCAATATTGCGGCACTTAATGTTGGTAAAACCTGATCAGTAAAACCACTTTTTTGAATTTCAATACCTCCCTTAAAACCAATTGCCAAAAGTAAATATAAGGAAAAAAGTTTTGGTAAAGGTGCAGGTATTTCTAAATCAGATTTAAAAATTACAGAAATGGCTCCAATTAGAAAAAAAAGTACTGGTGGAGCTAATACATTTTGCAGTATTGGATTTATTTCCATGGTTTACTAGGCTAATTCATTTAAAGCAGCCTCTAATGCCTCTTTCCTTGTCTCAATAATGCCATCAACACCAAATTTTGATAACCTTTCTCTAACTTTTTCATTAGCTCCAGCTACAAAGGCTTTTCTAGAGTTATTTTTAGCCTCTTGCATCATATCTTCAATTGCAAGTGTAGCTGTGACTCCAAGTCTAGGGACATCAGTAATATCTAATATTAAAACTTTATAGTTTCTTACTAACATCATTCTCTCAGTAATACCTTTGGCCGCACCAAAGCTTAGTGGGCCTTTTAGTCTAAATAACATTACTTCTCCAGAACATCTATCAAGAAGAGCTTTTTCATCAGAGGGTAAAAGATTTTTACTTTGCTCATTATCCTTGGATAAAGGATTATCCTGATCCATTCCTTCTAATTGCGTTTCAGTAATTGAATCAATAGTTAGCATATTTGCAATAAATACTCCAACTAATACTGCCCATATTAGATCCCAAAAAACTGTCATTAGTAATACACCATACATAACAACTGCAGTTTTAAGAGATAATTTGTGAGCTCTTCTCAAGAATCCCCAGTCAATAATATCCAAACCTACTTTTATAAGAATGCCTGCTAAAAGAGCTGTAGGTATTTGCTCTGCTAATGGTCCAGCACCCACTAAAACTATTAATAGAACTACTGAATGAACCATTCCTGAAATAGGAGTAGAGCCTCCAGATTTAACATTTATAACAGTTCTCATTGTCGCCCCAGCTCCAGGTAAACCTGAAAATAGTCCAGCTATAGCATTACCTATTCCCTGGCCAATTAATTCTCTATCAGAATTATGTCTTGTTTGAGAAATATTATCTGCAACTAAAGAGGTGAGTAAAGAGTCAATAGCTCCAAGAACTGCCAGAACTAAGCCAGCTTTGAAAATGATAGGAAAGTATTGATTAAAGCTTGGAAAGCTTAGAGATGGCACTCCTCTAGGGATTTCACCAATTCTGTCTAATGCACCATCGCCAAAAATTAAAATTGATAGTGGGGTGACTATTAATAAGGCTAGAAGAGGGGAGGGTACCCATTGGCTAATTTTTCTAGGTGTTAGAAATACTATGCCTAGTGTCATTATTGCCACACCAATAGCAGCTCCATTCGGTTGGAAATTAGAAAAAACAGTTGATAAAGACTCGATTACGCCTCCTCGGGTACTTATTCCTAAAAGTGGACCAATCTGAAGAGCAATAATTATCACTCCTATACCAGACATAAATCCGGAGACCACAGAATATGGAACAAGAGTTATATATTTACCAAGCTTTAAAATTCCAAACAATATTTGTAATAATCCTCCAATTACTACTGCAGCCATGACTAAAGGTAAAATTTGACCTGCTGTAAGATCTCTTGGTACACCAACAGCTGCTAAACCTGCTACAACTCCTGCCACTGTTACGCTCATTGGACCAGTTGGACCACTAACTTGAGCGGGGGTGCCCCCAAATAAAGCTGCTAAAAAACCAACAACAACTGCTCCATATAAACCGTAAATTGCACCCCCAGGTCCTAAGGCTGCGTTTCCAAAAGCAAGTGCAAGAGGTAAAGCTACTACTGCAGCTGTTATTCCTCCTAAAATATCACCCCTTATATTCTTAAGATTAAATCCATTAATTATTTCCAAAGAAAATCTCCTTAAATAAATACATTAACTAAAAGATATTATCTCTTTATGTCCAAAATTTGTTAAAAAATTAAATTTGTGCAAAATATATCAACAACTTTAAAAAATTTTTCTTGGTATGTTAGGTTAATTTTCCTGAACAAAAAAGGATTTTGGTTATTTTTTATGGAAGTTAAGAGACTATCGTATTAGTTAAATAATTACTTTATAACTTCAAAATATTCAAATGAATTTGATCATTCGCCCAAGAAGATTGAGAAGGACAGATGCAATAAGAGAGATGGTAAGAGAAAACCATCTGCATCCTGAAGATTTTATATATCCATTATTTCTTCACGAAAAGGATTTCCAAGAAGAAATATCTGCAATGCCCGGTATTTATAGATGGGACATGAATGGATTAATTAAGGAAGTTTCTAGAGCCTGGGAATTAGGTATTAGATGTATTGTACTTTTTCCAAAAATTGACGACAGTTTAAAAACAGAAGATGGATCTGAATGTTTCAACGAAGCTGGTTTAATACCTAAGGCTATTCGAATGTTAAAAAAAGAGATACCTGAAATGGCAATTATGACTGATGTTGCCTTAGATCCCTATTCGTGTGATGGACATGATGGCTTGGTTGATGACAATGGAAAAATATTAAATGATGAAACCATTGAGATTCTTAAAAAACAGGCTATTACCCAAGCAAGAGCGGGAGCGGATTTTATTGGTCCAAGTGACATGATGGATGGGAGAGTTGGAGCTATAAGAACTGCTTTGGATATTGAGGGATTTAGCGATGTAGGAATTATTAGCTATACCGCAAAATTTTCATCTGCTTATTATGGACCTTTTAGAACAGCTTTAGATTCTGCCCCGAAAGAGAATAGTAGGAAAATAATTCCAGATAATAAATCAACCTATCAAATGGATCCTGCTAACTCGAAGGAGGCTTTAATTGAATCGGCATTAGATCAATATGAGGGAGCAGATATTTTGATGGTTAAACCTGGTGTCTCTTATCTAGACATAGTTTATCGGCTGAGTACTTTTTCAAATAAACCAATAGCTGCATATAACGTCAGTGGAGAATATTCAATGGTAAAGGCTGCTGCTATGAAAAATTGGATTAATGAAAAGGATATTGTTTTAGAAACATTGCTTAGTTTCAAAAGAGCAGGGGCAAAATTAATACTCACCTATCATGCTTGTGATGCATCAAAATGGTTGAATCAGAAGTGAAAACTCATTAAAATTAAAAAATTTGTTTATTCTTAAATAAATATTATTCATTATTTTGCTTTTAAAAGGTTCAAAAGGTGTCCAAAGAATCGGACATATTGCACTTAGAGTAGAAAATCTCGATAGAGCTAAGTCTTTTTATTTGAACTTAGGTATGCAATTAATTTGGGATGATAAAGATTGGTGCTATCTAGAGGCTGGTGAAGGAAAAGATGGACTTGCTTTATTGGGGTCTAGTTATAAAGCAGCTGGTCCACATTTTGCTTTTCATTTTGAAGAAAAAAAGGAAGTGGAAAATATTTATTCAGATTTAAAAAAATCTGGAGTGAAAGTTGCACCTATTCATGAACATCGAGACGGAACAGCTTCTTTTTATATGCAAGACACCGAAGGTAACTGGCTTGAAATGCTTTATGTTCCTGCCGGTGGGATTAAATCAAATATTTGATTATTTCAATTGAATGATAGAGAAAAGTTATTATAAAAATTCATCCGCTCATAGATCACTTTCAGAAGAATCTATAAAACTTTTAGAGTGGGACAATTTAATAACTCAGCTCTCCTCTTTTGCCTCTACAAAAATGGGAGAAAATGCAATATTAGAGTTTGACATTCCTACTGATTATGAAATTTCCAGAAGATTATTGCAAGAAACTATCGAAATAAATGAGTTAGAAAAGAACTTAGATAAATCGATTAGTTTTTCAGGTGTTTTTGACATAAGTAAAAATGTTGAGATTTGTTCAAAAGGAGGAGTTATTAGTTCTTCTGAATTATTAGAAATAGCTGAAACAATATCTGCAGCTAAAGATTTAAAAAAAACACTTTTAAATTTTGAGCAAAGACCTTTTATTTCTTCTTTTTTAAATCGTTTAATTGATCATAATCAAATTGAGAAAATTTTAAAAATTGGTATTGAATCAAATGGTAGAATTTCTGATCGAGCAAGTCAGAAATTAGCAAAACTTAGGCAAGAATTATTATCTAAGAAATCAGAAAGAAGGCTATTAGTAGATAAATTTATTCAAAAAAATACTAATTATATTCAAGATAATATTATTGGTGATAGATATGGGAGACCTGTTTTAGCTATTAAAGTACAATTTGCTGAGAAATTTAAAGGTATAATTCATGATTCTTCTGCATCAGGGAATACCATATATTTGGAGCCAGAATCTATAGTATTTAAGGGTAATAAAATTGCTTCTATGGAAGCGAGAGTAGCAGGAGAAGAATTTAAATTATTAAAAGAATGGTCGCAAATTATTCGTGATAATGATAAAAGCCTTATTGATATGTCAGAGATTCTATTGAAAACTGAGCATGCTCTAATACGTTCAAGATATTCAAATTGGATTGGAGGTAATGCTCCAATTGTTGAAAATAATCCAATAGTTAATTTAATAGGTTTTTCCCATCCTCTTTTGATTTGGGAAAATAAAAAAAAAGAAGCTCCCAAACCAGTATCTATAGATTTTCATATAAATAGAAATACTAAAGTAGTAGCTATAACGGGACCGAATACTGGAGGTAAAACTGTTGCTTTAAAAGGTCTCGGAATAGCATTATTGATGGCTAGATCAGGATTATTTATTCCATCAATTAAAAATCCAATAATACCTTTTTGTCCAAATATATTTGTAGATATTGGTGATGATCAATCCTTAGAGGGAAATTTATCTACTTTCAGTGGCCATATTTTACGTATTAGAAATATTCTGGAATCTCTTAATAATAAAAAGGGGTTATCAGTTGTTTTATTAGATGAAATAGGATCTGGGACAGATCCTTCTGAAGGTACTGCTCTTGCAATCGCATTACTGAAAGAATTCGCAACCTTATCTGATATAACTCTAGCTACAACTCATTATGGTGATATAAAAGCTTTGAAATATAGTGACAATAGATTCGAAAATGTTTCAGTTGCTTTTGACGAAGAATCTTTCAAGCCAAAGTACACCCTGAATTGGGGAATACCTGGAAGAAGCAATGCCTTATCAATTTCAAAAAGAATTGGGATTGATGAAAAAATACTTAATGAAGCTGCTAATTATTTAAAACCGAAAGAAGTTGAAAATATAAATAATATTATTAAAGGGCTTGAAGATGAGAGGATAAAGCAACAAAATTCGGCAGAAGAGGCTGCTGAACTTATAGCTAGAACAGAAATATTACATGATGAAATAAAGAATAATTATGAATTTCAAAAAATTAATGCTGAAAAAATTCAAGAAAGTGAAAGACAAAAATTATCAAAACATATTAGAGCAGCTAAAAAAGAGGTTATTAATTTGATTAAGAAATTAAAAGACCAAAATGCAAATGGAGAAGATTCTAGATTAATTGGAATTAGGCTTAAAGAGATTGAGACGGAACATTTAACTCAAGCAAATATCAATAAAGAAATTTCTTGGAGTCCTAAAATAGGAGATTTTATAAAAATTAAAAGTTTAAATAGTACTGGTCAAATAGTAGATATAGATCAAAAAGCTAGATCTTTCGAGGTTAAATGTGGATCATTTAGAAGTTCATTATTAATTAATGAATTTGAAGGTCTTAATGGGGAAAAACCCAATTTCAAAAACTCTAAAATTCAAATAAATTCTGTAAGAGAAGATTTTTCTTTTTCTAAAATTAGAACAAGTAAAAATACCATCGACGTTAGGGGTATGAGAGTTCATGAGGCAGAAATAATAATTGAGGAAAAAATTAGAAAGTTTCATGGCCCGCTTTGGATAGTTCATGGAATTGGAACTGGAAAATTAAAAAAAGGTTTACGTATTTGGTTATCTGGTTTGAATTATGTCGATAAAGTTGAAGATGCAGCAAGTAATGAAGGAGGTAGTGGTTGCAGTATTGCGTGGATAAAATAAAATCTGTAAGTATTTATAAAAATCATTCAAAAATTATTAAGTGCAATTTATTGATCAAGCAAATATTATTCTCAAAGCTGGTAAAGGCGGTAATGGAATCGTTTCTTTTAGAAGAGAAAAATTTGTTCCAGCCGGTGGACCTTCAGGAGGTAATGGAGGAAAGGGTGGTTCAATAATCATTATCGCTGATAATAATCTTCAAACACTTTTAGATTTTAAATTTAATAGAGAAATATTTGCTAAAGATGGTTTCAAGGGAGGTCCAAACAAAAGATCTGGAGCTTCAGGGGAAAATACAATCCTAAAAGTTCCTTGTGGCACAGAAATTAGAGATTTTAATACTGGTATTATCTTGGGTGATTTAACTGAGGATAAGCAAAGTTTAACTATTGCTCATGGAGGTAGAGGCGGACATGGGAATGCTTATTATTTAAGTAATCAAAATAGGGCTCCGGAATCTTTCACTGAGGGAAAAGAAGGAGAGATATGGGAGGTGCAATTAGAATTAAAACTTCTTGCTGAAGTAGGTATTATAGGTCTTCCTAATGCTGGGAAGAGTACTTTAATTTCTGTTTTATCATCAGCAAGACCTAAAATCGCAAACTACCCTTTTACAACTTTGATACCTAATTTAGGTGTAGTAAGAAAAGCTGATGGGAATGGTTGCCTTTTTGCGGATATCCCTGGTTTAATATCTGGAGCTGCTGAAGGAGTAGGATTGGGACATGATTTTTTAAGACATATACAAAGAACAAAAATACTTATTCATTTGATTGATTCAATTGCTGAAAATCCTATTCATGATTTCGAGATAATTGAGAAAGAATTAAAACGATATGGAAGTGGTCTTTTAAATAAAGAAAGAATAGTTGTACTTAATAAGATGGAACTTGTAGATGAAGATTATTTGAAAATAATTACAAAAAAGTTAGAAAATTTATCTAAGAAAAAAGTTTTAGTTATTTCTTCATCTTTACGAAAAGGTTTATCTCCACTACTTTCTGAGGTTTGGAACCGAATTTAATTTTTTGGAAATATTATTTTTTTGATTAAATTACTTGATTTAATTTAGGAAATTAGTCATAAATTAGATATTGCCTTTAATAACCTTATGAATTTTTATAGTTGCTTTGATCAACAAGGACAAATAATTGCCAGGTGCCAGACTATCCAAGATATCCAAGTTTTAAAGAAAATGGGAAGACCGATAGTAGAAGTAAAAGAAATGAAGAATGAAGAATCTGTTGTCTGTTCATTAACTGGAAGTCCATCTGATTTCAACATGGATTATTAATAAAAAAATAAAAAATAAAAGATTAAAAAAAGGAAAGGGGCTATTAAAAAGCCCCTTTTATTTTTTACATTTTTAAAATTAAAAATCAATCGTCATAAACTAAACATTCAGGTTCGTCTGGATTTGCATCGCAGAATAACTCTAATGCATTCGGATCATGCTTATCTTCAGGATGATGATCCTTATATCCTTCGAGATCTTTTAATTCTTCAGTTAAATGTCTGACCTTTGGAAGATTACCCTCTTCTTTTGCAGAGGCGATTTCCGATTGATCTTTTTGAATGTGTTCGTCAATGGATTTCATTTGCAGTTTTTCATACTAAAGTAGATATCTATAACATAGTTAATTTGAATTGATTTTGCATCATGTATTTATAAAGTTCGTGTTCATTACAACATGAAATTTGTTAATCAAAAATTATTTGAAAATAAATCTACTTTGGAATTGATTGCATTATTTCCTTTAAAGAAGGAAGAACTGGGATGATTTGATTAGGATTTAAAGGGAATAATGCTTTGTAATAATCTTTTTTCCATTCAGAGTCAAAACATGTTTCAGAAACCTTAGTTAATTTATAAAACCTTAATCTCCATTTAATAATATTTTTAAAATCTGAAATTTCTTTTTCAGTACATTTAAAAAGTTGCCTATAAATTAATTCCCAACGAACAATTGTTGGAAATAAATAGATATCTGCATAAGTTAAATCTTCTCCACAAATCCAATTACCTAAACTCTTATCAAGCTTTTTTTCTATTTTAGTTAGAGCTTCAAAAAGGTTCTTACTTGCTTTTTCATAAGAGATCTGATTTCTGGCAAATCCACATTGATATACCCCATTGTTAATGTCCGAATGAATTATATCTAGTAAATCTTGATCGCATTTATTTATTTGAAGTGTTTTTTGAGAAGAGTCTCCTTTTATTGAGTTCAGAAACTTTACTATTTCAGAACTTTCATTAGATAAAATATTGATCTGATCATTTTGAAAATTAAATAATAATGGAAGTGTCGACCTGAAAAGATTATGCTTTTGCGCTTTTTTATAAAATTGATGAAGAGTATTGCATCCCTCAAACTTTTCATTGAAAATCCATTGACCACTATTAATATCTGCTTCTAAAAAAATAACTTTAACTTTTTTTGATAAGTTTTTCAGCTTGTAAACGAGTAAAGTTCTATGGCACCACGGACAAGAATTTCCTACTAATAAGTAAGTATTTTCATTCTTGCCTTTAAATTCATAATTTTTATTTATTAGTATCCCTCTCGGCCTTCTATAATTTCCTTGTAAATCTGAAGGTGCGAAACCATTCATTAATTTTGTCCAAAACCAAAACCAGAACTTTTTCGAAAAGTTAATGAGATACTTATTTTGCATAAACTTAGAATTTTAATTTTTTAAATGACCTTGAAAAAAATACTAATTGTTTCTGGTACTCATGGAAATGAAATTAATCCAGTATGGGCAATCAACCAATTTAATAAGCAGTTTAAAAATATTGAAAAAAATATTGAATATAAATTCATCATAGGAAACCCTCTTGCTTATGAAAGAGGTTGTAGATATATAGACAATGACTTAAATAGATCTTTTACTTCAATTCAAAACAATAGTATTTATGAAATTAATAGAGCAAATTTTTTAGTTGAAAAGTTTGGATTCAATGGTTCAGAACCTTGTGATGTTGCTATTGACTTACACACTACAACAGCAAATATGGGAACAAGTATTGTTATGTATGGAAGAAGAATAAAAGATTTTTGTTTAGCAGCTTTACTTCAGCATAAATTTGGTTTACCAATTTATTTGCATGAAAAAGATCTAAAACAAACTGGATTTCTCGTTGAAGCCTGGCCATGTGGATTAGTCCTTGAAATAGGATCTGTTGCTCAAAATTTTTATGACCCAAAAATTATAAATAGATTTCTAATAATAATTAGTTCTTTGAGAGATGAGATAAACAAGTTAAAAAATAATCAAATAAGACTTCCGAAAGATTTAGTTGTCCATGTTCATAAAGGAAGTATTGATTATCCAAGAGATAAAAATGGAAATATCAATGCTTTAATTCATCCTGAGAGGATCAATCAAGATTGGAAGCCTATAAAAAAGGATGCTCCATTGTTTCTGGATATTGAGGGTAAAACTAAAACTTACACAGATGAAGATACTATTTGGCCTGTGTTTATTGGTGAGGTCGCCTACAAAGAAAAGAATATTGCAATGAGTTTTACAAAAAAAGAGGTAGTAAGTGTCTCAGATCAAATGTATGAGGAATTTTTTAGTTAGGTTTTAAAAACTCGATAATTTCCCCCTTTTTACATAAGAATAATTTATCTAAGGTATAAGATTCTTTTTCACATTATTGATGATTTTGGACTATATTTATCAAAGCGAAAAT
>QCUQ01000003.1 GCA_003210655.1 Prochlorococcus sp. AG-679-M10 | reverse complement strand
AATGCTCAACTTGTGGCGATCATTAAAATTTATAAATTTCAAAAAACTAGTTATAGCTTCTGATTTTAAAATTCTTGATCCCAGAAAAATTGAGAAATCCTGAAAAAATTATTTTTTTGATGAAATTTTTTATTTTGAGAATAATGAAAATAAAAAACTTTGAGTTAGTAGGTGAATTCATGGGATAATCTTTTAAAAGATTAAAAGGTCGATTCACCTACCACTCACCTACCGCTAAAAACGCTTTGAAATTTAAGAACGGATATTCAAAACTCAAGGTGTTGGAGGGGATTACAGTTAATTTTGTAACCCGAATAAAGAAGGCGGCACCCAGATTCGAACTGGGGATAAAGGATTTGCAATCCTCTGCCTTACCACTTGGCCATGCCGCCGATAGAGATATGATTGAATCACCTATTGATCCTACCAGTAACGCGTCTCATTCTCTATTAATTATATGCAATGGACATGGGGAAGATGTTATCGCATTAGAAATTATAAAAAGATTCTTAAAGAAAATAAAAATAAAAAAAATTGAAGTTATGCCGTTAGTTGGAGATGGCAAAATTTTTGACTCCATAAAATCCAAGAATTTTAGTAAAATTGGTTATCTTAAGGAATTACCAAGCGGAGGTTTTAGTAATCAAAGCTTAAAAGGATTTCTTCTTGATTTTTTTGCAGGATTTTTAGTAGATACTTTTAAAAACTTTTTAATTGTAAGAGGCAAGTCAAAATATAATTATAAAATTATTGCCGTTGGTGATTTGTTGCCTTTATTTTTTGCATGGATCTCAAAATGTGAATTTAGTTTTGTCGGTATGCCCAAAAGTGACCATACATGGAGTAATGGGCCTGGATGGGCATTGAGTGATTTTTATCATAAATTTAAAGGCTCTGAATGGGACCCTTGGGAAATTCTTCTAATGAGGTCTTTTAGATGCAAAGGTTTAATAATGAGAGATGAAATTACAGCAAATAATTTAAATAAAAAAAAGATTAATGCAAAATATTTTGGGAACCCAATGATGGATTTTGTAGATACAAAAAACGAAAAAATTTCAAATATTATTATGTTTAATAGGTTAATTTTAATAATAGGAAGTCGATTCCCTGAAGCCCTAAATAATCTTGATATTTTTTTAAAATGTTTAGATGATTTAAAGAATTCAAATGATTTGATTATTCTTTTGCCTCTAAGTATTAATGCAAATGTTTTTACAATTAAGAGTCATCTATCAAATAATGGTTATTTGGAAGAAAATAATATTAAGTTTTTGGTTGGTGAAGATTCAGTTTGGAAAAATAAAGATAAATATATTTTGTTAGGTAAAAGTACTTTTAATAAGTGGGCTAATATGGCCTGTGTTGGCTTGTCAAATGCAGGCACTGCTACAGAACAAATAACTGGCCTTGGTGTACCATCTATTTCTCTTCCTGGCGCTGGCCCTCAATTCACAAAATCATTTGCAAAAAGACAGTCTAGATTATTAGGAGGAAGTGTATTAGTTTGCGATAATAAAAAAACTCTTATAGATAATTTAGAGGTTTTACTAAATAAAAAAGATTACAGACTAAAACAAGTAAAAATTGGAATGAGAAGAATGGGTAAAAGGGGGGCTAGTAAAAAAATTGTGGATCATATAAATTTAAATTTGTTAACTTGATCAAGTAATATTTAAAGAGGTTTTGTAAATTTTTTATGTATCCTATTAATGATCGGCAATATCTAGCAACATGCTCAGAGATAGCTAGGATACTTAGTGTGAGTTTGTCCTCCGCAAAAAAAAAAGTAGAAATTCAAATTGCAAAGAAAGGTTCTAAAACTATTGAAGAAAAAAGGCAAGTTGCAAAAGATCTTCTGAAAACATGTACAAATGACAATGAAAACAAACTAAGTTCATCCAAAATACTGGATAAACTTATGTCGACTCTAGAAAATGAAGATAACTTTATAACTGAAGATTAATTAATGTTCAAATATATTCGAAAATTTTAATATATCCAATTCAGAATGAAGGGGAATAGTTTTAAAACATTTTTGAGCTAACTCATATCTTCCTTCTCTATCAAGAATCACCTTTAATTTATGCATTGCCTTAATTAAATATCTAACGTCGTTGGCAGCATAATCAATTTGCTTATAAGATAAATCTTCCGAGCTTCCCCAATCACTACATTGCGAACTTTTATCTAATTCTACTCCTAGTAATTCATGGATTAAATCTTTTAAGCCATGTTTATTTGTGTATGTTCTAGCCAATTTACTTGCTATTTTTGTACAGAAAATATTTCTTGTATTAATTTCAAGGTTACATTTTAGTGCTGCTACATCAAATCTGGCATAATGAAATATTTTCATTATGTTTTTATCTTCAAATAATTTTTTTATATTTGGTGACTTTGAGTTGTTAAGTTCTATTTTTATGCATGTAGTCAAGTTTAATTCATTACATATTTGTATCAAACAAAGCCTATCTCTTCCATGTATCAATCCCATTGCCTCAGTATCAACAGCTAAATAAGATGAGTCCTTGTAGAGATTATATAAATCAGTATTTATATCATTATGGGAAAAAGTTATTTCTTTCTTTTTTGCACCATTATTCATAAGTATTAACAATAATTTATTTCAATTTTTACTTTACATTATTTTCTAAGTTTGTGATTAAATTTTTTCTAAGGATTTAAAGTAAATTTTTAATCATAAAAAATTTAAATTTATATTATGCTAAATTCCTAATTAGACAAAATAGTTAATATTATTAGTTGTGTATAAATGACTTATTTTCTTAATTCAACATTATTACTTACAATTCTTCTCGCAATAGGTTTATTTTTTTTCCTAAGAGCTTCGAGTAAGGATAGAACGACAATAGTTGAAATAACTTCCTCTCAAAAACCTATAGAAGTTTTAAAAGTTTTGTACGAATGGCTTGATTTAAGAGGTTGGAACCAGACAGGTGGAGACTTTGATCAAAGAATTTTAATATTTAAAGGCCAAGTTGTATCTAGCAAATTTTTAGCAATTTTTTTAGGTTTGCTTGGTGGGTTTGGATCCTGTGCTCTAGGGTTAGTAATTATTCAAATTTATCCAACTTTGGGATGGTGGCCTATTCTTTTAGGTCTAATTGGAGGTCCTTTATCAGGAATGATTTATTTTAAGAAATCAGCTAGGGAAGAAAAATTTGAATTGAGATTGATAAGTAATGAAGATAATGAAGAAATGACGTTAATTAGATTAAGAGCTCATAGAGATGAATTAATATCTTTAGAAAATGAATTAAGCGATAGGCTCGAATTTAAAAGTGATGGTTCTTTGTTTAAAACACCAATTTAGTAAAACTTCCTAAATTGGACTCAAGCAATTTAATCAAAAATATTATTTTCTATACAAAATTTTTCTAAATTTTTATCATTTTGCCAATCCTGAGGTTTTGTGAAAATTTTTGTGAGATAATCTTCTCTTGAGCCTTTTTTGGCTTTATACCCATATTCCCATCTAGCCAATGGTGGTAATGACATCAATATAGATTCAGTTCTACCATTTGTTTGTAATCCAAAAATTGTTCCTCTGTCCCAAACTAAATTGAATTCAACGTATCTTCCTCGTCTATATAGTTGAAATTCTCTCTGCTCTTTTGTGTAGTTTTGGTTAACTCTTTTTTCAATTATTGGCTGATACGAATCTAAGAATGCTCCACCGCAATTTTCTGCTAATGAAAATAAATTATTCCAATTTAAGTTTAATTCTCCAATATTAATAGATTCTTTATAGGCCTTACTCTCTTTATTATCACCTTTATAAATTCTGCCAGAACCATCTTGATAATCATAAAAGATGCCTCCAATACCTCTAGATTCATTTCTATGTTTTAAAAAGAAATATTCATCACACCATGGCTTAAACACCTTGTGGAGATTTTTATTCACTTTTTCACAGGCATTACAATGTTCTTTATGAAAATTTCTTACGTCAGTTAAATATGGATAATATGGCGTTAGGTCGGCACCTCCACCAAACCACCAAACTGGTCCTGCTTCAAAATAACGATAATTAAGATGTACTGTAGGTATAAATGGATTTTTAGGGTGTAAGACCATCGAAGTGCCCGTAGCAAACCATTCATGGCCTTTAGCTTCTGGTCTTTGTGAGATTATCGATTGAGGTAGTTCTTTCCCATATACTTCTGAGAAATTAACTCCAGCTTGCTCAAAAATTGCGCCGTTTTTTAAAACTCTTGACCTTCCCCCTCCACCTTCTTCTCTGAGCCAAGATTCTTCAGTAAATTTAGTTTTCCCATCAATATTTTCCAGGCCTTTGCAAATATTATCTTGTAACTTGAGTAAGAGATTCTTCGTTTTTTCTCTTGAATTCTTAGGTGGTTCTTTAGACATTTATTTAACTTGATATTTGAAGAACAAAAATTTTGGTTAATTAGTAGTTTCCCTTTATAATTTCGTTTAAGGGGGGGTAATTTCTTATTATTTGATAGTTCGACATAGTTCTTAATCTTTTAAAGAGTCGACTAACCAATAAAAACATTTAAAAATTTTGATGACTACAGTTGAAGATGCGAATTATTCATTATCAAACATTCTAGATTCTGGATCAAAGAAAAATCTCATTGAACTTGCGTGGATTAAAAACGTTAGAGTAAAATTACCAAAAATAATAATCACACTTTCATTACCTTCATTTGCAAATTCTCAGAGAGAGCGAATAGTAAAAGAGGTTAGAAATATACTCCTTAAATTTGAGGATGTTACTGATGTACAAATAGAAATAGATAATGATGTATCTCAATCAAACTCTACAAGCGAAAAAAATGTACCTGAGTTGCAGGATATAAAAGGTATAAAACATATTATCGCTATAAGTAGCGGAAAGGGAGGTGTCGGCAAAAGTACAATTGCAGTTAATATCGCATGCTCATTATCTAAATTAGGTTTAAAAACTGGTTTATTAGATGCTGATATTTATGGGCCTAATACTCCTTCAATGCTTGGAGTTACGGAAGAAAACCCAAAGGTAACTGATGGTAGCGGTAATGAACAAAGATTAATTCCAATTAATAAATATGGTATATCATTAGTTTCCATGGGTTTTTTGATAGAAGAAGGACAACCAGTTATATGGAGAGGGCCTATGTTAAATAGCATAATAAAGCAATTTCTTTATCAAGTTGAATGGAATGATCTTGACTTTTTGGTTATTGATTTACCTCCAGGTACAGGAGATGCTCAAATATCTTTATCTCAATCTGTTCCTATCTCTGGTGCAATTGTTGTAACGACACCTCAAAAGGTATCTTTGCAAGATGCAAGAAGAGGTTTAGCGATGTTCAAGCAACTTGGAGTTCCATTATTGGGTGTTGTAGAAAATATGTCTGTTTTTATTCCGCCAGATATGCCTAATAAAAAATATGAAATTTTTGGTAAAGGTGGTGGAAAAATCTTAGCTGAGGAAAATAATTTACCATTACTTGCACAAATTCCTATTGAAATAAAACTTGTCAATGAGAGCAATAAGGGGGTTCCAATTTCAATAAGTGAACCAGATAAAGAGAGTTCAATTAGATTTAAAGAGTTAGCTCAATTGATTAAAAAACAATTTATTAATTAGTATTAATGTTCAAAGGAATTTCTCTAAAAAAGAAAAAGAGATTTTTTGAGAATAAAGATAAAATTAATCGAAAAATTGTTTTTTCACCTTTACTTATTATCCCTTTAGCGTTGGTTTGTATATCAAGTATTTTAATAAAAAGTGTACAAAGAGAATTTTTACAATCAGATTTTTTAAATCATCTTTTCACAGGCTTATTAGGTTATTTTTTAGCTATTTTTATTTCATATATACCAATAGAGAGAATTAAAAAATATTTGATTCCGTTCTATTGTTGCTCTTTACTTTCATTACTTTTAATATATTTTTTTGGGATCTCAATATATGGTGCTCAAAGATGGCTGAGCTTAGGGATTTTTTCTTTTCAACCTTCGGAAGTCGCTAAACTGAGCACTATATTAACTCTTGCTTTAGTCCTAGAAAGAAAATCTATTTCTTCGATAAAAGATCTAGCATTACCTTTTTTAATTGTCATTGTTCCCTGGTTATTAATATTTTTTCAACCTGATTTAGGAACTTCTCTAGTTTTAATAGTATTGACTTTTGTAATGCTTTATTGGTCTCAAATGCCTATAGAATGGATTCTCATTTTAGGCTGTTGTATTTTTACCTCAATATTTTATTTGGTTGCTCCAAACTTGCTTATTTTTTGGCTTGCGTTTGTGGGTTACTTAGCTTATAGGTCCTCTCAAAAGAAAATCATCTTCTCGATGTTTACATTATCTCTTCATTCATTAGTTATAAAGTTAACGCCTTTTATTTGGGAATTTGGCTTAAAAGATTATCAAAAAGATAGATTAATTTTGTTCATAGATCCCAGTAGGGATCCATTAGGCGGGGGGTATCATCTATTGCAAAGTAAAATAGCAATAGGTTCTGGGGGTCTCCTTGGTACTGGTTTATTAAATGGTAAACTGACAAATTTACAATTTATACCTGAACAACATACAGATTTTATATTTAGTGCGCTAGGGGAGGAATTAGGTTTTTTAGGATGCATTCTGGTTCTTTTTTTGTTTTTTGTTTTGATTAGTCGTCTTGTAAAGGTATCTGAAAATGCCAGAACTAATTTTGAGTCATTAATAATTATTGGAATAGCTTCAACATTCTTATTTCAAATCATTATTAACTTATTCATGACTATTGGATTAGGTCCAGTAACTGGAATCCCCCTACCTTTTATGAGTTATGGTAGGACTTCTTTATTGATTAATTTTATATTCATTGGCCTGGCATTATCTTCTTTAAATCACTCTAGATCATTTAAAAATTAATGAAATCTCTGATTACTATAAAAAAAATTCAAAATTTACTTCTCAAAGGATTAAACACTTCATATGTTGATGATGCAACTTCTAGGCGGATGTGGTGGGCCTCTTTAGAAGTTATTCAAAAAGAGTTCCTCTCCCATTCCACTCAAGAAGGAGGATTTTGGGTCGCTTCTCCTTTGCCTGCTCTTACAGATAAAAAATGTCTTGCAAAAATGCAAGGTTGGTTATGGTCTCCAGAAGGTTTTCCATATTTTCAGATGGATAATGCTGGTTTCCTACCAGTAGATCATTCCACAAAAATTAAAGAAGACAGTAATTTTGTTAGGAATTACAAAGTCTTAAATTTAAATACTAAAGATGGTTATGAACCTTTTTTAATAATTATTACTACTAATTTTCAATGTCTTTTAACAATTGCAGGAGAAAAAGACAAGAGAACTTTACTTATGAGATGCGATGAAAACAGCCTAAAAACTGCAATTGAATTAATTGATGAAAAATTGAATCAAGAAAATTATGAAGAGGCAATTAATTTTCGTAATGCAATTAAAAATTTAGGAGATCTCAATATCAATTATGAATTTGAAAAGAGTTTTTGGCCTAGTTTATCAATTAAGTTGGCAAATTTAATCCCTAAATTAAGTGTTCAGAATGCAGTTAAAAATGATGATAAGAATGATCAATTAACGGAGGCAAAGTTATTACAAGCAATTTCTCATGAAGTCAGAACTCCTTTAGCAACTATAAGGACTTTAATAAGCTCTACTCTCAGGAAATATAATATGGACGAATCAATGAGAAACCGTTTAATTCAAATTGATAATGAGTGTAATGAGCAAATAGATAGATTTGGTCTTATTTTCAATGCCGCGGAACTTGTAAGTAACGATATTTCCCCCCCCAATCAGTTGGCAAGAATAAATTTAGGGGAAATTTTTTATAAATTATCACCTGTTTGGAGTAAACAACTAAAGCGACGTGGGATTTCGATAGAAATTGATATACCTAAACAACTTCCTGAAATTTTGAGTGATTCTGAAAAACTAGAATTAATGTTAAGAGGGCTAATCGATAAAAATACTAGAGGATTAAGAGAAGGTAGTAGTTTAATCTTAGAGTTACGGCCCGCGGGACAAAAATTAAAACTTCAATTAAAAGTAAAAAAATTTGATATGGATAAAAACGAAATTTTTAATACAGAAAATGGTTCTGATATTGGTCCAGTATTAAATTGGAATCCTCAAACGGGAAGTTTACAATTAAGTCAAGTTGCAACTCAAAAATTATTAGCGAGTTTAGGAGGTCACGTTACACAAAGAAGGGATACTGGCTTAACAGTATTTTTCCCAATTGCAGGTATAGATCATATTTAAATGCATATTTCTTTTTTACATTTATTAAATAATGTAGAAACTTTTTAAATAATTAAGAAATTTGTAAAACATGAATGCTAGTTTCTTATAAGAAATAACTTCAAAATTTAGGATGACTGAAACTTTAGTTGGTCAATTTCCAAAGCATATAGGCAGTACTGGGGGTTTATTAAACTCTGCAGAAACTGAAGAAAAATATGCGATTTCATGGAATAGCTCCAAGGAACAAGCATTTGAATTACCAACTGGTGGAGCCGCTATTATGCACGAGGGAGATAATTTAATGTATTTTGCAAGAAAAGAACAATGTCTTGCTCTTGGGACACAATTAAGGGGTTTTAAACCTAGGATTGAAAATTTTAAAATTTATAGAATATTCCCTGGCGGAGATATTGAATTCTTACATCCTAAGGATGGAGTGTTCTCCGAGAAAGTTAATGAAGGTAGAGAAAAAGTTGGTCATAATCCAAGAAGAATAGGAGAGAATCCGAATCCTGCAGGTTTAAAATTTACTACTAAAGAAACTTTTGAATAAATTATCAAAAGTTGATATAAGAAACAAATATAATTATAATTTGGACTGAATTTACTAGTATGATCAGTTCTCAAAAAGATAGTTTTTTAAAGGCTTATAAAGAAGGTAAAAATTTTATACCTATTTTCAAAACTTGGCCTGCTGATTTAGAGACCCCATTATCTACATGGCTTAAATTATCAAATAAAGATTCACATGGGGTCTTTTTTGAATCCGTCGAAGGTGGGGAAAATTTAGGTAGATGGAGTATTGTTGCTACTAATCCTCTTTGGGAAGCAGTTTGTCGTGGAGAAGAAACTATTAAGACTTGGAATAATGGAAACAGTGAAAAATATAAAGGCGATCCTTTTGATTTATTAAGAACTTGGACCGAGGAATATAAGTCATATAATATCGATAATTTACCTTATATAGGTCAGTTATATGGTTCTTGGGGTTATGAATTAATCAATCGCATAGAGCCTAATGTGCCTATTAATCCTCTAGAAGATAATGATATACCCTATGGATCTTGGATGTTTTTTGATCAATTAGTAATATTTGATCAAATGAAAAGATGTATCACTGTAGTTGTATATGCTGACACTTCCAGTACATCAGAAACTCATGCTCAAGAAATTTATCAAGATTCGATTTCAAGAATTAATAGAATCAAAGATTTAATGAGTGCTCCAATTAATGAAAGACATGCTCTTAACTGGGATGAAAAAAAAGATTTGAATATTGCAATTTCAAGTAATTGGGAAAGAAAAGAGTTTGAAGAAGCTGTTGTTTCTGCAAAGGAATATATAAGAAAAGGAGATATTTTTCAAATTGTTATTAGCCAAAAATTTCAATCGAAAGTTAAAAGTGATCCCTTTAATCTATATAGAAGCTTAAGGATTGTTAATCCTTCACCTTATATGGCTTTCTTTGATTTTGGATCATGGTACTTAATAGGTTCTAGTCCTGAAGTAATGGTCAAAGCAGAGAAGAATAAAACTAATCAAATTGTTGCAAGCTTAAGACCGATAGCTGGCACAAGGCCAAGAGGTAAAGATGCTGAACAAGATTTAAAATTTGAGAAAGATTTATTAAAAGATCCTAAAGAGATATCAGAACATGTAATGCTTATTGATCTGGGAAGAAATGATTTAGGAAGAGTATGTGAAACAGGCACAGTAGAGGTTAAAGATTTGATGATAATTGAAAAATATTCACACGTAATGCACATAGTTAGTGAAGTTGAAGGGATCTTAAAAAGTAATACTGGGGTATGGGATTTACTTAAAGCATGTTTTCCTGCTGGTACAGTAACTGGGGCTCCAAAAATTAGAGCTATGCAATTAATTAAGGACTTTGAGAAAGATGCTAGAGGGCCGTATGCTGGAGTTTATGGGTCTATAGATATAAATGGTGCACTAAATACTGCGATAACAATACGAACAATGATAGTTCAGCCTTCGAATGATGGAGAATATATAGTTTCTGTTCAGGCTGGTGCTGGGATAGTTGCAGATTCCTCTCCTGCGAATGAATATCAAGAGACTATTAATAAAGCCAAAGGCATATTAATGGCATTAGCTTGTTTGGATAGATAAATGAATAATGATAATTTATATAAAGGCTTTGAAGTAGAACTCTTTACTGGTTCTCAAAATAATCATGTTGGAGTTTCTGATGATATAGAAAAAACGTTTTCGAATTTTGTTAAAGAGCCGGATAACAGAAATGTTGAGTATATTACGAATCCAGAAAAAGACTATAAAGTCAGTTATAAGAATTTATTAGAACCTAGAATAAGTTTAAGAAAATGGTTGAACAAAAGAGATTTAACAATAATCCCTTCATCTACATTATGTTTTAAACATAATAATCAGTTTCAACGTTCTGATAAAAATAATGTTTATCATCAATTTATTCAAGATAACTACGGTATATCAATCGCCACTTCCAGTGTTCATATAAATTTAGGTATTGATGACTTAGATAAACTTTTTGCAGCTATCCGACTTGTAAGGTGTGAGGCTTCTTTGTATTTATCAATAAGTGCAAGCTCTCCTTTTTTAAATAATAAACTTACTAATAATCATTCACAGAGATGGATTCAATTCCCTAAAACACCAAATAAGGTTCCTTTTTTTTACAATCATGATGACTATATAAAATGGATTGAAGAAAATATTAAGAATGGAGATATGTATAATATTAGACATTTTTGGTCTTCTATTCGCCCAAATGGACCTCAAAGACCTCATGTTTTAGATCGTCTGGAATTAAGAATTTGCGATTACATCTCTGATATAAATTTGTTGTTAGCAATAACTGCTTTACTTGAACTGAGAGTCATTCATTTATTTGAAAATCTGAAGACTTTAGATCCCTTAATCGCTAGTAAGTTTTCGATGGATCAATTAACAAAAATATGCGATCAAAATGAAATTAAAGCTGCACAAAAGAGTCTAGATGCTGAATTGACTCATTGGAAAGATGGGAAGAAAATGATTTGCAGAGAATGGATAAAAAATGTCTTAGCTGATTTATCTTTAACTGCAGAAAAGTTAAAGATGGATAATCTTTTGAAACCTATCTTTAAAGTTCTTGAGGAGGGAAATCAATCTATGAAATGGATAAAACAATATGAAGAAGGGTTGTCTGTTGAGGATATTATGAAATATGCTATTAAAGATATGATTAAAAGTGAAGAAGAAAGTATTTAATAATATAAAAAATATTTGATCTCAATATATTTACTTATGACATAATAATTATATGAAATCTATGAAACAGTTTAAAAATAATAATGTGGATCTCATAAGCAACAATGATCCGTGGGATAAAAATCGTGTCTTGATAGAAGATTTATGGGAATCTGTATTGAGGGAAGAATGTCCAGATGATCAAGCAAATCGTTTAATAAAGCTGAAGGAATTAAGTTATTCAAATCAAGTTGAAGAATATAGTTCAAAAACATTTAAAACTAAAATAGTCGATATTGTTAATTCTATGGATTTAGCTGAATCAATTTCTGCAGCTAGAGCTTTTTCATTATATTTCCAGTTAGTTAATATTTTGGAACAAAGAGTTGAAGAAGATAGATATATACAGAGCTTTACTAATCAGAATGTTCAAAAATCACAAGATAATCTGGATCCATTTGCACCTGCTTTAGCAAGGCAAAATGCTCCCGTAACTTTTAAAGAATTATTCTTTAGGCTTAGAAGATTAAATGTTCCTCCAGGAAAGTTAGAGGAATTATTACAAGAAATGGATATCCGCTTAGTTTTTACTGCACATCCTACAGAGATAGTTAGACATACAATTAGACATAAACAAACTAGAGTAGCGAATCTGCTGCAAAAAATACAGGTTGAAGAATTTTTAACAGTTGAAGATATTAAATCTCTCAAAATACAATTAAAAGAAGAGATTAGAATTTGGTGGAGAACAGATGAGTTGCATCAATTCAAACCATCAGTAATAGATGAAGTTGATTATGCCCTGCATTATTTTCAACAAGTGCTCTTTGATGCAATGCCTCAATTAAGAGGAAGAATTTCTTCAGCCCTTACTGAAAATTATCCAGACGTTCAGATGCCCACTGAATCTTTTTGTACATTTGGATCTTGGGTAGGCTCTGATAGAGATGGGAATCCATCTGTTACTCCTGAAATTACTTGGCGGACTGCTTGTTACCAAAGACAATTAATGTTAGAAAGATATATCAAAGCGACCTCTAATCTTAGAGATCAATTAAGTGTCTCAATGCAATGGAGCCAAGTAAGCTCATCTCTATTGGAGTCTCTAGAAACAGATAGGGTTAAATTTCCTGAGATTTATGAAGCAAGGGCAACAAGATATAGATCAGAACCTTATAGATTGAAATTGAGTTATATTTTAGAAAAATTAAGATTGACCCATGAACGAAATAATTTACTGGCTGAAGGAGGTTGGAAATTATCTTTAGAAAGGGAATCAGATAACAAAAATTTAGAGCTAGTTGAAAAACTACATTATACTTCCGTTGATGAATTTACTTATGATCTGGAATTAATAAAAAATAGTCTTAATAGTACCGATTTAACTTGTGAGGCAGTAAATAAATTATTAACTCAGGTACATATTTTCGGCTTTTCTTTAGCAAGTTTGGATATACGTCAGGAGAGTACAAGACATAGTGATGCAATACAAGAATTAACTAATTACCTTGAGTTGCCCAAACAATACGATCAAATGTCTGAAACTGAGAGAATGAAATGGCTTATTAAGGAATTAAATACAAAAAGGCCTTTAATTCCATCCGAAGTTAACTGGAATAAAAGTACTGAAGAAACTTTCTCAGTCTTTAAAATGGTCAAAAGATTGCAAGAAGAATTTGGAAGTCGTATTTGTCATTCATATGTCATTTCAATGAGTCACAGTGCATCTGATTTGCTTGAAGTTCTTCTTTTGGCAAAAGAGATGGGACTTATTGATCAAGGTTCTCAAAAATCTACATTAGTGGTGGTCCCTCTTTTTGAAACTGTTGAAGATCTTCAAAGAGCTCCCGAAGTAATGGAGCAATTATTTCAATTAGATTTTTATAAATCATTATTACCAAAAGTTGGAGAAAGTTTTAAACCTCTCCAAGAATTAATGTTGGGCTACTCAGATAGCAATAAAGATTCAGGATTCTTATCAAGTAACTGGGAAATTCATAGAGCTCAAATTGCTCTTCAAAATCTTTCAAGCAAAAATAATATACTTTTAAGGCTTTTTCATGGTAGGGGAGGTTCAGTAGGAAGAGGAGGAGGTCCTGCTTATCAAGCGATATTAGCGCAACCAAGTGGGACACTCAAAGGCAGAATAAAAATTACAGAACAAGGAGAGGTTTTAGCTTCTAAATATAGTCTTCCTGAATTGGCTTTATATAATTTGGAGACTGTCACAACAGCAGTTATTCAAAATAGTTTGGTTAACAATAGACTTGATGCAACCCCAGAATGGAATGACTTGATGACTAGATTGGCAGAAACATCTAGAATTCAATATAGAAAATTAGTACATGAGAATCCAAATTTGCTAACTTTTTTTCAAGAGGTAACTCCAATCGAGGAAATTAGTAAATTGCAAATATCAAGTAGACCTGCAAGAAGAAAAAAGGGTGCAAAAGATTTATCAAGTTTAAGAGCAATCCCCTGGGTTTTTGGATGGACGCAGAGTAGATTTCTTTTGCCAAGTTGGTTTGGAGTAGGTACGGCTTTATCCGTGGAATTAAAATCAGATCCCAAACAAATTGAATTACTAAGAGTACTTCATCAAAGATGGCCTTTTTTTAGAATGCTTATATCGAAGGTAGAAATGACATTATCTAAGGTTGATTTAGAAGTAGCTAAATATTACGTTGACATGCTTGGCAGTAAGGAAAATTCAAAGTCATTTGAGGAGATTTTTGATGTTATTTCTAAAGAATATAGTCTTACTAAATCCTTAGTACTTGAAATTACTGGTAAAAATAAGCTTCTAGAATCCGATAGAGATTTAAGATCATCTGTTAACTTAAGAAATAAAACTATAATACCTTTGGGATTTTTACAAGTCTCACTTTTAAGAAGACTTCGAGATCAAACAAGGCAACCTCCGATTAGTGAGTTTCTAGAGGATAGAATAGAATCTAAAAGAGCTTACAGTCGTAGTGAACTATTAAGAGGAGCACTTTTAACAATTAATGGAATTGCTGCAGGGATGAGAAATACAGGATAATCATTGCAATATTTTTCCTCAAAAAAACTTATTCTTCCAGAGGGTTATTTTATTAATTCTTCTCAAGTTCCAACTGCAAAGGATTTAAATAGACTTTTAGTAAATAGTGGTTGTGATTCATTCCCTACCCAAAAGATATCTCTTGCTATAAAGAATAGTAATTTTTTCTTTACTATTCAAAACGAATTTAAAAATAAGCTCTATGGTTTCGTTAGGGTCACATCAGATAGAGGACTCAATGCTAACTTATGGAATTTAAGCGCTGAACAAGGCAATAATCAAAATCTTTTTTACGCAATATTAATTCAAGCGACTCTTGAAAAAATAAATAGGGAAATGCCAGGATGTAGTGTTTCTGTTCAAGCCCCAGAATCTTCATTTAAAAGTTTAGAAGAAAGTGGATTTATATTAGACCCAAATGGTATTAGGGTCATGGGTTTGAAACTTTAAATCTTTTATTACGAGCATGGAGGGAGTCGAACCCTCGACTCTCAGAACCGGAATCTGATGCTCTATCCAACTGAGCTACATGCTCTAAATTTTTCAATTTCTTTAAAGAAATTCTAAATACTTTAAATCTAGCTACTTTAACTAAGGAATGCATTAAAAAAATTTTTTTAAATAACTTAAAAATTAATAATTTTCGAAACCACAAAAGTTTTGAGATCGACCTAAATGAGCAGAGAGCGATTGTTCTTGGTTGCAATGGTGTTGGTAAGTCAAATTTACTTGAATCAGTCGAAGTTCTTAGTCAATTAAAATCTAGTAGAGCATTAAGTGATAAAGATTTAATAGAAAACGATAGCGACATGGCTGCTATTTTTGGACAAATTAATTTTACTGATAATTTGAAAGTGAATTTATTTAGGAAAGGAGCTAAAAAGATTTATGTAAATGATTCTTTATTGAAAAAACAAAGTGAAATGCAAAATTATATTAGGAGTGTATGTTTCTGTTCTAATGATATTTATATTGTTAAAAGTGAACCTGGTTATAGAAGATCTTGGATTGATAAAGTTATATCTCAGCTTGAACCAGTATACTTAGATCTCATTCATAGATTTTATAGACTTTTAAAACAGCGAAGTCATTTTTGGCGTTCAGAAAGCTTTCAAAAAGATATATCTTCAGAAGTTATTGAAAGTTTTGATATTCAAATGTCATTAATTAGTACAAGAATTTATAGAAGGAGGCGGAGAGCTCTATCAAAAATTAAACCATATGTTGAATATTGGCATAATCATTTAAGCAAATCCAAAGAGCAAATTAGTATAAATTATCTTTCTGGTTTAGAAAATATAAATCAAGAAGAAGAAGAAGAAGTCATAAGTAATAAAATAGCGGAACAACTGCTAATGCAGAGGTCAATAGAGGCGGTTACTGGTAAATGTAATTTTGGTCCTCATCGTGATGATATTGAGTTTCTTATTAATAATATTTCTATAAGAAAGTATGGTTCATCTGGTCAGCAAAGGACTTTTATTCTAGCTTTAAAAATGGCCGAACTGGATTTATTAAGCAAGATGATTAATTTACCTCCTATTCTTATATTGGATGACGTTTTGGCTGAGCTTGATACCACTAGACAAAATTTATTATTGAATTCGGTAGGGAAAGATAGTCAATGTTTTATAAGCGCAACGCATTTGGATAAATTCAATCAATCTTTTTTAAGTTCTTCGCAAATGATATACTTATAAATCAAGAATATAATAATTTTTAGTTAATCTATAATTTAAACATAATTATTTAATGGAAGTTCCAAAAAAAAATCATACTTTCAAAGCATTAAATGATGAGAATAAATTAATTAATAAAAGTAAGCATTTTTTGTTAGAGCTCTATAAGTGTGATTACGAAAAATTAAATGATGAATCCTTTTTGCGTTGTACGCTAAATAATGCTGCCAAATTAGCTAATGCAACAGTTCTGAATCTCATAAGTAATAAATTTGAACCTCAGGGAGTTACAGCAATTGCTTTACTATCTGAATCACATCTTTCTATACATACATGGCCTGAAGCGCATTATTCTGCAGTTGATATTTTTACATGTGGTCAAAATATGAAGCCAGAAATATCGTGTAAATACTTAATTCAAGCTTTAATGGCTAAAGAACATTTCTTGCGCATAATTGATAGAAATCTTCCTTCAGAAGTCTATAGTCAAATAAAAACAATAAATTAAATTTTGAAATTTATCTATTTAGTTTTCCGCTTATTAAACCCTCAAGATCAAGGCTTGTGCAATTGAATCCCAAATTAGAGAAATAGGTCACTAATTCATTAAAATTATATTCTTCACAAAACATTTTGAATTCCTTTTTGGGAATTTCTATTCTTGCGGTTGAACCATGACATCTGACTCTGACTTCTGATATGCCCCCTTTTTTAATATATTCTTCAGCTTTTTCTACCATATTTAGTCTCTCATTTGTTATTTGATGACCATAAGGAAATCTTGATGATAAACAAGGTTGAGCAGGTTTATCCCACCAAGGAAACCCTAATGCTCTTGATATATCTCTTATGTCTTTTTTTGTAAACTTAAATAATGCTAAGGGAGATGAAACCCCTGCTTCTTTAGCTGCTTGAATACCAGGCCTGTAATCGTTTAGATCATCAAGATTAACTCCGTCACAGACAATGTTGTAATTAAGCTTTTTAGATAAATATGAAGTGTGTTTGTGAAGCTCTTTTTTGCAAGCAAAACATCTATTCTTAGGATTCTCACTGTAACTTGATTGATCTAATTCTGATGTCTTGATTTCTAGATGTTGTATCCCAATCCATCTTGCTTGACTTTTTGCCTCATCAAGTAATGTTTTAGCTAATGCCGGGGAAACCCCAGTAATTGCAATGGCTTTATTTCCTAATTGCTCGAACGCCAAAGAAGCTACTAATGTACTATCTACTCCACCTGAATAGGCTACACAAACGCTATTGAGATTTTTGATAAAATTTCTAATTTCCTTGAGTTTTTCATTTTGTTCATCAGAGAGGATTTCAAGTTGATAGAACATATTACTGTTATTAAAATTTCAATTAAGATATTGATAGGTTGTATTTATTATTAAAGTTTTAATAATATTATTAACTATATACTAGATTAAATTTACTTACCTTTCTCAATTGACAAACACTAATAGTAATAGAGGTATTGGTATTGTTACTGCAAGTGACAGTCAAGAAAGATCAAAAGGTCAATTACATATTTATGATGGGGAAGGAAAAGGAAAAAGTCAGGCTGCTTTAGGAGTGGTACTTAGAACAATAGGTTTAGGAATATGCGAAAAGAAGCAGTCTAGAGTTTTATTGCTTAGATTCTTAAAAGGTCCCGAAAGGTCATATGATGAAGATTCCGCAATAGAAGCATTACAAAGAGGATTCCCACATTTAATAGATCATGTTAGGACGGGGAGATCTGAATTTTTTAATGCTGATCAAGTTACAAAATTTGATATTACTGAGGCTGAGAGAGGTTGGAATATTGCTAAAGGAGCAATTGCTAGTTCCCTTTATTCTGTTCTTGTTCTTGATGAATTGAATCCTGTTTTAGATTTAGGGATGCTTAATATTGAAGAAGTGGTTAATTCTCTTCAAAATCGACCTGAAGATTTGGAAATAATTATCACAGGTAGAGCTGCGCCTTCTTCATTGATATGTATATCTCAACTTCATTCAGAAATGAGACCACGTTTAAGAGGGGATTTAAATAAGTCTCACAGAAAAATGAATAATTCTGGTGGTATTGAAGTTTATACTGGCGAAGGAAAAGGTAAATCCACAAGTGCATTAGGTAAAGCTTTGCAAGCTATTGGTAAAGGAATATCTCAAGATAAAAGTCATAGAGTTTTAATATTACAATGGCTAAAAGGTGGTAATGGTTATACCGAAGATGCAGCAATAGAAGCGTTGAGAGAGAGTTATCCACATTTAGTGGACCATCTACGCTCTGGGAGAGATGCCATAGTTTGGAGGGGACAACAACAGCCAATTGATTATGTTGAAGCTGAACGAGCCTGGGAAATTGCTAAAGCGGCTATTCTGAGTGGTTTATATAAAACTATTATTTTGGATGAATTAAATCCAACTGTTGATTTAGAACTTTTACCAGTTGAATCTATATATCAAACTCTTATTAAAAAACCTGCAGATACAGAAGTTATTATTACTGGGAGATGTAAAAATGAACCTTCATACTTTGAACTCGCGGATGTATATTCTGAAATGGTTTGTCACAAGCATTACGCAAATGTTGGAGTTGATTTAAAGAGAGGGGTGGATTATTAAATTTTCTTCAAATAATTAACTTAGAAGTATTTGATTAATTTTTTTTATTCCCCCTTCTATAGATTTTGAGGGAATTTCAAATTTCATCAAAATCTTTGATGCTTTTTCCGAACGTTTTCCTAATTGACACAATGTGAAAATTTCTTTACCTAAACTTTCTTGTTTGATAAATTCTATATTAGATTTATGTTCGAGATTATTGATGGGTATAGATATCGAACTTTTTATAGAGAATTTATTAAACTCTTCATTTTCTCTAACATCAATTATGAGTATTTTATTTAATTTTGATTTATATAAAGTATTAAATTCTTTAGCGTTAATTTTTTTAATTTTAATATGATCTTGGCATTCTATTTCCTTGTAAAAATCTTTAAATTCGGAAAGGTTTTTAATATTTTTATTTAACTTATCAGATTCTAAATTTAAAGTTTTTATATTCATATTTAATAGGTCAAAAATCATAATCTTGCCGTCAAGAATTTCCCCTTTTTTTAGAATAATTTTTATTATCTCATTTACTTGTAAAATTCCTATGAGACCAGTTGAGACTCCTACAACCCCAAATTCTTCACAGCTTGGGATATAATTTTTTACAGGCGATTCTGGTAGTAAATCTCTTAAATTAGGACTCTTTTTATTTAGATTAAAGACACTTATTTGGCCCTCAAAACCCTGAACACTCCCAAAAACTAAAGCCTTATTAAGTATTAAGCAAGCATCGTTTATTAAATATCGAGTACCAAAGTTATCTGAACAATCACAAATAATATCAAAGTCTTTAATGATTTCGATAACATTCTCTGAGTTTATTCTTTCGTTAAATGTTATTACTTCAATATTAGGGTTAAATCTTTTAATTCTTTCTCGGGCAGAATTGATTTTTAAATTTCCAACCGTATTTGTTTCATGAATAATTTGTCTTTGTAGATTCGACTTCTCAACTTGATCATTATCAACGATTCCAATTCTTCCTATTCCTGCAGCCGCAAGATAAAGCAAAACTGAAGAGCCTAGTCCTCCTGCTCCAATACATACTACCGAACTATTTTTTAGTTTTAATTGTCCTTTAAATCCTATTTCTTTTAATGTTAAATGCTTTTTGTATCTTTCCTCTTCATCTAAAGATAAGAAATCAGAATTTAGATCAGTTGATATTGTCATTCTTTTATTACAAGTAAAGAATCTATGAAAATATAATAATTAATATAATAATTTTAGTCTTTTTATTTTTTTAAGTTGATGAAGTTTTTAAGTGTTTTTTGTTAGAACAAGATAATATTGTGAAGTTTTTATAAATCTAATTTGAGGCGAAATATCTTAAAACTTTATTATTATCAATAAATCTTGAAGAATACAAAATGTTTCGGTTCGGAATTATGCATAACAAAAAGGTAGTCAATAGACAATTTTTCCGATACTGTCTGGTTCATATATTAAGTTGACTGAATTCATGAGTGATAACACTCCTGAGTCAAATCAAGACTCCGGCTCCGAAACAAACTCAGAAAGTAAAAGCTTTTCAGAGAAGTATTCTGATGTAATGGGAAAAATCAATGAAACACTTGGAACTATTGATTGGACCCAGATGGGAAAATATGGTAAAGCAGCAGGCATAATTGCTGTTGTAGTTATCGCACAAATAATAATTAAAGTTATTATTGACACGATTAATTTTTTCCCAATTCTTCCTGGTTTATTAGAATTACTAGGAGTAGTAGTTGTCGGTCAATGGAGTTGGCAAAATCTCCGTACAAGCGAAAATCGTGAAGCAGTTTTAGAAAAGGTTCAAAACCTCAAAAAAACATATTTAGGATAAAGTTGGCTTAAATACTCAATATTTTCCTGATATAACTTTGGACTTGATGATAATATGAACCTCCAAACATATTGGCATGATTTAATATGTGATAAAAATTATAAATAATAGTTCTTTTTTCATATCCTTTTTTAATTGGAATAATTTTATGATAATTTTCGTAAAATTCACTTCGGAAATTACCAAATAATCTTGTCATAGCGATGTCTACTTCGTAATCTGCCCACCAAGATGCAGGGTCAAATATTACACCTTTATTCATTTGATTTATTCCGATATTTCCTGACCATAAATCTCCATGAACAAGTGATATCATTGGTTCATGATCAATTAGTACCGATTCAATTTTTAACTTTATTTGATTTTTAGTATCAATATCTAAAAAATTTTTTTCTAAAGTTGCTAATTGAGGTTCAATTCTTAAATTAATAAAACATTTAATCCAATTCTTTTCCCATCCTTTTATTTGATTTGTGGTCCCTATATAGCCATGAATTGGATATCCAAAACTTGATGGATTAAATTTATTTGATTCAATGTGCATTTCTCCTAAACCTTTACCTAATTTTTGCTGATCACTATTGTTCATATCTATCCATTCCATTAATAAAAGTTCTACATTATTAACATCTAAGTAAGTAATGATTTTGGGAACGATCAAATTCTCATAATTAATATATAGTTGTAGATTCTTAAGGCAAGATTTTTCAAATTCTAGAAACTTTACTTTTCTTATATTTCTCTTGAGGAAGAATTTGGCATTTTTGAATTTTATTTGCCATGACTCATGTATATCTCCCCCAGAAACTTGTTTTATACTTTTTGGTGATCCTTCCCCTAATTGATTACAAATTTCGCTAAGTTCGATAGGAGGTATTTTTTGCATTTTAATGTCTAAGACAAGAATTGTTGTAGTTGGTGCTGGTATAGCAGGACTTACATCTGCAGCAATTTTATCAAAGCTAGGACTTTCAGTGACCTTGATTGAGTCACACAATCAATCAGGAGGTTGTGCTGGTACCTTTAAAAGAAACAAATATATCTTTGATGTTGGAGCAACTCAAGTCGCAGGTTTGGAAACAGGAGGAATACACTCTAAAATTTTTAAATTTTTAGATATTCCTCTTCCTGAAGCTTCTATCTTAAATCCAGCTTGCATTGTTGATTTAAGCGATGGCAGCAAGCCAATACCAATTTGGTATGACAAAAATGAATGGATTAAAGAGAGGGAGATGCAGTTTCCAGGTAGTCAAAAATTTTGGAAACTATGTAATTTCATTCATCAGAGTAATTGGACTTTTGCTAATAATAACCCTGTAATACCAATTAATAATTTATGGGATTTCTCACAACTTTTGAAAGCATTAGTTCCAACCAATTTAGTAACAGGAATATTGCTTAAATCTACTATTTTTGATCTTTTACGTATTTGTGGATTATCTAATGATGAAAGATTAGTTAAGTTTCTTAATTTGCAATTAAAGCTTTATTCTCAAGAAAATGTGTATAAAACTGCAGCTCTATATGGTTCTACAGTGTTGCAAATGTGCCAACAACCGCACGGCCTCTGGCATTTAAAAAAATCAATGCAGGCTTTAAGTGATGCTTTAGAAGATTCATTAAAAAAAAGTGGAGTTAATATTGTTTTCGGACAAAAAGTAAATTCTATAAATTTTGATGATGTAAAAAAGATTTGGAAAGTTTCTGCAACATTTAAGCAAGAGAAGATTCATTACTACTCCGAGGATGTAATTTATACACCACCACCACAATCTCTCTTAAAACATCTAGAAAATGATCTAGATAAAGATCAAAATTATAAAAAAAGAATACAACATCTCCCTGATCCAAGTGGGGCGTTGGTTTTTTATTCGGCTTTAAAAAAAGATCATATTAAAACAATTTCTTCAAATCATTATCAATTTATTTCAAATGAATTAGGTTCACTTTTTGTATCCATAAGTGAGGAAGGAGATGGAAGAGCTCCAAAAGGTGAGATTACACTGATAGCTAGTCTTTTTACAAAAACGAATGACTGGTTTAATTTAGATAAATCTGATTATATAAATAAAAAAAATGAGTATCTACAAAAAATATCTAAGGCACTTGAAAGTCAATTTGAAATTGCTTCTGAAAATTGGCTTCATAAAGAATTGGCTACCCCATTGGGATTTGAAAGGTGGACTAATAGGCCAAATGGGATAGTAGGTGGTTTAGGTCAAAATCCTGATATTTTTGGATTATTTGGGTTATCAAGTAGAACTCCTTTTCAAGGGCTATGGTTGTGTGGAGATTCTATTTATCCAGGAGAAGGAACAGCGGGTGTTAGTCAGTCAGCACTCATGGTTTCAAGGCAAATTTTAGCTTCTAAAGGAATATATGATTTTTGTTTATGAGATTTTTTAATTTGTAAAATTTGATCTTATTTCCATTGCTTTGGTAAGCTTTTTAGATAGTAATTCCCAATTATTGTCTTCGATTAGAGCTTCAATTTCATTAATATGTTTTTTGAAGTCTTTAATTGCTTTTAGGATATTTATCTGATTATTTATAGCCAAATCTAAACCTAAATTTGGATTTCCACCTCCAACTCTTGTTGTGTCAGCATATCCAGTAGCCGCAAGTCTTTGAGTTAGCTCCAATAGCGATTTATTTTTCTCTGTATTGGCAGTTTTTATTAATGAAGAAGCAACAAATATCGGTAAATGAGATATTAAAGAAACTGCTTCATCATGTTCTTTTGGTGATGCTTTACACAGCTCACATTTCATAGAACTTATTAAATTACTTAGTTTATTTAGTGCATTTGAATTGGTTTTCGCAGTGGGAGTGATAATCCATTTTGCATTTTCTAATAAACTTTCGAAACCTGATTCAACTCCTTTTTTTTCTGTGCCTGCCATGGGATGTGATCCAATAAATAATGGATGTATTTTTTCCCATGTATTAATTATTGGTTCTTTTATAGAACCGACATCGGTTACTATCGCATCTTTTGGAATTGCATTTATTAGATCTTTGGAAGGATTGATTAGATCTTTAATCGGTAATGCCAATAGAATAAGGGAACATTCTTTTAAGATGCCTAAATCGCAGCTCACAACATTTGCAAGATTTCTCTCTATTGCCTTTTTTTTATTAAGATTATTATTGGTGACCCCATAAATAGTGTGGTTTAATCTTTGGAGTTTTAATCCTATTGAACCACCAATAAGTCCTAAACCTACAATTCCAATATTCATTGATTTATTTACTTGAGGTTTTTTATATTGATACCAATTTTTTGTATATTAGGAGCATATTGTTTTCAATTTGATATTACTAAAATTATATAATGCTTGAAATTTTAAGTCATCAGTACTTAAAAAGATTTATTAGATCTCATAAGACAGATTGGGATCATGTTTATTCTTTTGGGAGAATAATTTCAAAGTGTCTTCAAACAAATGAAACTTATCTTATTAACTCAGAAATTTTTTCTACCAATATTTGGCTTCCCGCGTTATTGATTTCTATATTTTTATTCGAAGAAAATTCGACGTTTGTTTTATCTCAAGAAAAAATAGAATTTTTAAAAAACAATTATTTAGGAGAATTAAAAAGTCTTGGGTTTGATTTTGTTTTAGAAAACGATCAAATAATTTTTTCAAATCATCGAGTTTCTTTCATATCTCTTGAAAATCTACTAGATGATGTAAATATTTTTAATGCTAGAAATCATCGTATTATTCTTACTGGGATTGAAAATATAAAAGAAGATTTAAAAAATTATTTTAGAATTTCATTTTTAAAAAAAAATTGGTTTCATAATTTTGATAAATCATCATGTGAAAGTCAAAAGATAATAAGTACGTACAACCTACTTAAAAAGAAGTTTTTCTTAAGAAAAGGTTTAGATAGTAGGAGTATCTTTTTAGATCGAGAGGAAATAAATTTTCTTTCTAATTTCTTTTCTGAAAACTCTTCATATTCTGATCAATTTTTGAGGGTAAGTAATGCTCTTTCTGCAGGTTGGGCATGCTGGGTAATTTTAGATGATATAAATTTTGAGTGGAATTTTTATTTAGAACCAATAGACGAACTTTCTCAGATTAAACCTTTACTAATTAAAAATAAATTTGTTTTTTTGTCAGCATTAAGAGAAGATAATTTTTTTCAAAAGTATCTTAAAAAAGAAAGTTTAAACATTGATTTGGTAATTAAATTTAGGAGTAATTTTATTGAAAATAAAATCTTAGTATACGTTCCGCCAAGACAAATGCTTCCAAATAATCCAATGTTTACAAAAAATATTTTAGATAAGTCTAAAAAATTAATTATTTTCTCAAAAGGCCTGACTTTATTTTTATCCGATGACGTTCATTTGAAGCTTAAATTTGCTACAGAATTAGCCTCGATCTATGGAAAGCGAGTTTTGCTAGAGACTATTCCATCTCTAAATAATGAAATTTTATGTGCTAGCTACATTTGGTGGATCAATAATTCTTATTGTATAAAAAGTCCAGAACAAATAATTATTCCATTACTACCAATCCCAAGCACTGAAGATCCTATCAATGCATTAACTGTGTCTCATAAGAGAAATCTTTCTACAGATTGGTTTCGAGAATTTTTACTTCCTGAGGCAATTCAAAAATTAGAAAGGTCAATTTCACCTTTAAGAAAAAACGCTGGTAAATTAATAATTCTTGATGGAAGAGCAAATAAAAGAAAATGGGGTAGATTAATTTTGCAAAGTATTCAACCTTCAAAACAAATAAACTATATGCTTCCTCACGATTAGGTTATCATTCAGGAAATATCTTTTAATATGGGAGAGGCAAAAAGGAGAAAATCATTAGGTCTTTCTCCTAAACAAAACAATACCAAATCTAAATCAGATGAATCACCTAGATTATTTGATTGGCTACCTCTTACTATTAATCAGAGAGATAGTTTAATGAAATTAAGTATAAAAGCTAGTTGGTATGGAATTGGAGGTCTGGTGATCTTGTGGGTAGTTGTTAGGTTTATCGGACCAGCAGCGGGTTGGTGGACTCCTGCTGATTCATTATGAAGCGAAGCTTCTTTTCTAAAGATGCTTAAATACGTTTGATAGCAATGGTTTATATAGGTAATTTTTTGTTTGATCTAAGGGGTGCCTTACCAAGATGCCTTACCAGTTTGCCTTTCCAACCTGCCTTACCAAGTTAATACTCTGAAATGAAAAAATGTGATGTCTGCAATAAGTTAGGCATACTCCACTACAGATGTAAATCTATTAACTATGTAACTTGGATATTTTCTTGTAAAGAGTGTTGGAATGTTATTTCTAAGCAAGAGAAATATTGTTATGGCGGAACGAGAAAATCTTAAAATTTATATAGCAACAGATCGCGAAAGATAGAAATTGAACAATAATTAAGAGTTTTGTATCGTTATGAACTTAATTCCTCAAGAGCCTATGTGAAGTAACACTTTTTAGGAAATATCTGAATCCTATAGATTTGCCCTTGCAGCTTATTCAAAAGGAATCTAAGCTACTGTCTTGATGTTATTAGCAATCACAGCATTTTCTGGATTTTTATTTAATTCCTTCATCGAATTAGAACTTACTTCAGTACCTTCTGTGAGTTTCGTTTTGACAATTGATTCTACTTTGTTCTTTATTTCTAAGTTCTGATCTAACCAAATTATTGTGTTATCTCTTCCTTGTCCAATGTTTTCTCCTTCATAACTATACCAAGCACCTCTCCTGATTATGATATTAGTCTCTTCTGCTAAATCTAATAAACATCCTGTCGTGCTTATCCCTTTGCCGAATAGAATATCAAATTCTGCAATTCTAAATGGAGGGGCTACTTTATTTTTTGCTACTTTTACTTTTGCTCTTATTCCATATTCTTCTGTACCTCTTTTAAGAGTCTGAATTCTTCTAATGTCAAGTCTTACTGAAGCATAAAACTTTAATGCATTACCTCCTGTAGTTGTCTCTGGATTTCCATATGTCACGCCGATTTTTAAGCGTAATTGATTGAGGAATATCACTGTGCATCCAGATTTCCCAATATTACCAGTTATTTTTCTCATTGCTTGGCTCATTAGTCTTGCCTGGCTTCCTATAACGTGATCTCCCATTTCACCTTCTATTTCTGCTCTAGGAGTTAATGCTGCTACTGAGTCAACAACAACAAGGTCTACGGCAGTTGATCTTATGAGTTGATCAACTATTTCTAAAGCCATTTCACCTGTATCTGGTTGTGAGACTAGTAAATTTTCAACATCTACTCCTAAAGAGGCAGCATAGACTGGATCTAATGCATGTTCAGCATCAACAAATGCTGCTATACCTCCATTCTTCTGTACTTCTGCTATTGCGTGAAGAGTTAGGGTTGTTTTTCCTGAACTTTCAGGTCCGTAAACTTCAACCACTCTTCCCTTTGGGTATCCTCCTCCTAATGCTAAATCTAAGGTAAGAGCCCCTGTAGATATTGTCTCCACTTTCATTCTTGAGGCATCCCCAAGCCTCATTATTGATCCTCTACCAAAGTTTCTTTCTATCTGTCCTAAGACTAGATTTAATGCTTTGTTTTTCTCTGTTGATGAGGATTCTTTTGAATCTTTTTTTCTTCTTTCTTCTAAACTCATTTTAATTTATTGATAAGTTCTCATAATTATTTTTAAATCTATAATTTTTAAATAAATTTAAAATTAATAATTACAATTCATAGTACATGCGTACTCTAGCCGAAGATATTTAAATTGCAAGTAAATTTTCTAAACTTTTCAACTTTAATAATTTAATTTCAAACGGCAAATTAAGTCTATCTATATTTTTTAAATAGCCCCAATCAGCTAAGTAACAAGGAATATTATTTGTCAAAGGATTTTGTTTTATATCAAGAAGTGTATTTCTCCTGTCTTCTATAAAGCCTATGATTTCATATTGTCTCGAGAGTTCTGAAATAATCTCAACTTTTGTTCCGGATTCATAGCCAAAAATTAATTCAGGAAAAATATTTAATTTTTCAAGAATTTTACCAGTAAATATTTTTCCTTTCGTTGTTATAATTCCCGTCCTGATGTTTTCTTTATTTATTTTTTCTATAAAATCTATAACTTCATAAAATGGGCGATGTAATCCTATCCAATTGTCAAAATCATTATCTATTTGATATTTTCTTGCCTTATCAAGACATTTTTGTAAATCTTCAGCAACCCAAGAATTTTCTAATAAAACTTTCTGACAATTTAGATGATATTTATTTAAGAAATTGATTTTATTTTGATTGTTTAGTGGATCTTCACTTTTGATAATTTGGTGGACAATGATTAACATCTCCCATCCATATTTAACCCAGGGTCTCATTTCTACGAAAGTATTTGAAACTTGCTTGTAAAGATTTTGATCAATTAAGATGTTTGGAGAATTTATAAATTTTTCAAAAGCTAATAATGAACTGTGCCAGTATTCATTCATTCCATCAACAATAACCCCATCAAAATCAAATAGAAATAATTTCTGAGAGCTCACTCAACTAACTTTTAGAACTGGGCCGCTAGGATTCGAACCTAGGAATGTCGAGACCAAAACCCGATGCCTTACCACTTGGCGACGGCCCAATGAATTTTTATTTTAATACATTACTAGATTTTTTTCTATCAAAAAAATATAAATTTTATTCTAGTTTTCTTTAATTGTTTTTTAATTTACCCAAATAGGTGCATTAGCTGATTTTCCATGGGTTAAGCAATTTTTGCGCTTTTTTTATTGCTAAAGCCATTTTTTCTGGATATTCATGTAATTTTTTATTATTTTTGTTGGCCTCTTCAATTAGTGGTTGCATTATTTTTCTAGCAGAACTCCCAAAGGCAATTCCATCAGGCAAATTATTCATTTTTAAAAATTCATGAGTTTTTTCATTAGTTCCTCCTGCTAGTTGAATTATCCCTGGGGGAAGATGAGATCCTAAATTATTCCATAATTTAACTGTATCCTTACCTGTAGCTGGAGCTAGATCCCCAGACATTGGTCTTCCATCTAGCTGCCAAATTAAAGGCACATTATGTTCAACAAGAATTTCATATCTATCCCAGAGTGCTTTTAAAAGATCTTTTGCTCCTTTTTGGGATTGATTTATTCCACAACTTACAGATATTTTTTTTAATTTTATCCCTGTAGTTTTGAGAATATTTGCCACTTTTATAAAGGAATCTAGTCGATTGATTTCTGTATGAATTTCTACTGCATCAGGCTTAATTGAATGTAAAATGTGTGGTAAATCATTATTTGACAATCTATATTCATATTCAGAAATTAAATTTAGGGGACAGCTATTAATACACCTCCCACACCCATAGCACTTATTTTCTTTAACCCCAGAATAATCAATTGCAAAGGTAGGGCAAATCTTTTCACATGGCCTCGGACAATTAGAGGGACATTTCAATGGATCAAATTTAGCTTTACGAAAATGTATATCCTTTCCATCACTAATGCTTATCATCAATCCAGGAGATGCACCATAGAGTTTCTTGGCCCATTTGATACCATTTCTCGCGGCTTCAACTATAGATTCGTCAGCAGCTACATCAATATAGTCAACTCCAGCAGCGGAATAAATTGCACATAAATCTTCTATGGCAACAATATCTTCATTGCTCGCCCCGCAAATTAATTTAACCCATTTATCTGATCCCTTTTTATTTTTTTCAAACAACTCAATTTCAGAATTCATTCAATATGTAATCATTTAAAGATTTCCATTCAAGTTTTCTAGAACCACCCATTTCAACAACAATTTTTAGTTTGTTATCTGTAGTACAGATTTTAATTAAGCTTTCTAGCTCAGATTGAGATAAAACTTGACCTTCCAATAGCCATATTAATTTATCCTTATCATTTTCATTAAATAGTTCAGACGCCTGAGGGATTACTTGCTGAACTTCTCCAAGAGCACCATTTCTGCCAATACTTTGATGACCGAGATGAGGTGGCCTTATACCGTGTAATTTTAATAAAAATACTTCAGGATCGCCTAATCCTCTGGCAGAAGTTATGTAAGTTTTAAAACCTTTAGCTCGCATTCTTCTTAAAAGACGAGTTTCATATCCGCCCTCTAGAGGAGCAAACATAGCTAAACATTTATTTTTATTTAAATCATTAAGAAACTTTTTCCCTGTCAGAAGTAATGGCATAAAAAGATTCCGTTTTTTTATATATTATTTCATTTTATGGTACTTGATGATGTACAATTTGTATTCGGTGAATTTTTATAAGCTCGCAAGCTAGCCGAGCCTCTGAAACTTTCACGTTTTTAGCGTTTCGTTAAAAAATTTGGGATGGGTTTAACCCCAAGAGAAACTATCAAATTTTAGATAAGTCTCACTCCTACTAATGAATTAAATTTTTGATCGATCACATTGTTAAAACTTGAAAGAGATTTGGCAATTATCCAAAAATTATTTATGAGCTAGCATATTCAAGTTTTATGTCTATAGGAATTTTAGGAAAAAAATTGGGCATGTCCCAATTATTTGATAATGATGGGAATGCTGTACCGGTTACTCTTATAGAGGCTGGACCTTGTCGTGTAACACAATTAAAATCTAAACCTTTGGATGGTTATCAAGCTATACAGATAGGTTACGGAGTATCAAAGGATAAGCATCTGAGTAAGCCTGAGAAAGGTCATTTACTAAAATCAGGTGAAACACTTTTAAAGCATTTAAAGGAATACAGAGTAGAGGAGATTTCTTCTTATGAGGTTGGAAAAGAAATAACTGTTTCAAATTTTGAGGTCGGTCAGAAAGTTGATATTAGCGGTAAATCGATGGGTAGAGGTTTTTCTGGATATCAAAAAAGACATGGTTTTAGTAGAGGACCTATGAGTCATGGTTCTAAAAATCATAGAGCACCAGGATCCACAGGTGCTGGAACAACTCCAGGTAGAATTTATCCTGGCAAAAGAATGGCAGGAAGATATGGAGGGAAAAAAATCACCACAAAGGGTTTACTAGTAGTCAAAATTGATGATCAGAAAAATTTGCTTGTAGTGAAAGGTTCGGTACCAGGTAAACCTGGCTCGATAGTAAATATAAGGCCTAATAATGTTGTAGGTAACAAAGTAGGAGCAAAATCATGACAACACTAGAAACTTTAAAATGGGATGGCAAAAAGGCTGGTAAGGTTTCAATTGACTTAAAAGTTGCTAAAGAGACATCTTCTGCTGATTTAATTCATAGAGCTGTTCTTAGACAACTAGCTAACAAAAGACAGGGCACAGCTTCTACTTTAACGAGGTCTGAAGTTCGTGGAGGCGGTAGGAAACCATATAAGCAAAAGGGTACCGGTAGAGCTCGTCAAGGATCAATTAGGACTCCATTAAGACCAGGAGGGGGAGTGATTTTTGGCCCTAAACCACGTTCGTATAATTTAGATATGAACCGAAAAGAAAGAAGATTAGCACTTAGAACCGCACTAATGTCTAGGATTGCTGATATCAAAACTGTTGAAGATTTTGCTTCAACATTAGACCAACCAAAAACTAGTGAGATAATTAAGGGTCTCTCTAGACTAGGAATAGAAAAAACAGAAAAGGTTTTAGTTATTCTTGATGATCCCACTGATGTCATCAAAAAATCTATTAATAATATTGAAAAGGTAAAATTAATTGCTGCTGATCAATTAAATGTTTTTGATATTCTTAACGCTAATAAGTTAGTAATTGGTCAATCAGCAATCAATAAAATTCAGGAGGTTTATGCATCATGAGTAAATTATTTGATTCACGTCTAGCAGATATAATTCGTAAACCTGTAATTACAGAAAAAGCGACAAATGCGCTAGACCTTAACCAATATACATTTGAGGTAGATCATAGAGCCGCAAAGCCTGAGATAAAGGCAGCAATTGAGGCCTTGTTTAGTGTTAAAGTTATAGGAATAAAAACTATGAATCCTCCAAGGAGAACAAGAAGAGTCGGTAAATTCTCCGGGAAACGTTCTCAAGTCAAAAAGGCAATTGTCCGTCTTGCTGAGGGAGACAAAATTCAACTATTCCCAGAATCTTAAGAAGTATTTATTATGGCTATTCGTAAATTCAAACCCTACACACCTGGGACTAGACAAAGAGTTGTTACTGACTTTAGTGAGATTACAGGTTCAAAACCAGAAAGATCATTAATAGTTTCTAAGCATAGGAATAAAGGGAGAAATAATAGAGGAGTTATAACCTGTCGTCACAGAGGGGGCGGACATAAAAGACAATATAGATTAGTTGACTTTAGAAGAGACAAAAAAAATATTAATGCCAAGGTTGCAGCTATTCATTATGATCCTCATAGAAATGCTAGGCTTGCACTTTTATTTTATGAAGACGGAGAGAAAAGATATATAATCGCGCCAGCCGGAATAAAAGTTGGTCAAAATGTCATTTCTGGTGAAGGTGTTCCAATTGAAGAAGGTAATGCAATGCCCCTATCTTCCATGCCATTAGGATCGAGTGTTCATTGTGTAGAACTATATGCTGGCAGAGGTGCTCAAATGGTCAGATCTGCAGGAGCTAGTGCACAACTAATGGCTAAAGAAGGTGATTATGTCGCTTTAAAACTCCCATCTACTGAAGTTCGACTGGTACGCAAGGAATGTTATGCAACTTTAGGTGAAGTAGGTAATTCTGAAATACGTAATACTAGCCTAGGAAAAGCAGGCAGAAGAAGATGGTTAGGTAGAAGACCTCAAGTAAGAGGTAGTGTTATGAACCCATGTGATCATCCACATGGAGGAGGAGAGGGAAAAGCTCCGATTGGTAGAGCAGGTCCTGTAACTCCATGGGGTAAGGCAGCACTTGGATTAAAGACACGTAAGAAAAACAAGCCAAGTAACAAATTAGTTGTTCGGAGACGTCGTCGTATTTCTAAGAGAAGTAGAGGAGGAAGAGATTCTTGATTACTACTATTTCTATTTCTATTTCTATTTTATAAATTATGGGACGTTCATTAAAAAAAGGGCCTTTTATAGCAGATAGTTTGCTTAAAAAGGTAGAAAAACAAAATACTGATAATGATAAATCAGTCATCAAAACATGGTCTAGATCTTCGACTATCCTTCCTGTTATGATTGGTCATACAATTGCTGTTCACAATGGTAAGGCTCATATACCAGTATTTATAACTGAACAAATGATCGGCCATAAATTAGGTGAATTTGCTCCTACTAGAACCTATCGTGGCCACTTAAGAGATAAAAAGGGGGCAAGATAAATGACAAAAACACCTGAAATGACAAAAACAGCTATTGCTCACGGTAAATATATTCGTGGTTCTGCATCAAAAGTAAGAAGGGTTCTCGATCAAATTAGAGGTAAATCTTATAGAGACGCACTTATTATGTTGGAATTTATGCCATATAGGTCTACTGATCCTATTACTAAGGTTTTAAGATCTGCAGTAGCTAATGCAGAACATAACTTGGGTATGGACCCCTCCTCATTAGTAATATCTTCAGCTTCGGCAGACAACGGTCCTGTGATGAAAAGGTTTAGACCAAGAGCTCAAGGCAGAGCTTTCTCTATCAAAAAACAGACTTGCCATATAAGTATTTCTGTTGAATCTGCTCCTAATCAAACTAATACGGAGGCACAAAACTAATGGGTAATAAAATTAATCCAACAGGGTTTAGGTTAGGCATTACACAAGAACACCGTTCAAAATGGTTCGCTACTTCTAAAACTTATCCAACTCTATTACAAGAGGATGACAAGATTCGTACTTTTATCCAAAAGAAATATAGTTCAGCTGGAATTAGTGATGTTCTAATTGCTAGAAAAGCCGATCAGTTAGAACTCGAATTGAAAACAGCTAGACCTGGAGTGATTGTAGGAAGACAAGGAAGTGGTATTGAGGAATTGAGATCAGGTATACAAAAAACTATAGGAGATAGAACCAGGCAAGTTCGAATTAATGTAGTTGAAGTGGAGAGAGTTGATGCTGATGCCTATTTACTTGCTGAATACATAGCACAACAATTAGAAAAAAGAGTTGCCTTTAGAAGAACTATAAGGATGGCTTTGCAAAGAGCACAAAGGGCTGGTGTTCTTGGCTTGAAAGTGCAAGTTGGAGGAAGACTGAATGGTGCAGAAATAGCTAGAACAGAATGGACTAGAGAAGGCAGGGTTCCTCTTCATACTTTGAGAGCTGAAGTTGATTATGCACTACGAGAAGCAAATACAACTTATGGTGTTTTGGGAATTAAAGTTTGGGTTTTCAAAGGGGAGGTCCTTCCGAAAGAAGAACAAACTATTCCTGTTGGGGCCATTCCAAGAAGGAAAGGAAGTCGAAAACCTCAGCAATTTGAGGATCGTTCAAATGAGAATTCATAGGAGGTATAAAAATGCTTAGTCCAAAACGTACTAAATTCCGAAAACAGCATAGAGGCAGAATGAAAGGAATTGCCTCCAAAGGTAATACCATTGCATTTGGTCAGTTTGCACTCCAAGCTCAAGACTGTGGGTGGGTAACTGCTCGTCAGATTGAAGCCAGTAGAAGAGCTATGACAAGGTATGTGAAACGTGGTGGAAAAATATGGATTCGTATTTTTCCAGATAAACCAGTCACTATGAGACCAGCTGAAACTAGGATGGGATCAGGAAAAGGTAATCCGGAGTTTTGGGTAGCTGTAGTAAAACCTGGAAGAATTTTATTTGAAATGGGTGGTGAAGAGATTACGGAAGAAATTGCCAAAGAAGCTATGCGCTTAGCCCAATACAAATTACCAGTAAAAACAAAATTTATTTCTAGTGATAAAAATCTAAGTAGTGATTCATCAATAGAAGCAAAGATTGAGAAAGGATCAACAGAGGAGGTTAAAAAATGAAAAACTCAGAATCTTTAAATGAATTTAGAAAGTTAAATTCTTCTCAAATTTCTGAAAAAATTGATCAATTACGTAAAGATCTATTTGACTTAAGATTCAAACAGGCAACAAGACAGCTTAATGAAACTCATCAATTTAAAATCATTAAGAAACAAGTTGCTCAATTACTTACTCTTAGCAAAAGTAAATCCACTTCTCAAAAAACCGCTGATTAATTATTATGGCACTTAAAGAAAGAATTGGTACTGTTGTAAGCGACAAAATGGACAAAACAGTTGTTGTTGCTGTTATTAATAGATACCCACATCCAACTTATAAAAAGATTGTAAGTAAAACTACTCGCTACAAGGCACATGATCCGGAAAACTCATGTGTTTTGGGAGATAGAGTTAAAATTAAAGAAACAAAACCGCTAAGTGCTCATAAAAGATGGGCAATAGAGGAAATTCTAAATAAAACCATAAAGATTAAGGAGGATAAAAAATGATTCAACAGGAAACTTATCTAACAGTTGCTGATAACAGTGGAGCTAAAAGACTTCAATGTATAAGAGTGCTAGGTTCAAATAGAAGATATGCTCATGTTGGAGATGTCGTAGTTGCATCAGTAAAAGACGCATTGCCAAATATGGGTGTAAAAAAATCAGATGTAGTTAAAGCAGTTATAGTTAGGACAAGACATACTTTGAGAAGAAATACAGGTAACTCCATTCGTTTTGATGATAATGCAGCTGTTTTGATTAACGAAGATAAAAATCCCAAAGGCACTAGAGTCTTTGGTCCAGTAGCAAGGGAATTACGCGATAAGAATTTTACAAAGATTGTTTCTTTAGCTCCGGAGGTGATTTAAATGTTGGACTCACTTAAACAAAAGAAAAACTTCAAACGAACAAAAATGAGAATTAAGACAGGAGATTTAGTAAAAGTTATTAACGGCAAAGAAAAGGGAAAGACTGGCGAAGTTTTAAAAACTATTCCCCTAGAGAATAGAGTCGTGGTCAAGGGAATAAATCTTAGAACAAAACACGTTAAACCTACTCAAGAAGGAGAAAGTGGGAGAATATTGACAGAAGAAGCATCATTACATGCATCTAATGTAATGTTTTTTTCTAAGGATAAAAATTTAATAAGTAAAATTGAATATTTTATTGATAAAGAAGGAATCAAGAAAAGGAGATTAAAAAAAACTGGTGAACTAATTGATTAAATTTTTCATCAAAAACGAGATTTCAATTTTCTTATTACACAATTCTGACAAAGACCAGAATTAATTTCAAAAATCATGACTCTTAAAACTCGATATAAAGAAGCAATAAGGCCAAAGCTTTTAAAAGATCTTGGTCTTAAAAATATTCATCAAGTCCCCAAGGTTATTAAAGTTAACGTAAATAGAGGACTTGGAGAAGCTGCTTCGAATTCAAAGGCTTTAGAAGCCTCCTTAAATGAAATGGCAACTATCACCGGGCAAAAAGCTTTAGTCACAAGATCTAAAAAAGCAATTGCAGGCTTTAAAATAAGGGAAGGTATGGCAATTGGTTGTACTGTTACCTTAAGAGGTGACAGAATGTATTCTTTCCTAGAAAGATTTATAAATTTAGCATTACCAAGAATTAGAGATTTTAGAGGTGTTAATCCTAAAAGCTTTGATGGAAGAGGTAACTATACTTTAGGAGTTAAAGAACAATTGATATTCCCTGAAATCTCATTTGATAAGATTGATTCCATTAGAGGAATGGACATAACAATTGTCACTAGCGCCTCAACCGATCAAGAAGGTAAAGCTCTCCTGAAAGAGCTAGGAATGCCTTTTAGTAATTAACTTTATAAACATGTCAAATCACGATCCTATTTCAGATATGCTTACTCGTATAAGAAATGCGAGTCAAAAAAAGCATACATCAACTTCAATTCCAGCTTCTAGAATCATTTTAAATATTGCTAAAGTACTCCAAAAAGAAGGCTTCATAGCGGATATTAATGAGGAAGGTGAAGGCTATGAGTCAAAAATAGTTCTAGGACTTAAATATAGTGGTAAAAATAAATTTCCTACTATAAGATCTATGCAAAGAGTCAGTAAGCCAGGATTGAGAGTTTATAAAAATACAAAGGGCTTACCAAAAGTTCTTGGAGGGCTTGGAGTTGCTATAGTATCAACTTCAAAGGGGGTGATGAGTGACCGTGACGCAAGGAAACAAGGCATCGGTGGCGAAGTCCTTTGTTATGTTTATTAAGGGGTATTAATTATGTCAAGAATAGGAAAATCTCCAGTACAAATACCAGAAAAGGTATCTGTTGATATTAATGGATTAAATATCACCGTAAAAGGTCCAAAAGGGGAACTGAAAAGACTGATGCCAGAAGGTGTAAGTTTTGATCAAAAAGAAAATCAGATAGTTGTTACTCCAGCAACTACCAAAAGATATTCAAGGGAAAGGCATGGTCTTTGTAGAACATTGATTTCAAATATGGTGCATGGAGTTACTGAAGGCTATTCAAAGAAATTAGAAATAGTAGGAGTTGGATCTAGAGCACAAGTGAAAGGAAAAAATTTAGTTGTAAGTGCTGGATACAGTCATCCAGTAGAAATGACCCCCCCCGATGGTATAACATACAAAGTTGAAAGTAATACAAACGTAACTGTATCTGGAATTGATAAAGAAATTGTTGGAAATGAAGCAGCAAAAATCAGATCAATCAGACCTCCAGAGCCTTATAAAGGTAAAGGAATAAAATACCAAGATGAGAGAATCATCAGAAAAGCTGGTAAATCCGGCAAAAAATAATTGTTTTAAAAATCATGGCTAAACTTTCAAGGAAACTTCAAACTCAAAAACGTCATAAAAGATTAAGGAGGTACTTAATCGGTAGTAAATCTCGTCCTAGGTTAGCTGTTTACCGTTCTAATAATCATATTTATGCCCAAGTTATTGACGATGATGCACAACAGACTATATGTTCTGCATCTACTATAGATAAAGAACTTAAAAAGGATTCAGATAAAAATCTATCTAATTGTAGTTCTTCTTCAACAGTAGGTAAATTATTAGCTAAACGAGCAATAAAAAAAGGTATCAATCAAGTTATTTTTGATCGAGGAGGTAATTTATACCATGGGAGGGTCAAATCACTTGCTGATGCTGCCCGTGAAGCAGGCTTGAATTTTTAATATTTATTTCATCATGACAAACACTCCAACAAAACAAGAAAATCAGTCAAAGACTGAAAATATACCCTCATCTAGTCCTAACGAGCAGAGGAGAGGTAATCGTAATAATGATCGAAAAAGAAATCGAAGAGGTGATTCCAAAAATGAGAGGGATTCTGAGTGGCAAGAAAGAGTTGTTCAAATTAGAAGGGTATCTAAAACGGTAAAAGGTGGTAAAAAAATGAGTTTTAGAGCTATAGTAGTTGTTGGCAATGAGAAAGGGCAAGTAGGTGTAGGAGTGGGGAAGGCAGGTGATGTTATTGGAGCAGTTAGAAAAGGAGTCTCAGACGGTAAAAAACATCTTGTTAGGGTACCATTAACTCCAAATAATTCAATACCTACTTTGTCTAAAGGCAGAGATGGAGCAGCTAATGTACTTATTAGACCTGCTGCACCTGGTACAGGCGTAATTGCTGGTGGGTCAATTAGAACAGTTTTAGAATTAGCAGGTATAAAAAATGTCTTAGCTAAAAGATTAGGTAGTAAGACTCCATTAAATAATGCGAGAGCTGCAATGGTTGCTCTCTCTCAATTAAGAACTCATAAATCTGCCTCTAGAGAGAGAGGTATTTCTCTTGAACAGCTTTACTCTTAAAAATTATGACTTCAACATTAAATTCTCTAAAATCAAACACTGGTTCAAGAAAGAAAAAATTAAGAAAAGGTAGGGGTATCGCAGCAGGGCAGGGAGCTTCTTGTGGTTTTGGAATGAGAGGGCAGAAATCTCGATCCGGCAGACCTACACGACCTGGGTTTGAAGGTGGTCAAATGCCTCTTTACAGAAGAGTCCCTAAATTAAAGCACTTTGAAATTATTAATCAAAAAAACTTTTCAATAGTTAACGTAAGCAAATTAAGTGACTTTAAAGACAATGAAATTGTCAATATAGATTCACTTGTGAAAAAGAAGTTATTATTCAAGCCGAAATTTCCTCTAAAAATTTTAGGAAATGGAGAAGTTAAAGTTAAATTAAAAGTTCAAGCTCATTCATTTACTAAAGTTGCTAAAGAAAAAATAGAAGCAGCAGGTGGATCTTGCGAAATTATTAATAATAAATAAATTTACTCATAAATTTTAGTTTCACTTGCCGATGTTAATTAACAAAAGTAGAAATCCTAGTGCTTCAGAAATAGTCTCTCAATTATTTCTAAATAAAGAGTTAAGGAATCGAGTTTTAACAACTTTAGGTCTTCTACTTTTGGTCCGACTAGGTATTTATATACCTATGCCTGGAATTGATAGGGTTGCTTTTAAAAGTTTTATTGATCAGGGTGGTCAATTAATAGGTTTTCTAGATATTTTTACTGGCGGAGGAATTTCAACCTTAGGAATATTCGCACTTGGAATTTTGCCATTTATTAATGCTTCAATAATTATTCAACTTCTGACTGCTTCATTACCTGTTCTTGAAGATTTACAAAAAAATGAGGGTGAAGCAGGTAGAAGAAAAATTGCTCAGATAACTAGATATGTTTCTTTAGGGTGGGGTTTTTTACAAAGTATTATATTTTCTTTAATTCTTAGACAGTATGCAATCGAGGGTATTAGTGAAACTGCCTTTGTTTTGCAAACATCTATTGCCCTTGTGACAGGTTCAATGATAGTAATGTGGTTTAGTGAAATTATTACAGAGAAAGGTATAGGTCAAGGCGCCTCATTAGTTATCTTCTTAAATATTGTTGCAACCTTGCCAAAAGCTTTGAGTTCAACTATTGAAAAAGCACAAACTGGTGATCGTGGAGATGTTTTAGGTATAGCTGTTTTACTTGGAGTATTTTTACTAACAATTGTAGGAATAATTTTTGTTCAAGAAGGAGCAAGACGTATACCTATTGTCAGTGCAAAAAGACAGATAGGTAGTTCTTCTTCACTTCCGACAAGACAAAGTTATTTGCCATTAAAGTTAAATGCTGGTGGAGTTATGCCAATAATCTTCGCATCTGCTTTGATATTTTTACCAATAACGGTAGCAAACGTTACGGGTAATCCAATTCTGATTAAATTAGCTGGCAGTTTAAATCCAGGTTCTTCCAATCCATGGCCATATGCATTAACATTTTTCGCTTTAATTCTAGGTTTCTCATATTTTTATGCTTCTCTTACCATAAATCCAGTAGATGTAGCATCTAATTTAAAAAAAGGGGGTGTTGCTATTCCAGGAGTAAGACCTGGTTCTAATACAGCAAATTACCTATCAGGTATTCAAAATAGGTTAACACTATTAGGAGGATTATTTTTGGGCTCAGTAGCTATAATTCCTGCGGCTGTAGAAAGAGCTACTAATGTTCAAACTTTTCAAGGTTTAGGAGCTACTTCTCTCTTAATTCTTGTGGGAGTTGCTATTGATACTGCTAAGCAAATTCAAACTTATGTTATCTCTCAGAGATATGAGGGATTAGTTAATAATTAATGAAAAAACATTTACTCTTTTTAGGACCACCTGGAGCAGGGAAAGGCACTCAAGCTGCAATTTTAAGTGAAGCAAACTCTTATTTACATTTATCTACTGGAGAATTATTAAGAAAAGAAATTGATTTGGATACTGATTTGGGTAAACAAGTAAAAGATATTATGAATAAGGGTGAACTTGTAAGTGATCAACTAGTTTTAGAAATTGTTAAAAAGAATTTGGATCAAGATAATAAAGGTTGGATTTTAGATGGTTATCCTAGAAATTTGTCTCAAGTAAATTCTCTAAATGATGTTTTGATGCATATAAATCAACCTTTAGAGATTGTATTTTATTTAGATATCCCAGATGAAATCTTAACAAAGCGATTACTTAAGAGGGGTAGAAAAGATGATAATGAAGAAACTATTAAAACAAGATTAAAAATTTATAAGGAAACAACAGAGCCATTGATTGAATACTATAAAAGTCTCTCTTTATTAGAATATATAAATGCTGATGGTGATCTAAAAACAATTTCTGCTGATATAAAACAAAAAATGGCTTGATGATGATGTAGAATATAATATTAACATTTTTATGAGAGAACCTTATGAAGGTTAGAGCCTCAGTAAAAAAAATGTGTGACAAATGTCGTGTTATTCGTAGACATGGCAGGGTAATGGTTATTTGCACCGCTAGCCCTAGACACAAACAGCGTCAAGGTTAATCTTTGATGACATTAAATTAAAAACCTTTTACTAATTCGAAACAAGTGGCCAGGATTGCAGGAATTGACATACCTCGTGAAAAACGAGTTGAAATTGCACTTACATACATTTATGGAATTGGTCTTACAAGATCAAAATTAATCCTTTCAAATACAGGAATTAATCCTGATATTCGCGTAAAAGACTTATCAGACAGTGATGTACAAAAATTGAGAGGTGCTGCAGAAGACTTCACAGTAGAGGGTGATTTGCGTAGGCAAGAGGGAATGGCCTTAAAGCGTTTACAAGATATTGGATGCGTAAGAGGAAGAAGACATAGAATGAGTCTTCCTGTAAGAGGTCAAAGAACAAGAACAAATGCTAGGACAAGAAGAGGTTCAAGAAAAACTGTTGCGGGTAGGAAAAAATAATTAACTTTTTATAAATAATCGTAATTAATCAAACTATTATGGCAGCTCCAGTAAAAAAAACAGGCTCGAGGAAATCAAAGAAAAATGTACCAAATGGTGTAGTACATATTCAAAGTACTTTCAATAATACTATTGTATCTATTACTGATACTTCAGGTCATGTAATTTCTTGGTCCTCTGCAGGAGCTAGTGGATTTAAAGGTGCTAGAAAAGGAACCCCATTTGCCGCTCAAACAGCTGCTGAAGCAGCAGCTAAAAGAGCTCTAGATCAAGGGATGAGACAGATAGAAGTATTAGTTAGAGGTCCTGGCTCAGGTAGGGAAACCGCCATAAGAGCTTTACAAGTTGCCGGTTTAGAAATAACTCTAATAAGAGATGTAACTCCATTACCTCATAATGGATGCAGAAGACCTAAACGTAGACGCGTTTAGAACTAAACCATTTCCCCCCAAACTTTCAACCCTTTTTTTCCGTGTTGCAATACCAGATTGACAGAATCGATCATCAAATATCAGATGATCGCTCCCAAACAGGAACATTTTTAATTGGCCCCTTAGAAAGAGGACAAGCTACAACTCTCGGTAACTCTTTAAGAAGAGTTTTAATGGGAGGACTCGAAGGAAGTGCTGTTACTGCCGTAAGAATTGCAGGCATTAATCATGAATATGCCACTATCCCAGGTGTAAGAGAAGACGTTTTAGATATTCTTTTAAATTGTAAGCAACTTTCTATTAATAGTTCCAACCCAGAGCTTGAGATTGGAAGACTAGTTGTTAATGGTCCAATGGAAGTAAAGGCAAATGACATACAATTCTCTTCTCAAGTTGAAATTGTTGATGGTGAAAAACCTATAGCAACTATTCAAGAAGGACATAATTTAGAGCTAGAAATTCATGTAGAAAGAGGAGTTGGTTATAGACCTGTAGATCGAAGAAACCAAGAAACTACATCTATTGACTTGCTTCAAATTGACGCTGTTTTTATGCCTGTAAAAAGAGTTAATTTCACAATAGATGAAACTGCTGTTGCAGAAGGAGCAACTGGAAGAGAAAGATTAAAAATGGAAGTTGTAACAGATGGTTCAACGAGCCCTGATGATGCAATTGCTGAAGCAGCAAACCAGTTAATTGAACTCTTTCAGCCCCTAGCAACCGTTACAATGGTTGAAGAAATACCTGAAGAACCAGAACCTTCCCCTGAAGCTCAAATTCCATTAGAAGAACTAAATTTGTCCGTTAGAGCTTATAATTGTTTGAAACGAGCACAAGTTAATTCTGTTTCAGATTTAATGGGATTCAGTTATGAAGATCTTTTAGAAATTAAAAACTTCGGCTCGAAATCTGCAGATGAGGTTATTGAAGCTCTTGAGAGAATAGGGATTTCAATTCCACAAAGCAGGACATCTGTTTAACAAATTTTTGAGATTATGAGACATCAACTTAGAATTCCTCTTTTAAGCAAACCGGCTGATCAAAGAAAAGCTCTTCTTAGAGCTTTAACTACACAACTTATTAGAGAAGGTAGAATAACTACTACCAAAGCAAGAGCTAAAGCTTTAAGAAATGAGGCGGAAAGAATGATCTCCTTAGCTAAGGAGGGTACTTTATCTGCTAGAAGAAGAGCTATTGGTTATATTTATGATAAAAAGTTAGTTCACTCACTTTTTGAAAAAGCTCAAGAAAGATATGGAGACAGAAATGGTGGTTATACACGAATTGTTAGAACTGTTGCTAGAAAAGGCGATAATGCCCAAATGGCTATTATTGAACTTGTTTGAAGCTTGAAAAATAAAACTTGAAATATAAAATATAATTTTTTGAAAAGAGTAGCTTTACTAATCCAATACGATGGATCTTATTATTCTGGTTGGCAAAGACAGAAAAATGCATTAAGTATTCAAGAGTCAATAGAAAATTGCCTTTTTAAAATTTCAAATCAAATTATAAAAACATTTGCTTCAGGTAGAACAGATGCTGGAGTTCATGCTTCTGGACAAGTAGTGCATTTTGATATTGATTTTGTAATTCCAATTGATCGTTACGCAGATTTATTAAATAGTAGATTACCTCAGACAATTAGAATCTTAGAATCAGTAGAGGTGAAAAATAGCTGGCATGCGTGCTATTCTGCGGTTTATAGACATTATCGATATATAATCAATAATAGTAAGATACCTAATTTGTTTTTAAATAAATGGTCATGGCATAGATATCAGAAATATCTTGATGAGTTTTCTATGTCAACAGCCTTAGATGGAATGCTTGGAGAACATGATTTTTTTGCTTTTCAAAAGAGTGGAAGTAATAGATCAACGTCTGTAACAACAATAAAATATATAGAATTGGAGAGAAATGAGGATTTGATATTGATAGATATAAAAGCTACAGGATTTCTTTATGGAATGGTGCGTTCAATTGTTGGTCAACTTGTTTTAGTGGGAGAAAAGAAAATAACACCAGATATTTTTAAAGATAGATGGGTTTATAAAAAGAAAAATGATGTTCGCGAATCAGCGCCAGCCAAGGGGTTATGTTTTGTAAATTCTGTATACGAAGAAAATATTTTTAAAAGGATCAATAAAAATGATCTTTTTCCTAAATTTGTAATTAGAGGTTATTCTTAGCTTACAAGATTTTATAAACTTAAATAATATATTTAGATAATCAAAATAATTGTTTATTCTTCCTTTAATAAGGTAGAATTTATTTCTGAATAAAATTTTCTCTAGTAAAATTTATAAATGAATAAAACTATTACTCCCTCTATAGAAACTATAGAAAGAAATTGGTTTTTAGTTGATGCTAAAGATAAGACACTTGGCAGGCTTTCTACAGAGATAGCTGCCGTTTTGAGAGGAAAGAATAAACCAACATTTACCCCTCATTTGGACACAGGTGATTTTGTTATTGTTGTTAATGCCGAAAAAGTAGTGGTAACAGGTAAAAAAGCATCACAGAAATTATATAGAAGACACTCTGGTAGACCAGGAGGAATGAAAGTTGAAAAATTTGAATCTCTTCAAGAAAGAATACCTGAGAGAATAATTGAGCAAGCTGTTAAAGGAATGCTTCCACATAATTCATTGGGAAGGCAGCAATTCATGAAATTAAAAGTTTATAAAGGTTCAGATCATCCTCATGCTGCACAAAATCCTGTATTATTAAATGGTTAAGTTCTAACAATGAATAGTCAAATAAAAAACAAAGCAGTTTATTGGGGTACTGGAAGAAGAAAAACTTCTGTGGCAAGAGTTCGTTTAATTCCAGGCAATGGACAAATAAAAATAAATGGTCGTTCTGGTAATGATTACTTAAATTTCAACCCATCACACTTAAATTCAGTTAAGGCACCTTTACTAACTTTAGGTCTAGAAAATTCATACGATATTTTTGTAAATGTTTTTGGTGGTGGTTTAACAGGGCAGGCGGATGCAATCAAGCAAGGAGCAGCTAGAGCTCTTTGTGGATTATCTCCTGATAACAGGAAGCCTTTAAAAACTGAAGGTCACCTTAGTAGAGACCCAAGATCCAAGGAAAGGAAAAAATATGGTCTTAAAAAAGCTAGAAAAGCTGGTCAATTTTCTAAACGTTAAAACATCTTTCATTATGCCTAAATCAGAAATTCATCCTAAATGGTATCCAGATGCAAAAGTTATTTGTAATGGAGAAGTTGTAATGACTACAGGTTCAACTAAACCTGAATTACATGTTGATGTTTGGAGTGGGAATCATCCTTTCTTTACTGGGACACAAAAAATCCTTGATACTGAAGGTAGAGTTGATAGATTTATGAAAAAATATGGAATGGGTTCAGCCGACTCAGCCACTTCAAAAGAAATTAAAGAATCAGATAAATAAAAATTTACGAATCAAAAATTAAGCAAATTTTCAATTGGAATATACAACATTAATTGCAAGGTTGAAAAATGCTTCAGAGAGTTTCGTAAATTTGGAAATGCAATTGGCTGATCCAGATATTGCAAGTAATCCTAAAAAACTAGAATCAATAGCAAGAGAAAGGGCCAAGCTGGAACCTTTGGTTCTAGATTTTAATCAATTGCTTGAAACTGATAAAGAAATTGGTGACTCAAAACAATTGCTTAAAGATAATAGAAATGATAAAGATATGGAATCATTAATCAATGAGGAATTAACCAGTCTAGAAGATCTCAAGAATAAACTTATTGAAAAATTAACAATTGCTTTATTACCCAAAGATCCACGAGATGAAAGAAGTGTAATGTTGGAAATTAGAGCTGGAGCAGGAGGAAATGAAGCTTGTATTTGGGCCGGTGATTTAGCAAGAATGTATGAAAGATATGGACAAAAAATTGGGTGGTCAGTAAAACCTATTAGTGCTTCTGAATCAGATATGGGAGGATTTAAAGAATTAGTTATTTCTGTAAAAGGAGATTCTGTTTATAGCCAATTAAAATTTGAGGCAGGTGTTCATAGGGTTCAAAGAGTTCCAGCAACTGAATCTCAAGGCAGAGTTCATACTTCTACTGCAACGGTTGCGGTTATGCCCGAAGCTGATCCAGTAGAAGTTAAGATTGATCCAACTGAAATAGAAATTGGTACTGCTAGATCAGGTGGTGCTGGAGGTCAAAATGTTAATAAAGTAGAGACTGCTATTGATCTGATTCATAAGCCGACAGGCATCAGAGTATTTTGTACACAAGAAAGATCTCAACTACAAAATCGTGAGCGAGCTATGGAAATTTTAAGAGCTAAATTATATGAGATTCAATTAAAAGAAGCTAATGCTAAGGAGCGGTCACAAAGGCTAATGCAAGTAGGAAGTGGAGATAGAAGCGAAAAAATTAGAACTTATAATTTTAAGGATAATAGAACTACTGATCATAGGTTGGGATCCAATTTTTCATTAGAGCCTATTCTGGCAGGACAATTAGATGAAGTTATTGATGCTTGCTTAGCACAAGAACAGAAAAGGATGCTAGAAGATTTTAATGAGAATGAAAGTTAAATAATTTTAAGCAGCTAAACCAATTACATATTTACTCCATTCTTTGTGTTTTCCAGAATCTATTTGCCTTGTGGCTTCAAAATTTAGATTACTTAATGGGCGATATGGTTTTCGTTTTAAAGGCATATTTGCTTCTTCAGGGGTCCTATTACCTTTTTGGACATTACATCGAAGGCATGCAGTTGTTACATTTTCCCAGTTGTCAGGTCCTCCCCTGCTTCTAGGTAAAACATGATCTATAGATAAATCGCTACCTCTATGGTTACAGTACTGACAAGAGTTATTGTCTCTGAGAAGTATATTTTTTCTTGTAAGTGCTACCTCTCTGAAGGGGACTTTTACGTAGTATCTGAGCCTTATAACAGTAGGAAGGTTTTGCCCATAATGTATGGCATATGATTGATCTTCTTCTAAACTTTCAGCTTTACCTTTGATCATTAAAATTACAGCTCTTCGCCATGAAGTAATATTTAAAGGTTCATAAGATGCATTTAAAACAAGAGTCTGGCTCATGCCAAATATCAATTTACATGTCATGCTAGCGGTATATTTAAACAAGCGCATATAATCGCTTAAACATTAATTTAAATTCTTTGAATAATAGAAAAAATAATTTTGATATTCTTCCAAGTTTTGAGGGAGAAATAGATCCAACGCAAAGAGCTTGGATAGAAGTCAGTGGTAAAGCAATAGAGGCAAACGTAAGACAATTAAGATCAAAATTAAAAAATAATTGTGAATTCATGGCGGTTGTAAAGGCTGATGGATATGGACATGATGCAAAAGTTGTATCTGAAAATGCGATTAAAGGTGGTGCTTCTCAACTAGGAGTAGCAACCTTAAAGGAGGGAATAAAACTTCGTTCTTTTGGAATAAATGCCCCAATTCTTGTGCTTGGTAATCTTTATGCAAAAGAAGATTTGTTAATGTGTTTTGAAAATGATTTGATGCCAACTGTTAGTACTTTTAGGGAGTGTTTGATTTGTAATAATATTGGAAAGAGTAATAATTTAAAATTTTCCTTACATCTAAAAATTGATACTGGGATGTCCAGATTGGGATTTGAATGTAATAACTTTGTTCAACAATTTAATAGTATTAAATTTCTTGAAAATATTGCTATTAAGGGAATATATAGTCATCTCGCCTGCGCAGATGAAAAGAATGCCTTGAATCCCAAAAGCAGCACTCAATTACAAAGAGAAAAATTTCAAGAATTATTGAAAAATATAGATATTGATAATACACAAAATATTAAGATTCATCTTGCTAATTCTGCTGGTATGATTCTTGGCAAAGATTTTCATTTTGATATGGTACGCGTTGGCCTTTCCATGTATGGCTATGATCCATTGGTAAAGATAAATATAAATTCATTTCTTAAACCTGCTTTATTTTTAAAGGCTAAAGTGACTTTTGTTCGAACTATTGAAAAAGGCATTGGAGTAAGTTATGGAAATAAATTTGTGAGTAATAGAAAAACAAAGTTAGCGGTTTTAAGTATTGGTTATGCTGATGGCATTATTAGAAATTTATCTGGCAAAATAAGTTTGATTCATAATAAAAAACTTTATCCTCAGGTTGGATCTATAACAATGGACCAAATGATGGTAGATATTACAGATTCTAATGACATTGAAGTTGGTAGTACCATGCTATTACTGGGATCTGAGGGAGATAAATCAATTTCGCCGATTGACTGGGCAGATAAATGTAATAGCATTCCTTGGGAAATTCTTTGCTCTTTTAAAAATAGATTGCCAAGAGTCCAAGTTGATTAGACATTTCGATTACATAACTAATTTTGAATGTTTGCTTAAAAATTGATAATGTATAAGAACTGGAGAGGTGGCTGAGTGGTTGAAAGCGGCTCCCTGCTAAGGAGTTACAGGAGGTAACTTTTGTCGAGGGTTCGAATCCCTCCCTCTCCGTAATTATTGATAAGAATTATTTTATTCTAGGAATTTTTTAAAAAAATCAATATCTATATTTTTAAGATCATTTACTTTATTTAGAATTAAATCAGCTCCTGCCTCTTTAAGTTTTAATTCATATGAAATACGTTCTTTCATCCTAGATTCTAAATGGAGATGGGGAGGAGCTACTCCAATGCTTATAAATTTTTGATTTGGAATTCTTTTTTTTGCATTAGAAACAGTGTTGATATCAGCAATAGTGTCACCGACATATACAATGGGTACATTTTTATCACCTAAACTACTTTCGGAAAGCTTGCTTGCTAAATAAAGAAAACCTTGAGGATTTGGCTTATCAGGAGCATCACCCATTGCTATTAAAGGGGGAGATTCTAATTTTAGTCTCTGTTCTAAAACAAATTTTGCAGATGCAGATTCAGCTCCACTAACAAATCCCCAACTAATCCTATTTGCACTTAATAATGTAAAAAATTCTTTTTCCACTAATAACTCCTCATTTCTAATAAAGCCTGACCATTCATTACTATCTTTATTTGGATTCCCACCAAAGTAGAATTCTTCAAAACATTTGATTATAACTTCTCTTTGAGGTGGTTTAAGTTTTAGATTCTTGCTTTTAATATGCCTCTTTATTAATTCTAAACTTAAATCCCAATCGTTATTCCATATACCTTCGTTTTTTGCATTATCTATATCTCGATAACTAGGATCCCAACCGCAAAATCGATAAACTGTTTTTTTTAGTGAAAGTCTATAACTGTTTTCTACGCTTCGTATAACACCATCTATATCAAATAAAATTATACCAATATTATTCAAGGAATTAATCTCAATAATGTTTCTTAAACATTAATATTCTCTTGCAAAAAAAGCAAAAATGAAATATTTAATGATCAATATTAGGTTTGGTTTGAAATTACTTTTTTAAATATCCTCTTGGAGTTAAAAATATTTCATCAACCAAAGTAGTTTTAGAATTACCAATAATTATTATTGATAGCATATCTATATCTTTTAAAGGCATACTATCTAAACTAAAAAAGCTCTTGGATTGATTTTCCCTACCTACTTGTCTTCCTACTAAAACTGGAGTATTGCCTGGTCTATATCCTAAGCATAATTCTATAGCTCTTTTTAATTGCCAATCTCTTTCAAGTGATTGTGGATTGAAAATGGTAATAACAAAGTCTCCCAATAAAGCGCCTGCAATTCTTTTTTCTATAGATTCCCAAGGGGTTAACTTATCACTCAAGCTGATTGAACAGAAGTCATTCATCAAAGGAGCCCCGCCAAGTGCAGCAGCCAACTGCATGCTACTTATTCCTGGATGTACTTCAAATGAAGGCCTAAAATCTTTATGAACTTTTTGAATTAATTCTAAAAGTAGGCCAGCCATCCCATAAAAACCTGCATCGCCAGAGGATATTAGTGCTACTTTTATTCCCTCTTCAGCAAGTTTTATAGCTTTCTCACATCTTTCTTTCTCTTCAGTAAGATTGCTTTCAATCATCACTTGGTCTTTTCTTTTAAGAGGTTTAATTAGATCCAAATACATTTTGTATCCAATCCAAATAGAACATTTGGATAAAGCTTTTCTTGCATCATTTGTTAGATAGGAAATATCTCCTGGCCCACTACCTACAACATGAATCTCACCAGTTAATGGGGAATATTGATTTTTAGATTCTGAGACTGCAATAGTTACTGCGCCAATCGTACTTTTTGAAGAATCGAAACTTTTAAAAATTTTCTTTTCTTTCAATAGTTTTGAATCTTGTCCTGCAGCCAGCATGCAAGCTGCCTCAGCAACTGAAGGTGTACCAATTTCATTGAGTACTACATTCGATGGGTTTGGGGTATTGATTGAAGAGAGCTCTTCAGATGTAAAAAATTTTATAGGTAATTTTTTTTCTTTTGATATCTCTAAAATTGCCTTCTCATCTTTTTTTAAATCAACAGTTGCAAAACCTGCGATTGATAATGGAGATAAGTTATTAGTGGCTAAAAAACTTTGTAAAGAATCTTCAATTAATTCTTTACTAGTATTTCGCTCACAACCTAAACCAATCCATAAAGTTGGCGGATGCCAAGTATTTTTATGATTACCGAATATGGATATATGAAAAATTGATTTCTTTTGCTCATAATCTTTGTCTGATAATTTACTTATAGTATTTCCTACTTCAGAAGTTTTCCATAAATTGTTGCCTGATAATTGGCTACAAAAAATCTCTTTATTATTAGATTGCTTGATTACTAATTTTGACCAGTCCTTTATATCTCCAGATCTTTTCCATCCCCATTGATTTCCAAATGAGTCAATATTTAAGTAATTCTGATCAATTGAATTATTAGTCTCGATTATTTCACCACCAAATAAATTACATATTTGAAATGCAATATTTTGTATATTTGATTGATGTGCACCAATAATAGGAATAATTTTTGATCCTTTTTTATCAATGACAATTACTCCAGGATCTTCATCTTTGGAGGATAATAAAGAATTGATAAGTCTAATTGATGCTCCTACTGAGCCGACAAAGATAATCAACTCTAATTCTTCCCACTTTTCTCTCAGAATTTGCCTAGGTTTCATAAATTTGACTGAGTCTTTTATCTTTTTACCTTTATGGGATGAGCTTCCTATGAAAATCTCATTAATAAATTCAGTTTTTTTTAGTCTTTTTAAAATCTCTTTTGAAGTATCAGAAAAACCTATTGCAATACCTTTCAATTTAAGAAGTTCTCTTTAATATCAATTTAAAACTATATCTCTTCGCTGCAATCAAAAAAAATAAAAACGAAATATAAAAAGAAATTTAAGATTTCTTTAATTGAAATGAGTAAATATACTTAGAAACTTGTTATATAAAGGGATTTAGTAGAAATATTGAAAAGTAACAATCAATGAAACATTTGTTACTTTCCTGCATGATCAAAGAATCTTTAGCCTATTATTTTTGGTAACGAAAATCTTAAGTTTTGATTCGCTCGTTCCTTAAGAGCCTACTATTAATAAGTAGGCTTATAGGTGTGATAAATCTACTTAAGGGTCTCAATTATTTAGAGGTGCTAGATGACCATTAGCCCACCAGAAAGTGGAGAAAAAGACAAAAAGATTTTGGAATCACCCGTCAAGGCTGATCCCAGACCTATTGATTTTGCCAAATTAGATAAACCAGGTTTCTGGTCAAGTAAATTATCCAAAGGTCCAAAAACCACAACTTGGATTTGGAATTTGCATGCAGATGCCCATGATTTTGATATACACACAGGAGATGCTGAAGAAGCTACAAGAAAAAATTTTCTCAGCTCATTTCGGACACCTTGCGGTCATTTTTATATGGATGAGTGCTGCATTTTTCCATGGAGCGAGATTTTCAAATTATTCAGGCTGGCTAGCTGATCCTACCCATGTAAAACCTGGAGCTCAACAAGTATGGGCAATAGTTGGGCAAGAGATGCTTAATGGTGATTTAGGTGCTAACTACAACGGGATACAAATAAGTTCTGGAATATTCCACATGTGGCGAGCATGGGGAATTACAAATGAAAGTGAATTGATGGCATTAGCTATTGGGGCAGTAGTAATGGCTGCACTAATGCTTCATGCAGGTATCTTCCACTATCATAAAGCTGCTCCAAAAATGGAATGGTTCCAAGATGTTGAGTCTATGATGAATCATCATCTCGCAGGTCTTTTAGGACTTGGTTCTTTAGCTTGGGCGGGTCATGTTATTCATATTGGTGCTCCTACAGCAGCTCTTTTAGATGCTATTGATGCTGGTAGTCCACTACTTATTAACGGTAAAGAGATAGCGACAATTGCTGACATGCCAATGCCTCATCAATTGTGTGATCCTCAAATTGTCGGTCAAATATTTCCAGGACTTGCAAGCGGTACAGGTAATTTCTTTAGTTTAAATTGGTTTGCTTTTTCAGATTTCTTAACTTTTAAGGGAGGACTTAATCCAGTAACAGGAAGTTTATGGATGACTGATATTGCACATCATCATGTTGCAATTGCTGTTTTATTTATAATTGCTGGTCATATGTATAGGACTAATTATGGAATTGGTCATAGTATGAAAGAAATATTAGATTCTCAACAAGGAGATCCTATTCTTTTCCCAGCACCTAAGGGGCATCAAGGACTTTTTGATTTTATGGCTGAAAGTAGACATGCACAGCTTTCTGTAAACTTAGCAATGCTCGGTTCTCTTAGCATCTTGATCTCTCATCATATGTATGCGATGCCTCCATATCCATACATTGCGACTGATTACATGACTGTGCTTGGTTTGTTTACTCACCATATGTGGATAGGTGGATTATTTATAGTTGGTGCTGGAGCTCATGCAGGGATAGCGATGGTAAGAGATTACGATCCAGCAAAACATATAGATAATGTTCTAGATAGGATTTTAAAAGCTAGAGATGCGCTAATAAGTCATCTTAATTGGGTTTGTATGTGGTTAGGATTCCATAGTTTTGGACTCTATATTCATAACGACACAATGAGAGCTTTAGGAAGACCTCAAGATATGTTTAGTGATTCTGCAATTCAGCTTCAACCAATATTTGCTCAATGGGTTCAAAGCATTCAAGCTTCCGCGGTTGGTACTTCAATATTGGCTGGTACAGCAGAAGCCTTACCTCATAAAGCTATAAGTGAAGTATTTAACGGAAGTTTAGTTGAAGTAGGTGGAAAGGTTGCGATTGCCCCAATTCCTTTGGGAACAGCTGATCTGATGATTCACCATATTCATGCATTTCAGATACATGTAACTGTTTTGATTCTTCTTAAAGGTGTCCTTTATGCAAGAAGCTCAAGATTAATCCCTGATAAAGCATCTCTAGGATTTAGATTCCCATGTGATGGTCCTGGTAGAGGAGGTACATGTCAAGTTTCTTCTTGGGACCATGTTTTCTTAGCACTTTTCTGGATGTATAACTGCCTATCAATTGTTATTTTCCATTTTTCTTGGAAAATGCAAAGTGATGTTTGGGGGCTAACAGGAGGAAATTTTGCACAAAGTGCAATTACTATAAACGGATGGTTACGAGACTTTTTATGGGCTCAAGCAGCACAAGTATTGACAAGTTATGGTCAAGCAATCAGTATGTATGGCTTAATGTTCTTAGGTGCTCACTTTATCTGGGCATTTAGCTTAATGTTCCTATTCAGTGGAAGAGGTTACTGGCAAGAACTATTTGAATCAATTGTTTGGGCACATAATAAATTGAAAGTTGCTCCAACAATTCAACCAAGAGCACTATCAATTACTCAAGGTCGTGCAGTTGGTGTAACTCACTTCTTAGTGGGCGGCATAGCTACTACTTGGGCATTCTTCCATGCTCGCCTTTTCGGGATTGGCTAAATAACCTGAACTTCACCTTTTTAATTCAATGGCAACAAAATTTCCAGCATTTAACCAGGGTCTAGCTCAGGACCCAACAACCCGCCGAATATGGTACGGCATAGCTACTGCTCATGACTTTGAGAGTCATGATGGGATGACCGAAGAAAAGCTTTATCAAAAGTTATTTTCTACACATTTCGGACATTTAGCAATAATTGCCCTTTGGGTAGCCGGTAATCTTTTTCATATTGCTTGGCAAGGCAATTTTGAACAATTTGTACTTGATCCTACTCATGTTCGCCCAATAGCTCACGCTATTTGGGATCCTCATTTTGGATCAGGTATTACGGAAGCAATGACACAAGCAGGAGCCAGTGGACCTGTAAATATAGCTTATTCAGGCTTGTACCACTGGTGGTACACAATTGGAATGAGAACCAATGAGCAACTGTTCCAAGCTTCAATTTTTATGAGTATCTTGGCTTGCTGGACCTTATTTGCTGGTTGGCTACATTTACAACCAAAATTTAGACCATCACTTGCATGGTTCAAAAATAACGAATCTAGATTAAATCATCATCTTGCCGTATTATTTGGTTTTAGTAGTATTGCTTGGACAGGACATTTAGTTCACGTTGCAATTCCAGAATCTAGAGGTATTCATGTAGGTTGGGATAATTGGTTAACAGTTCTTCCTCATCCTGCAGGTTTAGCTCCTTTCTTTACACTTAACTGGGGAGCATATGCTCAGAATCCAGATACATTAGAGCAAATATTTGGAACATCAGAAGGTGCTGGTACAGCAATATTTACTTTTTTAGGTGGACTTCATCCTCAAAGTGAAGCATTATGGTTAACTGACATAGCTCATCATCATATTGCAATAGGTACTGTATTTATAATTGCTGGACATATGTATAGAAATACGTTCGGTATTGGACATAGTTTAAAAGAAATCACAGAAGCACATAATACAAGACATCCACTTGATCCTCATAAAGGTAGTTTTGGAATTAATCATGATGGTATCTATGAAACTGTTACTAATTCTCTACACTTTCAACTAGGTTTAGCGTTAGCTGCTCTTGGTGTAGCTACTTCCTTAGTTGCTCAACATATGGGAGCTCTTCCTTCATATGCCTTTATTGCAAGAGATTACACGACACAGTCAGCTTTATACACCCATCATCAGTACATAGCCATGTTTTTAATGGTTGGTGCTTTTGCTCATGGAGCAATATTCTTTGTTAGAGACTATGATCCTGAACTGAATAAAGATAATGTATTGGCTCGTGTATTGGGAACAAAAGAAGCTCTTATAAGTCATTTAAGTTGGGTAACTATGATCCTAGGTTTTCATACATTAGGAATATATGTACATAACGATGTTGTTGTAGCTTTTGGAAATCCTGAAAAACAAATTTTGATCGAACCTGTATTTGCTCAGTTTGTACAGGCAGCTCAAGGAAAGATGATGTATGGATTTAACGCACTTCTTTCGGATCCGACTAGTGCAGCTAGTGTTGCCGCAAACTCTTTGCCAGGAAACCATTACTGGATGGATTTAATTAATAGACAAGATGCATTAAGTGCTTTTTTACCAATTGGTCCAGCAGATTTCTTAGTTCATCATGCTATAGCTCTTGGACTTCATACAACTGCATTAATCCTTATTAAAGGAGCTTTAGATGCTAGAGGAACAAAACTAATTCCTGATAAGAAAGATTTGGGTTATGCATTCCCTTGTGATGGACCTGGTCGTGGAGGTACATGCGATAGCTCATCATGGGATGCTATGTATCTTGCAATGTTCTGGGCTTTGAACTTGATAGCATGGGTAACTTTCTACTGGCATTGGAAACATCTAGCAATATGGCAAGGTAATGTAGCTCAATTTAACGAGTCTGGGACTTATTTAATGGGTTGGTTTAGAGATTATCTTTGGTTAAACTCTGCTCAGCTAATTAATGGGTACAATCCTTTCGGTGTTAATTCACTTTCTGTCTGGGCTTGGATGTTCTTATTCGGTCATCTTGTATGGGCGACTGGATTCATGTTCTTGATATCTTGGAGAGGATACTGGCAAGAATTAATTGAGACATTAGTTTGGGCTCATCAGCGTACTCCAATAGCTAACCTTGTAGGTTGGAGAGATAAACCAGTTGCACTTTCAATTGTTCAAGCAAGACTAGTTGGATTGGCGCATTTCACAATTGGAAATATCCTTACTTTTGGAGCATTTGTAATAGCGTCTACTTCAGGTAAGTTTGGATAAAGTTTTATTAAATAATTTAAATCACCACATTAGTGGTGATTTTTTTTTGTTTAATTTTATTGTTCTAATTTAAGTTAAAATTATAAGATTATTAATCGCTATTCATATGACAAATCCTAATCAGTTAATTTCTATTATTATTCCTGTTTTTAATGAAAGTGAGAGTATTAGATATTTATTAGATGAAGTTTTAAATGTCATGCAAAATAATAAATTAAATTGTGAGTTAATAGTAGTTAACGACGGCTCGAATGATAATACTTCAACAGTATTGGATGAATTAACTATAAAAATTAAGGAATTATCAGTTATTTCACTTCGAAAGAATTACGGACAAACTGCTGCAATGGCTGCAGGTTTTGATAATTCGAAGGGCGAAATTGTTATTACTTTAGACGGTGACTTACAAAATGATCCTAATGATATTCCAAAATTAATTTTACATATAAATGAAGGTTATGATTTGATTTGCGGATGGAGATACGAACGAAAAGATAAATTAATTAATAGGCGTATACCATCAAAAATTGCTAATAAATTGATAGCTAATATTACTGGCATTAAGTTGCATGATTATGGTTGTTCATTAAAAGCTTTTAAAAAAGAGATTGTTGAAGACATTAAATTATATGGAGAACTTCATAGGTTTTTACCTGTTTTAGCAAATATAGAGGGAGCTAAAATTAAAGAAATCAAAGTTAATCATCGAAGTCGCAAATATGGTTCTAGTAAATACGGGATTGATAGAACTTTTAGGGTTTTAATGGATTTACTTACTGTTTGGTTTATGACCAAATTTTTGACAAGACCTATGTATGGATTCGGTTTTTTGGGGATCATAAGTATTTTACTAAGTCTTGGAATGACATCTTACTTATTTATTATCAAACTCCTAGGAAATGATATTGGTAATCGACCGATGTTAATGTTTGCTTTGATATTGGGAATTGCTGGAGTTCAATTATTTAGTTTTGGATTATTAGGGGAATTATTAATTAGAACTTATCACGAGAGTCAAAATAGGCCAATTTACAGAGTTAGGAAAATTCAAAGTACTACTAATGACTAAATCTCTACTTAAACTTTCTAATAAGATCAGCTGAACGTTCAACTATCTGTAGATTCATATCTTTTAAACCTTTTCTGAGAATTGGTAATGTAGATTTATCTGCTAATTCTTCTGCAATCTTTAAAGCTTGTAATTTATCTGCTGTAACCCCTTTAGAAAGTTTTAACATTTTTTCTCTAAGAGTTCTTTTATAAAATTCTGAGTACTTATTAGAACTATTTTGATAGTGATTATATTTTTTTGATGAAGAGGTAATTATATTATTTTCATTATCCATTTCTTTTATTGGATATAATTTCTTTTTATTAAAAACATTAAATATATATTTTTTCTTGAAAATTACGAAAATAAATATTATTAAAATGATGAGAACTATAGAGAGAAAATTGAGCATATATAAAGTTAATAATTTTTATATCATCAAGTAATAAAATTAACACTATTTCTCCGATAAATATTAGAGTGTTTAAAGATGTTTAAAGATTTATGCCATCTGATTTAGCAAATCTGCTCCCACCTATCTTTGTTCCATTAATTGGGATAGCTATGCCTGCAGTATTTATCGTACTGATAGGAAGATTAATTACTGCAACTGATTAAATTAACTCAAAAATAACTATCAAAACAAATGAGCGACTTTCAAAAATCATTCTCAGAATCAACAAATTCTATTAAATTTGATGATAAATATATAGATAACTCTATACAGCCTGATGACATTGGTGTGGCAAACCAATGGGCGGTTAAAACAGTTTCTGATCCATGTGTTGGAAATTTAGCCACTCCAGTCAATAGTGGTTATTTTACAAAAGCTTTTATTAACAACTTACCTTTTTATAGGGAAGGAATTTCTCCAAACTTTAGAGGTTTAGAGACAGGGGCAGCATTTGGTTATCTGCTTTATGGACCATTTACAATGACAGGTCCACTAAGAAATTCTGAGTTCGCAATAACTGCAGGACTTCTGGCAGCTATTGGAGCAGTTCACATAATGACAGCACTTTTAGTTCTTTATAATGCACCAGGTAAGGCCCCTAATGTTCAGCCTCCAGACGCTACAGTATATAACCCACCTGCAGACTTGTTTACTAGAACAGGTTGGGCTGATTTTACAAGTGGATTTTGGTTAGGTGGTTGTGGTGGAGCCGTATTTGCGTGGCTTCTTGTGGGTACTCTTCACTTAGATACCATTATGCCAATTATTAAAAATATTTGGACTGCAGGTTAACTTCACATCCAAATATTTTTAAAATAATAAAATAAAAACTTTATATAAAAAAATTTATCTAATAGTTTTATTCCATCCATATGATCTGATTACTCTTCCTGCAGAAATAAGTTTTGATTGATAATGTAGAGAAATTTTATCGTTAGTGTCTTTTAAAGTGTCTATTCCTATACCATTTCTTCCGTAATCTATACCTGAACTATGGAAATAAAGTCCCTCTCCTTTATAAATACCAACATGATCACATTTATTTTTATTTCCAAAAAATAAAATATCTCCTTTTTTAAGTGATTTATTATTTTCTTTGAAATTGAAAAGATGCTTACAAAAACTTTTAATTTGATAAGAGTCTCTAGGTATATAAATTTCATGATTTAAGAAAGCCGTTTGAATTAACCCAGAACAGTCAAAATTAGGACCTGAAGTACCACCCCAAAGATATATATTTTTTACCTTAGATCGATCTTTGATCCAATTAAGAATAAATGGAATTTTTGCTTGTATTAATATTTGATCAGATTCGACAAAACTGTTTTTAAAATCAAATTTCTCAATAGATAATTTATCTAAATCAATCCAGCAGACATAACCATCTTCATATAATTGAACCAATATCCTTGATAATTTATATTTACTTTGATAAAGACTTGGGTAAATAAGTCTAAAAATTCTATTTTTGACTATTTCCGTCACTAAATTATTTTCAGTTTCATTTTGATATCCAGAAATATTAAATTTTACTTTCCACCAAATAGTGCTTGAAAAATTTGTTTGCTTAAATAGTGAGATAGGGTCTATATGTTCTTTCATAAAATGTCTTTTTATTATTTACAAGAAGAAATGGGTTTAGCCTTAAATGGTATTTTAGACAGAGTTTGCTCCAACAATATAGAAAATTTAAGGAATGATATCGCAATAACTTGGATCAATTATAAAAGTGAAAGCAATCATATAAATAAAGGCTTTGGATTTGGAATCAATAATAGAAAACTCATTTATCCTGCAAGCATCGTAAAGCTAATTTATGGCCTTGCTGCATACTCATGGATTGATACAAAGAAAATATTATTAACTCAAGAAATAAGTGATGCAGTCAATAAAATGCTTTTTTACTCAAGTAATGATGCAACAAGCTTTTTAATCGATATTATCACTGGGACTACAAGCGGTCCATCTATAGAAGGAGATCTTTGGGAGAATTGGAAATATCAAAGATCAATAATCAATGATTGGTTAAAAGAGCTTAATTGGAATGAATTAAATGAAATAAATTGCTGCCAAAAAACTTGGGATGATGGACCATATGGTCGAGAAAAAGAATTTTACGGAACTGAAAACAGCAATAGAAATATGATGACAACTGATGCTACTGCTAGGATTTTGGAGGAGATAATGATAAAGATTGATTATCAAAAAGATAATTTAAATTTAAGAAGTTTTTTAAAAAGAAATTTAAATAAGAATGTTCTTAATAATGATCCTCTTAATCAAGTAGATGGTTTTTTAGGAGAGGGATTACCTGAGAATATTAATTTCTGGAGTAAAGCAGGTCTAATGTCACAAGCTAGACATGATGCTGCTTGGTGGGTTAATAACGACTCAGTACAGACTTTATTAGTTGTTTTTGGTAATGGAGAAAAATACTTCAAAGATGAGACCTTATTTCCCGAAATAGCAAAGGCTGTTTACAAATATAATAATAATTTTGTTTGATATCAATTTAAATCATCTAAGAAATCTCCATCTAATTTATTTGTATAGGCTTCGTAAGGTAACATCATAACCTCATCAAAATCAAAGTCATTCAGAATCCATTCTTTATATTCAGCTATTAAACTATTTCTATCTTTATTATCTAATTCATGAATGCGTAATGCAGTATCTTTAAGGTTTTCTTTAATAAGGTTTTCAAGTTCTTTTTTATTCATATCAGCTAGCTTCTCCATCTAAAATTATTCTTCTAATTGTTGATAAAGCAATTCCAGTTTGAGTTCTGATTGATCGATATGAGCAACCCTCATTACGTAATCTCATCACTAATGATTCTTTTAAAGGACTAATTTTCGGTCTGCCACCTAAATTATTTCCATTTAATCTTCTTTGCGAAATAAGTTCTTTTTTCCTCTCTCCCAAACACTCATTATCTAAATTATCTAACTCATATAAAATATTAAAGACTGACAAAGATATATCTGATGAATGTTTGGGAGATAAAAAACCAGACAAAGTTCTCAACCTAACATCATTATTCAAGAGTTTATGAATTGTTTTTATACATTCATTCCTGTTAGAAAATGCCCGATCTAGTTTTGTAACGACTAATTCATCTCCTTTTGATAAATAATTTAGAGCTTTTCTAAGTTCGGGTTTTATTTCTTCATCTAAACTTACGATTTCAGAAAATATTAAGCTGCAACCCTCATTTTTTAAGCATTTTATTTGTTCTTTTAAGTAATCAAATTCACTATCTATAGCTCTTGCATATCCAATAGTTTTGGATTTCTTATTTTTTTCAGATAAAAGAAAACGTTTTCTTTTAAATTTAATAGTCAACGTTTTAATACATATATTTTTAACTGTATCAAATACTTTAGAAAAAAACACTTTATAGAACATTATTTTGTAATAAAATTAAGAATTTAATTTATTAAGAAATATATAATATCGTTTTAAAACTGTATTAAAAATAACGTTCTGTATATTGTCCTAGTTTATGTTATTAGAACAGTTAGTTGATTGCTTAATTAGTTTTTGTGGGAAAATGTTTAAAAAAATGCTAAATTTTTTTCTAAAAGTAATATTTAAATTAATTCCAGCGTTAATTAGAAATTTAATTTCTTTAGTGAAGTAAATAAAAATAGTAAATTTAAAATATTTTGATTAAAGTTAGAAATGATTAGGTTGAATAAATTAATTTGACAAATACTTCTGAAAATACAGTTACGAAGCCTGACTGGTTAAGAGTAAAAGCACCTCAAGTTGAGAGAATAGGAAATACTGCAAATTTATTGAGTGATTTAAAATTAAATACTGTATGTCAAGAAGCAAGCTGTCCTAATATTGGCGAATGTTTTGCTAGCGGGACTGCAACTTTTTTAATTATGGGCCCAGGTTGTACTAGAGCATGTCCATATTGTGATATTGATTTTGATAGATCCAAGAGAGATTTAGACGCAACAGAACCAGATCGTTTAGCAGAGGCTGTTTTTAGATTAAAACTTAAACATGTTGTGATTACCTCCGTTAATAGAGATGATCTAGATGATGGTGGAGCCTCTCAGTTTTATAAATGTGTTTCTGAAATCAGAAAAAAATCCCCTGAAACAACTATTGAATTATTAATTCCAGATTTATGTGGTAAGTGGTCAGCACTTGAAAAGATTTTAGATTCTAGACCAAATGTTTTAAATCATAATATTGAAACTGTCTCAGCTTTGTATAGGAAAGTAAGGCCACAAGGAAACTATCAAAGAACTTTAGAGTTACTTAAAAGAACAAGAGAATATTTCCCAAGTGTTTATACTAAATCTGGATTTATGTTGGGATTAGGCGAAAAGGATGATGAAGTTCTTACTCTTCTTATGGATTTAAGAAAAAATGATGTAGATATAGTTACTATTGGTCAATATTTATCTCCAGGTCCAAAACATCTTCAAGTTCAAAGATTTGTTACCCCTTCAAAATTTAATTATTTTAAATTATTTGGAGAAAATGAATTAGGGTTTATGCAAGTTGTCAGTTCTCCTTTAACTCGTAGTAGTTATCATGCTGAAGAGATTCAGAAACTCATGAAAAAGTTTCCAAGATAATTAAACTATCTATTGATTAATATTAATCCATTCATTTAATTTCCATTCGACAATATTATTTTTTATCATCGGATCTTTTTTTATAATTTCTAAGGCTTCTTTATACGTTCCAATTTCAAGAATTAGTAACCCACCAGCTCCTGGTTGTTTGAATTCATCGACCAGAAACCCACTTTTGATATTTATTCCTTTTTTCTTTAAATTTTCTATCCATTTGATATGTTCATTGATTATTTTCTTTCTTTTATCTTTTTGAATTAAGTATTCTTTTTTTATGAGTTCAGTCTTTATAAAAATAGGCATTCATTAACTTTATATACCAAGCATTTCTTCTTCGCTAGGAGGAACAACTATTTTAAAAATTCCCTTAAAATTAGACCAATTGTTGATTATTTTGGATGCTTTTAGACTCTTTGTTTTTTCTTGATATTCACTAAGAATACCTAATAAAATCTCTTCTTGCTTGAGGTTAGTTATTTTATGGATACTGGCTATTTCCTTATTCACTTTATTTTCTAAATCATTATTTTCATCAAGTATATAAGCTATTCCACCAGTCATTCCTGCTCCAATATTTCTTCCTGTTGAACCTAAAATTACTATCTTGCCACCAGTCATATATTCACAACAATGGTCGCCCGAACCTTCTGTGACTGCTGTAGCTCCACTATTTCTAACAGCAAATCTTTCTCCGGATTTACCTAAAGCAAATAACTTGCCTCCTGTTGCTCCATAAAGACAGGTATTACCCAATATTACTTGCTCTGAAGATTTCTCATCTACTTTGGGAGGAACAATAGTAACTACACCTCCATTCATTCCTTTGCAAACATAATCATTAGCTTCTCCAATTAATTGGATATGCATTCCTTTTAATAAAAAAGCACCAAAACTCTGTCCTGCGTATCCTTTGAAATTGAGATTTAGTTCACCATTAAATCCATTATTTCCATAAAGCCCCGCAATTTCACCTGATATTTTTGCACATACACTTCTGTCAGTGTTCTTGATTTCTATTTCTTTAATTAATTTTCCATGATTCTTAATAGAATTCATGAATTCATTATCAGACAAAAATTGATCCTCTAATACATATCCATTAGTATGAGCAGTCTTAGAATGCTTTAACCATGACCTATCTTTATTTTGAGTCCCTTTTTTAATTAGAGAACTAAGATCAATATTTGCAGTTTTTGGAAGTTTAATATCTCTTGCTGTTAGAAATTCCTGATTGCCAATCAATTCCTCCATATTAGATACACCAATGCTACTCATTATTTGTCTTATCTCTTCAGCAATATATAAGAAAAAGTTAACGACATTTTCAGGTAAACCTTTAAACCTTTTTCTTAATTCCTCTTTTTGAGTAGCTACACCCACAGGACATTTGTTTGTATGACAAACACGCGCCATTATGCAGCCTTCAGCAATCATTGCTACTGAACCAAAGCCAAATTCTTCCGCACCTAAAATAGCTGCGATTACTACATCCCATCCTGTTTTAAGTCCGCCATCAGTTCTTAAAAGTACTCTCTCTCTAAGATTATTTTCCATAAGGGATTTATGGACTTCTGCAACACCTAATTCCCACGGTAAACCAGCATGTTTAATAGAACTTAGAGGGGAAGCCCCAGTACCTCCATCATGCCCGGAAATTTGTATTACATCAGCATTCGCTTTGCTAACTCCAGCAGCGATAGTACCTATCCCAATTTCAGAAACTAGCTTTACACTGACCTTCGCTCTTGGATGAACTTGGTGCAAGTCATGAATTAACTGAGCCAAGTCTTCAATAGAGTAAATATCATGATGTGGGGGTGGAGATATTAAGGCTACTCCAGGTTTGCTGTTTCTTAGCTTTGCAATATATGAATCAACTTTTGGTCCTGGTAATTGGCCACCTTCGCCTGGCTTAGCTCCTTGAGCCATTTTTATTTCAAGTTGCTTCCCACTTCTTAGATATTCTGGAGTAACCCCAAATCTTCCAGAGGCTATTTGTTTAATAGCTGAGCAAGCAGTATCCCCATTTTCTAGGCCTTTTATAGATGGTAATATTGCCGATTGAGTATTTTGATCAATATCATTCAATACATTAAAACGAGCAGGATCTTCTCCTCCTTCCCCGCTATTACTTTTTCCACCAATTCTGTTCATTGCAACGGCCAACACTTCATGAGCTTCTCTTGATAATGCTCCTAAACTCATTCCTCCAGTACAAAACCTTTTACATATTGATTCAACACTTTCAACCTCCTCTATGGGGATACTTTTTCTTGTCGAGTTAATTGACAGTAAATCTCTTAATGAAGTTACAGGTCTATTTCGAATAAGTGTTTTATAAGTCTCGAAATGATCGTATCCTGGTCCTTGCTTTAGGGCAGAATGTAAAACCTTTGACATTTCAGGATTATTAGAGTGATATTCGCCATTATTTCTAAACTGAACAAATCCAAGAAACTCTAATTTTTTTAAATCTATTTCTGGAAAGGCTTTGGTATGAATTAAGAGTGATTCATTTGCAAGTTCTTTTAGTGTGATCCCTGCAATTCGACTTGTTGTTCCATCGAAAGCTATTTTAATTAAGTCAGAGCCAAGACCTACAGCTTCAAATATTTGAGCACCATGATAACTAGATAAAAGGGAAATCCCTATTTTTGAAAGTATTTTTCTTAATCCATCTTCTAAAGCTTTTTTGATATTTTCCTGAACGTCATCGATTGATAGTGGATTGATTTTCTTAGTAGCAATAAGCTTTTGTGTTTTTGGATGTTGTAACCAATGTCTCCCAGATTCAAGTGTTAACCAAGGGCATACAGCGCTAACTCCATAACCAATTAAACAAGCTAGGTGATGCGTGCTCCAACATTGACCAGTTTCAATTATTAGCGAGGCTTTTAATCTTATTTCTTTTTTAAGAAGATAATGATGAATTGCACCTACAGCTAATAAAGGAGGAATAAAACTTTGTTTGGAACTGACTCCTTTGTCAGAAATGATTATTAAAGAACAGCCTTCTTTTATTGCTTTCTCGCTTACTTTACAAATATCATCTAACTTTGCTTCAAATCCTTTTATTCCTTCCTCAATATCAAATAAACTTGAAATGGTTTTTGATTTAATTTCTGATTCTTTTAATGAAATTAATTGTTGTTCATTAATAATTGGACTTTTTAAATGTATGAGAGGCTTAATATCATTAGATTCGAAGGGAGAGGATCTTTCACCTAAATGCATCTCTAAACTCATTACTAATTTTTCTCTTAAAGGATCTATGGGAGGATTAGTAACTTGTGCAAATCTTTGTTTAAAGTAGTCGTATAAAATATGAGGTTTAGAAGAGAGGACTGCTAATGGTATATCGTCACCCATACAATATGTTGGCTCCTTAGAAAGAGAAGCCATTGAATCAAGAATGAGGTCATTGTCTTCTGAGGAAAAACCAAAAGCAGTTTGCTGTTGGAGTAATTCAAAATCTTTTAAATTACAAGTATTGGACCATTCATTATTTTTGAGTTTTACAGTTCTTTTTTGTATCAGTTTTTTATAATTTTTTCTTTTGGCAGCTTCTGCTTTAACTTCCCAATTTCTTAAAATTTTGTTCTGAGAAAGATCTACTGCGAGCATTTGGCCTGGCCCTAAACGTCCTTTTTCTATAACTCTGTTTTCTTCAATATCCACTACCCCTGTCTCTGAACCCATTATCACAAAACCATCATTGGTAATTGAATATCTAGCAGGTCTTAATCCATTCCTATCAAGTGTTGCTCCAACATAGTTTCCATCTGCAAATACTAATAGAGCAGGACCGTCCCAAGCTTCTTGGAGAGTAGCTGAATATTCATAAAAAGCCTTAATATCTTCTCTGCTTTCAAGTTCTGGTTGATCTCGAAATGCTTCTGGAACAAGTTTCAACAAGGAATCAGTTATTAGATTGCCTGAACGAATGTTAATTTCTAGTGTTGCGTCAAGATTTGATGAATCACTTTTGTTATTATCTACTATTGGCTTAATATCACGAGACAACTCTCCCCAGTAATCATCTATATGTGTTTCTGATGCTTTCGCCCAATTGATATTACCCAAAAGAGTATTAATTTCTCCATTATGACCCAAAAATCTCATTGGCTGAGCAAGAGGCCATTTTGGTAAGGTATTTGTGCTAAATCTTCGATGGTAAACAGAAAAAGAAACTTTAAAATCTTCTTTATTTAAGTCTTCGTAAAATTCTGATAAAACTTCAGATCTAACCATACCCTTATAAACAACAGTTTTAGAACTAAGTGATGCGAAATAAAATTCGCATTCACCGATAGCATTTTTTGTATTATCTCTTATCCTTTTTTCAATTCTTTTTCTTAGTTGAAATAAGAGCATCTCAATATCTCTACTATCATCTTTTTCTAAGCAGACGATCCATTGGTTTATAAATGGTGCGTTTGCTTTTGCTAAAACTCCTAATGTTTCATTTTTAATAGGTACATTTCTCCAAAATGTTTCTTTAAAATTTAATTCTTTAGCTTCTTCATCGCATATAAGTTTTGATTCTTTAACTTTCAATTCATTATTTGGCATAAAAATCATGCCTAAACCTCGTTTTTTGTAGCTTTTAGTATTTAAATTTAATTCTCTATCTAAAAATTCCCATGGAATTGAACATAAAATTCCTGCCCCATCACCAGAATCACTATCTCCTCCGCATCCTCCTCTATGCTCCATACAATTAAGACCTTTTAAAGATTGCTTCAATATCCAATTACTTTCTTTGCCATCAATATTTGCTATGAAACCAACACCACAAGCATCTTTCTCTCCAATAATTCCATTTGGAGAATAACTATCTTGATATGGCTCGTTGCTTCTTTTGATACTCCCTCGCATAGATTATTTAACTATATAAGAAAATTTATTTATTTCTATTATAAAAATGAATTTTAAAATACAAAGCAAAAATAATGAAGAATTACTAAACAAATTAAAATTTTATTTATAAATCAAAAAAAATCAAAAATGCTTTAGATATGACTCGTAAAAGGTTATGATGTATTGATATGTATTTTTATCTATTAATATAGATGCCGACCATTTCCCAATTAATTGGATCAGAAAGAAAACGTCTGACAAGAAAAACAAAATCTCCTGCACTCAAATCTTGTCCAGAGAGAAGAGGAGTATGTACAAGAGTTTATACATCTACTCCTAAGAAACCTAATTCTGCTCTAAGAAAAGTTGCTAGAGTTAGATTAACTTCAGGTTTTGAAGTTACCGCATATATTCCAGGAATCGGACATAATTTACAAGAACACTCTGTAGTCCTGCTAAGGGGAGGAAGAGTTAAAGATCTGCCGGGTGTAAGATACCATATAATAAGAGGAACTTTAGATACTGCAGGAGTCAAAGATAGACGTCAATCCAGGTCTAAATATGGTGCAAAAGCCCCTAAAAATGATTAATTTTTTAACATCAATTCTTTTCTAAAATGTCACGTCGTAATGCAGCAGTAAAAAGACCGGTTTTACCAGACCCCCAATTTAATAGTCGTCTTGCCTCAATGATGATTTCAAGATTGATGAAACATGGTAAAAAATCTACTGCACAAAAAATATTATCAGATGCATTCTCTTTAATCAGTGAGAGAACAGGTGGAAATGCTGTGGAGTTATTTGAAACAGCTGTAAAAAATGCAACCCCTTTAGTAGAGGTGAGAGCTAGAAGAGTTGGAGGTGCAACCTATCAAGTTCCTATGGAAGTTCGTCAAGAGAGAGGAACTGCTATGGCACTAAGATGGCTTGTTACTTTTTCAAGAGGAAGAAATGGAAAGAGTATGTCACAAAAATTAGCAGGTGAATTAATGGATGCAGCTAATGAAACTGGTAGTGCAGTTAAGAAGAGAGAAGATACTCATAAAATGGCAGAAGCTAATAAGGCTTTTGCTCACTACAGATACTAATTTAGACCCAAAATGGTCCTTAATTAGTTTATTATTAAACAAAAGTTTATTTGAATAAATAAACTCTAGCTATTTAGCAATTCATTCTATTTGGAGTTTTAACATTGGCACGCGACTTTCCCCTTGAACGAGTAAGGAATATAGGTATAGCCGCTCATATTGACGCTGGTAAAACAACTACTACAGAAAGAATACTTTTTTATTCAGGGGTTGTTCACAAAATCGGAGAAGTACATGATGGTGCTGCCGTAACAGACTGGATGGCTCAAGAAAGAGAAAGAGGAATTACTATCACAGCTGCTGCTATTTCTACAAGTTGGCAGGATCATAGAATTAATATTATTGATACTCCAGGCCACGTTGACTTCACAATTGAAGTTGAAAGATCAATGAGAGTTTTAGATGGTGTTATAGCTGTGTTTTGTGCGGTAGGCGGAGTTCAGCCACAATCAGAGACTGTTTGGAGACAAGCTGATAGATACTCTGTTCCAAGGATGGTTTTCGTTAATAAGATGGACAGAACAGGTGCAGACTTCTTAAAAGTTAATCAACAAATTAAAGATCGTCTCAAAGCAAATGCTTTTCCTATTCAACTTCCAATAGGAGCTGAAGGTGATCTTTCAGGAATTATAGATTTAGTAAGTAACAAGGCCTACTTATACAAAAATGATTTAGGAACTGATATTGAAGAAGCTCCAATACCAGATGATATGAAAGATGAGGCATTGGAATGGAGAAGTAAATTAATGGAAAGTGTCGCAGAAAATGATGAAGAATTAATTGAAATATTTTTGGATAAGGGAGAATTAACTGAGGATCAACTAAAAAAAGGGATTAGAGATGGAGTTCTCAAACATGGTTTAGTTCCTGTTTTATGCGGATCAGCCTTTAAAAATAAAGGAGTTCAATTAGTTCTTGATGCAGTAGTTGATTATTTACCAGCTCCAATTGATGTAAAACCAATTCAAGGTGTTTTACCAAATGGTAAAGAAGATGTTAGACCTTCGGATGATAATGCTCCTTTCAGTGCACTTGCTTTCAAAGTCATGTCTGATCCTTATGGAAAACTAACTTTTGTAAGAATGTATTCTGGAGTGCTTTCTAAAGGCAGTTATGTTATGAATTCAACTAAGGATGCTAAAGAGAGAATTTCAAGGTTAGTTATCTTAAAAGCCGATGAAAGGGAAGAAGTTGATGAATTAAGAGCAGGAGATTTAGGTGCTGTGTTGGGATTGAAGAATACAACAACAGGTGACACCTTATGTAATACCGATGACCCAATAGTTCTTGAAACTCTATTTATCCCCGAACCTGTTATATCAGTTGCTGTAGAACCAAAAACTAAAGGAGATATGGAGAAACTTTCTAAGGCCTTACAAGCCTTGTCTGAAGAAGATCCAACCTTTAGGGTAAGTACAGATCAAGAGACGAATCAGACTGTTATAGCTGGTATGGGGGAACTGCATTTAGAAATACTTGTAGACAGAATGTTGAGGGAGTTTAAAGTTGAGGCAAATATAGGTGCCCCTCAGGTTTCTTACAGAGAAACAATCAGATCAAGTTCCAAGGGTGAAGGTAAATATGCAAGACAAACAGGAGGTAAAGGACAATACGGACATGTAGTTATTGAAATGGAACCTGCAGAGGTCGGTAAAGGTTTTGAATTTGTTAACAAAATTGTAGGTGGAACAGTACCTAAAGAATATATCGGACCAGCCTCAAATGGAATGAAAGAAACCTGTGAATCAGGGGTTCTTGCCGGTTATCCGCTGATTGATGTAAAAGTAACACTAGTCGATGGTTCGTTCCACGATGTAGACTCATCTGAAATGGCCTTCAAAATTGCAGGTTCAATGGCTTTTAAAGATGGGGTTAAAAAATGCAATCCTGTCCTATTAGAGCCTATGATGAAAGTCGAGGTCGAAAGTCCTGATGATTTTCTTGGATCTGTAATTGGTGATCTCTCTTCAAGGAGAGGTCAAGTCGAAGGACAATCTGTCGATGATGGATTGTCCAAAGTCCAGGCCAAAGTGCCCTTAGCCGAAATGTTCGGTTATGCCACTCAACTCCGATCAATGACTCAAGGTCGGGGTATTTTCTCAATGGAGTTCGCAAATTATGAGGAAGTTCCTCGTAATGTTGCAGAAGCTATCATTTCCAAGAATCAGGGCAACTCCTGATCTCTAAACTAAACACTCTTTAACCCTCGATTCTTTAATTCAAATGGCTCGCGAGAAGTTCGAAAGGAACAAACCACATGTCAACATAGGTACTATTGGCCACGTTGATCATGGAAAAACAACCCTGACTGCTGCTATTACTAATGTTCTAGCTAAAAAAGGTCAAGCACAAGCACAAGATTATGGAGACATAGATGGTGCTCCAGAAGAAAGAGAACGTGGCATTACAATTAATACTGCACACGTTGAATACGAAACAGAAGGCAGACATTATGCTCACGTTGACTGTCCAGGTCACGCTGATTATGTGAAAAATATGATCACTGGTGCTGCTCAAATGGATGGTGCGATTTTAGTTTGCGCTGCTACCGACGGTCCTATGGCTCAAACAAAAGAGCACATTCTTCTGGCAAAACAAGTTGGAGTTCCTGCCTTAGTTGTTGCATTGAATAAATGTGACATGGTAGATGATGAGGAAATTATTGAACTTGTTGAAATGGAAATCAGAGAACTTCTTGATAGTTATGATTTTCCAGGTGATGATATACCTATCATTCAAGTTTCAGGTCTAAAAGCTTTAGAAGGAGATTCTACTTGGGAATCTAAAATTGAAGAATTAATGACGGCTGTTGACGCTAGTATCCCTGAACCAGAAAGAGAAATTGATAAGCCATTTTTGATGGCAATTGAAGATGTATTTTCTATTACAGGTAGAGGAACAGTTGCAACAGGAAGAATAGAAAGAGGAAAAGTCAAAGTTGGAGAAGAAGTTGAAATCGTCGGTATAAGAGATACAAGACTGACTACTGTTACTGGTGTTGAAATGTTCCGTAAACTTCTTGATGAAGGAATGGCGGGAGATAATGTTGGTCTACTGTTACGTGGTGTTCAAAAAGAAGATATTGAGAGAGGTATGGTTCTTGTTAAAAAAGGTTCTATTACTCCTCATACAAAATTTGAAGGAGAAGTTTATGTTCTTAAGAAAGAAGAAGGTGGAAGACATACTCCTTTCTTTGCTGGTTATAGACCACAATTTTATATAAGAACAACAGATGTAACAGGACAAATCACTGCTTTCACATCTGATGATGGTGCCAATGTTGAAATGGTAATGCCCGGTGACAGGATAAAAATGACAGGTGAATTAATTTGTCCAGTTGCTATTGAACAAGGTATGCGCTTTGCTATTCGCGAAGGTGGTCGCACAATCGGAGCTGGTGTTGTTTCTAAAATTATTGAATAATTTCCTTTAATTTTACGAAGTTAACCTTTGATAATCTAAAATATTTAGATAACGAGTTATGGGTTATTGATTATCAATAACCCCTTTACAAAGAGACTAATTTACACTTATGACAGCTTCACTTACTCAGCAAAAAATACGAATTAGATTGAAAGCCTTTGATAGAAGGATGCTAGATTTATCTTGTGACAAAATAATTCAAACGGCGGATACAACTGCTGCTTCAGCTATCGGACCTATTCCATTACCAACCAAGAGAAAAATTTACTGCGTCTTAAGATCACCTCATGTAGATAAGGATTCTAGAGAGCATTTTGAGACCAGAACTCATAGAAGAATAATTGATATTTATAGCCCTTCTGCAAAAACTATAGATGCTTTAATGAAATTGGATCTTCCTAGTGGGGTAGACATAGAAGTCAAATTATAAGAAATCCCGAATAGAACTTTAATTCACTAAAATAAAAATAATAATTTGAGGTTTATATGGGAGAGCTTTCAGTAAGGGAATTACCGTTATTTCCTCTCCCAGAAGTTGTTCTTTTTCCTCAAGAAGTCTTGCCACTACATATTTTTGAGTCGAGATATAGAATTATGCTTAAATCTGTACTTGAATCAGATTCTATGTTTGGAGTAATTAAATGGGATCCCAATAAAAAGAGTATGGCTAACGTAGGCTGTTGTGCTCAGATAATTAAACATCAAACGGCCGAAGATGGTAGAAGTAATATAATTACATTAGGACAGCAAAGATTTCAAGTTCTTGAAATTATACGTTCTACACCCTATTGCTCAGCAATGGTGAGTTGGATCACCGACGAAAATATTGACAGTTTTCAAAGCTTAGACCTTTTAAGAGATTCAGTTACGGAAGCATTAAATGATGTAGTTAAATTAACTAGCAAATTAACTAATTCTCAAAAAGTTCTTCCTGATAAGTTACCCGAGAACCCTATGGAATTATCTTTTTGGATAGGTGCTCATTTGGGGGGGGCCAGTAGCTGAAGAACAGCAAAAACTTTTAGAGGAGAGGAATACACATACTCGTTTGCAAAGAGAGTTTGAAATGTTAGATCATACTAGAAAACAATTAGCAGCTAGAACAGCTTTAAAAGAAAGCTTTCCTGATATCAAAGAAAACTAAATGTCTATATTTTTAATATCTTTTCTTGTCACATTATTAATATTATTATTTTTTTCTTTAATACTTTGGAGAATTAATACTAGAAAATACATTTCTTCGGGAACTGTAGCTTCAGCATATGATTCTTGGACTCAGGATAAATTACTAGAAAGATTATGGGGAGAGCATATTCATTTAGGTTTCTATCCTCCAAAGAAAAATATTGATTTTAGAGAAGCTAAAGTGCAATTTGTTCATGAGTTAGTAAGTTGGAGTGGTTTAGATAAATTGCCCAGAGGTTCTAGGGTTTTAGATGTAGGTTGTGGAATAGGTGGAAGTTCTAGGATTTTGGCGAATTATTATGGATTTAATGTTACTGGAATAACTATTAGTCCTGCTCAAGTAAAAAGAGCTACTGAACTTACTCCCTATGAATGTACATGTAAATTTAAAGTTATGGATGCTTTGGATTTAAGATTTGAAGAAGGGACCTTTGATGGTGTTTGGAGTGTTGAGGCAGGAGCCCATATGAATAATAAAACTAAATTTGCAGATCAAATGTTAAGAACTTTAAGACCCGGAGGATACTTAGCATTGGCTGATTGGAATTCAAGAGATTTACAAATGCAACCCCCATCAATGCTTGAAAAAATAATTTTAAAACAATTGCTTGAACAGTGGGTACATCCAAAATTTATTAGTATCAGTGACTTTAGTAGTATTCTTATTAATAATAAAAATAGTTCAGGTAAAGTTATATCTGACAACTGGAATTCTTTTACAAATCCATCTTGGTTTGATTCTATATTTGAAGGAGTGAGAAGACCTAATACAATTTTGTCCCTTGGTCCAGGAGCAATTATAAAGTCTATAAGAGAAATACCTACAATATTATTAATGGATTGGGCCTTTAAAAAGGGTTTAATGGAATTTGGAGTTTATAAATGTAGAGGTTAATTAATCTAAATTAATCTTTTCTGATAAATAACAGCCGAAATCTACTAAATGCTCACATAAGGGTTTTAGTTTTTTCTTCAATTTATTAAAGTCTTCAATATTAGTCTTACTATTTATTTCAATATCAACATAGATTATATATTCTCCTAGCTCTCTCTTCGAAGGTCTTGATTCTATCTTGCTCATATTGAATCCAAGTTCTGCAATGAAATTTAAAGCTTCTAGTAAAGCACCAGGATTATTTGAAAGTAATGAGAATGCAAAACTGGCAATATTGGATCTATCTACAATATATTCTTTACTCAACAAAACAAATCTTGTACAATTACCCGGAACATCATTAATAGGAAATGCTAATTCTTTAAGTCCTTCTATTTCAATAAGAGATTTCGATCCAATAGCTGCTCTAAATGAACTTCCTTTTACCATATTCACAGCTTCTGACGTTGAATTGGTTGATAAAGTAATCGCTTCTGGAAGATTCTCCGATAACCATTCTGAGCATTGAGCTAAAGCTTGTGGATGAGATAATACCTCAGAGATCTCTGAAATCTTGCCATCACTTATTAACGCATGTTTTATTGGCAAAACAATTGCTTTATTTATATTAATATCAGAGAATTTCCAAAGTGCGTCTAAAGTCGTTGTTACTCCTCCTTCAACAGAGTTCTCAATGGGTACTATTGCTGCATCACAATTGTTGTAGGCTATTGATTTTATAACCGAATATAGCCCGTTACATGGTACAAATAAAGGTGACTTGAAATTAGCAAGCTTCGATAAAATATGAGCTGCTTTTTCCGCGTATGTCCCTTTAGGGCCTAAATATGCAACTTGTTTGCTCATGATTAATTGTAAGAAAAAAAGAGATCAAATAAGCATTGGGGGTATATAGAAAATGCTTTTAGCTTTTGATGCTAAACAGAAACTTAAGCTTTCTGTTACTAGGAATAAAGAATATCTTTCTAAATATCTTTTGGAGGAAGAAAGAGTTGTTGGAGCAATGCTAGACCCCAATAAATTAGAACCTGAAGGGGAAGGGATGTATAAGTATACTGTAACAAGTTTCAAGGTTTTTCAATTAGATGTTAACCCTGTTGTATCAATTGCAGTTGAGTATAAAGAGGGTGTTTTAAAAATGAGTGCACTTGATAGTAAATTAGATGGTTTAGGTATAGTTGAAGATTTTAATTTAATTTTGAAAGCAAATTTGGAGGCAACTGATTTTGGGTTAGAAGGTGAAGCCCTACTCGGAGTTTCAGTAAGTCAACCTCCTCTTTTAAAACTTTTGCCAAAGAAAATTTTGGAATCTACAGGTCATTCAGTATTGAATGGAATTTTATTAGGAATAAAATCTAGAGTTCAGCAACAATTAATAAAAGATTTTGTAAATTGGTGTGAATTAAATCAAATTTAACTTATTCAAGAAACTTTTTCTATGGAGATTGGTTAGTCCATTTTTCTTAAGACTTGAAAAATGTTGTTTAGTGCCATATCCTTTATTTTTAAAAATTAAATATCCTGGATATTTGCTTTCTAATCTTTCCATCAAAGAGTCACGCGTTACCTTAGCAATTATGCTTGCAGCAGCTATTGAAATAAATTTAGAATCACCCGAAATTATATTTCTTTGATTACCATCCCAAAGTCTTAATGATAATGGACCGTCAATTATTAGTTCAGATGGCATATGTTTTAACTTTTTAACTGCTCTAATCATTGAAAGTTCAGTTGCATATCTTATCCCCAACGTATCTATTTCTCTTACTGAAGACTGACCTAATCCATAATCTGATGATAATTCAATAATTTTAGAAAAAATATCTTCTCTTTTTTGTGGAGTTAATTTTTTACTATCATTAACTCCCAACCTCTTAAGAGATAATCCATTTTTTTCAGTAAGAACTATCACTGCAGAAAGTACAGGTCCAAAAACCGAACCACGACCTACTTCGTCCATACCTATCTCAGAAACTTTATTCAATATTTGCAGATGATCTTCTTCTTTTCCTTCTTGAGTTATCAATTTCATCTATTAATTCTATTTCCTCGTTCTCATTTGTTACTTTCGGCAATTTATTGTCGGGGTTAACTTCTTTAGGTTGATCTGCTTCGACCTCTTCTTTTGAATTAAAAGTTGTAGTTTTTTTATTTGCTTTTTTACTTGAAACTTTAGCATTTGATTTTTCATTATGCTCAAAAGCAGTTTGTTTTTCTGTGTTGTTAAAATCTTCTAAACGTACTAAATGATTGCTACTTAGATATTCTTTTCCTAATTTAATTAATGGATTAATACCCAATTGGCTATAAACAAATTTTTCATCATTACTGAGCTCAACAGTTATTACTTTCTTTTCTCTACGACTATTTGTATTAAGTATTTCATTATCACTTACCCTATTGTTAGACATATCGTCTTCTTTATTTAAAATTTTGGCATTATTTGATTCTTCCTTAACTATCTTTTCCTGATTTTCAACTGCTTGAATTGGGGCTATTTCTGGTAGTTTTGTATCATTTATTTTGACAGATTTTTTTGTAGTTTGATTCGTTTTTAAATTATGATTTTTATAATTTGGTAAATTTTCTATATGTCCTAGTCCATTGCAATTGTTACATTTAGTGCCAAATAATTCATATATATTTTGACCTTGTCTTTTTCTCGTTAATTCTACTAAACCTAACTCAGTTAGTTGAGCTATCTGTGGCCTTGCTGAATCATCTTTGATGGCTAAAGTAAAATGTTCAAGTAACTGAAATTGATCTCTTCGAGATTCCATATCTATAAAATCTATAACTAAAACCCCCCCAATGTTTCGCAATTTCATTTGTCTAGCAATTTCTACAGCTGCTTCACAATTCGTCCATAAAACAGTTTGTCTTGAATTAGCTGATCTTGTGAAAGAACCAGAATTTACATCAATTACTGTCAAAGCTTCAGTAGGCTCAATAATTATGTATCCTCCTGAAGGTAAATCTACTCTAGGCTGAAGTGCCTTTTGAATGGTTTTATTAATTTGGTATTTTTCTAAAATATGTTCATTTATTTCATTATTATGAAAAACAAGATCTACATTAGAGTCATGATTAACTAAAAATTCTTTTGCTTTTTCGAGGGCGATTTTATTATCAATTACAATTTTATTAGTTGATGATTTAACGCAATCTCTTAAGATTTTTAATGAAAAATCATCATCTCTACTTATTAAATTTGGTGGATGAGTACTCTCTGAAATTTTTATAACTCGATCCCATTGCTGAATTAAATTTTCTAAATCTTCAATAAGTAATTCTTCTTTGATTTGTTCGGATTCAGTTCGAAATAACAAACCTGTGCTAGGCGGTTTAATTAAAACTCCAAGAGCTTTTAAACGACTTCTTTCGGTCTCAGTATTTATCTTCCTAGAAATATTGACTCCTTGTCCGTAAGGTTGCAATATTAAATATTTACCAGGCAATGAGATATTACCTGTAAGTCTAGGTCCCTTATTTCCAGTAGGTTCTTTCATTACTTGAACGAGGACTTTTTGTTTTGGTTCAAGAAGTTCAGTAATTCCTACGACACCTTTTTTTAATCTTAATGGGCCTAGATCTGATACATGAATAAAGCCATTTTTTTCACTTTCTCCAATATCTATAAAGGCAGCATCAATTCCTGGAAGCACATTTTCAACGGTTCCAAAAAAAATATCTCCGATTTGATATTGACCTTGTGCGACGATTAATTCATCAACTTGATCATTTGTGAGTAGTGCTGCAATACGCGCCTGCTCAGCTATTACAATTTGCTGAGACATAAAAAAATTAAGTATGTTTTGAATTTTTGAAAATCGATAAATAGTAAATAACTTTATATTTAATTATTTACTTTTAACAATTCCTTGATAGATGAGTTTATTAGGTTTTTAAATAATTAGTAGCAGTTTAATTTGCTAAATGTTTAAGTTTTAGACGACTTTCAAACGATTTGAAACTGATTAAGTAGTTATGAATATTCCTTAATTAAATCATAACCACATTTATATTAACATCTAACTCCCGCTTAAGTACATTCATCTATTACTCTTGAATAAGATAAGTTTTCAATTTTAAAGTGGTTCAAGTAAACGAAAATTATTTAAAACTCAAAGCAGGATATCTATTTCCTGAAATTTCAAAAAGAGTTAGTAATTATACTCAAGCTAATAGCAACTCAGAAGTTATTAAGCTTGGTATAGGTGATGTAACGGAGCCGTTACCTAAAGCTTGTGTTAATGCAATGAGTAGAGCATTAAATGAAATGGGAACAAATAGTGGATTTAAAGGTTACGGACCAGAACAAGGATATGGATGGCTAAGGGAAAAAATTTCTATAAAAGATTTTATTTCAAGAGGTTGTCAAATTTCACCGGAAGAAATATTTGTTTCAGACGGTTCAAAATGCGATAGCAGTAATATTTTAGATATTCTTGGGAATGACAACTTAATTGCCGTAACTGATCCTGTATATCCTGTTTATGTAGATACTAATGTGATGACTGGGAGAACTGGAGACACACTTCAAAATGGCACTTATCAAGGATTAATATACTTAGCGATTAATGAAGACAATAATTTTCAACCTGAAATCCCAAAAAATAAAGTTGATATTGTTTATCTTTGCTTTCCAAATAATCCAACTGGGGCAACAATTACTAAACAAGAATTGAAAAAATGGGTTGACTACGCTATCGAAAATAAGTCTTTGATACTTTTCGATGCAGCCTATGAAGCTTTTATTCAAGATAAAGATATTCCTCATTCAATATATGAGATTGAGGGAGCAAAGAATTGTGCTATAGAATTTAGATCCTTCTCAAAAAATGCAGGTTTTACTGGAGTTAGATGTGCTTATACAGTAATACCAAAAAATCTATTAGGACAAAATTCAAAAGGCGATGAAGTTGATTTATGGTCATTATGGAATAGGCGTCAAGGTACTAAATTTAATGGGGTAAGCTACATCGTACAAAGAGGAGCTGAGGCGGTGTATTCTTCGCAAGGTAAAAAAGAGGTTAATTCTTTAATTGACTTTTATATGAAAAATGCAGAAATTATGCAAAATAAGCTCAGAAGTGCAGGTTTTAAAGTTTATGGAGGTGATAATGCACCATATGTTTGGATGAAAGTACCAGATAGAATGACTTCTTGGGACTTTTTCGATTATTTACTTGAAAAAGCTGATGTCGTAGGCACACCAGGAAGTGGATTTGGATTGGCGGGTGAGGGCTATTTTCGATTATCTGCCTTTAATTCAAGAGTGAATGTTAATAATGCAATGGAACGAATAATTAATATATAATAAAAATAGTTTTTCTTGTAATTACAATCAAAAAGTAATGTCAAATATAAAGTTTGAAAAAGGGGAAAATAATAACGCAGCAGTGTTGGAGAAAAAAACAGCACCGTTAAAAAACAAATCACCAAAATATAAAGTTTTACTTCACAATGACCCTGTTAATTCTATGGAATATGTCACTAATGCACTTAGAGAAGTAGTACCACAATTGAGCGAACAAGATGCTATTTCTATTATGCTTGAAGCTCATAATACTGGTGTTGGTTTAGTTATAGTATGTGATTTAGAGCCGGCTGAATTTTATTCAGAATCTTTGAAATCCAAAGGGATATCAAGTTCAATTGAAAAAGAAGATTAATTATCTTCTAGGAATGAATTGATTTTAAATACTTTTAAACTTTTACCGCAGTAAGCTTTCTTTCTGCTAATTTACGAACTTTTAGAGAATCATCTAAGGATGATTTACCATAATTTCTTTCCAAAATGTTAATAACTGTTTTTCCAAATTCATCATCTTTATTATCAAAAGCTTCTAAACATACCTCTCCCAGTTTTTTACCTAGAGGACCAGGGTTCCATAAAAGTTTTCGAGCTGTCCAAGGCATCATACTCATTGGATTGTAACTAGGTTTTAATATATTATTTTCTAGAGCATACTTTTCCAAAAGAGTATGAGGTTGTAAACCTATAAAAAATATAGCTGGATCTACTAAACCTTTCCCAAAGATACTTTCTAACTCTCTATGATAAGCAATAGTTTGTTTAATGGTATTAGGGGTTTCATCAAAAACATTAAATGAGTAATTAACTGAGACATGATTTCTAAACCCTGCTTTAACAAGCATTCTACAATTTTCAAGTACAGTTTTAAGGTTATATGCTAGTCTCATTTTTCTAACAAGTTCCTGAGATCCTGATGTAATCCCGATCTCAAAATAACTCATTCCTGTCTCAACCATTAATTCAGCTAATTCACGATCAATATTATCTGCTCTAATATATGCCGCCCACTTAAGATCGGTCCAACCCTGATCTTTTATAGCTTGAAGAAGTAATTTCGCGTCTTGAATATGATTCTTTGTTGGAATGAATTGAGCATCAGTAAACCAAAAACCTCTAACGCCCATCTCATAAAGTTGCTTCATTTCTTCAATAATTTCATTTACGGGATTAACTCGAACTTTTTTACCCTCTACAACTCCATAAACGCAAAAACAACAATTATGTGGACAACCTCTTTTGGTTTGAACTCCTACATAATAATCACCACCTTCTATGTACCAATCAAACTCAGCCCAAATAGACTTAATATATTTGTAGTTACAAGCTGTTTTAATAGTTCCGGATGGCTGTTCATGAATTAATTTATTTCTAGGTTTTTGCCCAGCCAGATAACACCTTTCTTCGATAATTGAATCACCCTTAAGAACTTTTTCGATAAGGTTCTCACCTTCTCCAACAGAAATTATTGTACCTTTGGGTAATAATTTACCTAGCTGTTCGTAGAAAACGCTTACAGCTCCTCCTCCTAAAATCACTTTTACAGATTTGTTATATTTTTGAGCTCTATTGAGACCCATCTTGACTAAAGATGTATTTCTATTTATTTCTTCATAATGTGATGTTATTAACTTTAGACCTCCCCAAGCACCTCTAATTTTTTTAAAAATATTATTCGAGTAAAAAACTTCAAATGAGTTTTGCAAAGGATTGCCGCTTCTTCCGTCAACTGGTGCGTATATTTGTATGTCTCTCCAAGAATAAATGATTAGATGAGGTCTGAATTGGTCAATTTTTCTTTTTAAATATTTAGATACGTTATTTAGAGGTACTATTGCTAAATCTATGAATTGCTGCTCAATCTCGGGGAAACACTTATGAATATGATCCGCTAAATAGATAGGTCCTATTGGAAATATCGGATTGCAAGGAAGTCTAACAATGAGAACTTTTCTAAAAGATTCTCTATTAGGCTCTTTAGCTATATTTTTTAAAGGAAAGTTAAACTCCATAAAAAGAGATTTTAAAATGATCTCATGTGAAGAATCTAACTATTTTATTACCCTTTCGGTGATTTTTTAAAATTTAATTCTGAAAAATTTTAACTCTATTTTTAGTTAGATGTCTGAAATCATATATTTCCAACAAACATTTAGAAGTTTAATACCATCTATCCATCTTGATATATTTGGTGCTCCAGACCGCCTTGCATAATATCTGACAGGGTAATTTAAGATTTTAATATTATTATTGGCCGCTTCAAAGATTATTGTAAAATCGCCAAAAGGATCTGACTTTGATTCCCAACTACCATTTTTTTTCATCAAATTAAAAAACTTCCTCGAGAAAACTTTTGTTCCACATAGCGAATCGGATATAGGCTTGTTTATTAAAATTGATAAAAATATTGCAAAACATCTATTGCCAATATAATTTGCCCATCTCATGGCATCTTTTTCCATTGGGAAAGTTGTTCTAGAGCAATTTACTAATATATTTTCATTTTTTGTTGATTCCATTATGGCATCAATACTATCGTCAATATCTACGGTTAAGTCAGAATCAATAATTGCTAGAGTATCTCCAGTTGATATATTAAATCCTTCAACAACTGCGTTTTTCTTTCCCTTTGAAGTTTGTTTTAAAAGAGATATTTTAAAGTTTTTTGAGAAGTCTTTAGTAAGATTTTCCAACATTTGAAAAGTATTATCTTTGCTATTTCCCTCTACAAATATTATTTCGATTTTATTTGGTATTTTTTTAAATTTATTTAAGGCTTTGATTAAAAGTTCTTTATTACCTTCTTCATTTCTTGCAGGAATAAGTATTGAAATCATATGGTCATTTAAATTTTCATGATATTTGTAGAATATGATTTCTATTTCAAATGCAAGGTGCTTAATTATTGGTAACTTGCGCAAAGTATTTTTTATAGACTGAGGAACTAATTTTGTTTGTATTGGAGTTAATTTTTTTGCTTTCCATCTGATAGATCTGTAATTATAGATTTCTGCTAATGATTCAACATCACATAAAGTAATTCTTGCTGTATTTGTTGTTCCCCTAAATATTCTGGAATCTAATTTTAGCCATCTTGTAATTGGTTCCCAAGTATTACCTCTTACTTTAAGAGAAATAAATTCATTATCATCTTTAAATAATTGGTGGAGTTTATTATTTGTTAAATTCCAAGTATTTACTGATTTCATTTTTTAAAAATTTGACCATGATTAATATTAACCCATTAGATTTTTTTGATTAATTTCCAAGGAAATATAACTTTATTTTCATAAATGATTTCATAAGAAGTATCTTTTTTTTGATCTTCTTTTGGCAAGATGGACCAAGCTAGTTCTGATGTTTTTAAACTGTTGATACTCTCAATCCCTTCTCCTAAATTAGGAGTTAAAAGAGCAATCCTAATGATTTTTGAATGTGAAACAGTATTTATAAAGCTGCTCTTATCAACTTTAATTATTCGACTATTGATTGTTTTCAAAGAAGAGATATTTTCCATAGTTTCTCTTAGTTCTCTCGAGCGGTCTGTAAAAAGACCTGATTGCAAAAAACAGGATGTCATTAAATAGGGTCCAATAATTAATATAGATATTAATGTTGAGGTGCTTTGGGTATTTTTGATAAAATTCCAAGCTAATGCAAATAGTACTAGTCCACTAATTAAGAATATATTCTCTTTGATATTAAAATTCATGCCAGCTTTGAATACGAAAATATAGATAAAGATTACTGAGAATAAAAATAATGGAATTATTCTTGAAGATATAAAAATAAAAATAAATTTAAATCTTTTTTCTTCTATTAAATACTTGATACCTATAAATGCATTTAAGGATATTATTGAAGAGATCTGTAAAGGATAGTAAGGTGTTTTTGAAGAAAAACTACTTATCAAGATTATTAAGATTAAAGGGAAATAAAATAAAATAAAACCTTCAGAATTTTTACTTTTTAAACCATGAACTAATCCAATAATGGAAAATATGCTCCATGGGAGGAAAGTTACTGGTATGTTCCACAAATAGTAGTAAAAAGGATTTGTAAATGTATTTTCTTTAGATAAATTACTAAATTTATCTAAAAGGTGAAAAATAATATTTTTATCAAGAAATGTATTTATAGATGTTGTCCATAAAATGAATGGAATAAAACCAATAATTAATCCAAGCCAAAAATATTTTGAAGCAAAAATAAATTTTTTTTTAATCAAATATGGAAATAATGATGTAATTGGTATCGCGACGAGAAAAGTTTTCATCATAAAAGCTAAACCTATCCAAAGCCCAAAAAGAGATATGTAAACTAATTCTTTTTTACTGTTTGTTTTTACAATCGAAAATATTCCAATAGTCACTAAACAACTATATATTAAATCTTGAGTAGCTAAGTGAGAATAATCAAACCACAAAAAAGTTGTTGAAAGAATAAGTGGTGATGCGATTGCAAACTTTTTATCTATTAATTCTTCATGTAATTTATAGGTTATGATCAACATCACTATTGATGAAATAGTTGTTGGTAAATATGCTGCGAATAAATTTTCCCCAAATATTTCCTGTGATTTGGCAATAAGAAATTGTATACCTATTGTTCTATCTAAAATAAAATCTCCCCACCATAATGGAATGGTCCAATTTCCTTTTTCCAATATCCATCTAGCCTGTAATGCATAAAATCCTTCATCATAAGCTAAGTAACTTCTTTTACCAAAGTAGAAAATTAATGGAAAAAATATAAGTAATTTAAAAAACAATTTGAAATTAATTTTCCACATATAAAATTTTGTTTTTGTAGATAAATGTTGATAATTTGAATTGAACAATTGACCAGATGTTTACGAAACATTTGGTATTACGCTTACTATGTAGGCGATATTAAATTTTAGTTTTTTCATATAGACTTAATTTTATATTTTAAAGAATTAATGTCAAAAATTGACCCTGAATTAAAAAAAAAATTACTTAAAGAGACTCAAGCTCCATTTAAAGGCTTAAGGAGAATATTATGGATTGCCTTTTCGGGGTCTGCTTTTTTAGGCCTTTTAATAATGGTTACTAAAATTGCTGGTGGAAATGAAATACAGCAAAACAATCTTTTAATACAGCTAGGAGCTTGTATATTATTTCCTATCTTATTTTTCTTGGATAGAAATAAGGAAGATTAAGGTTTTATTTATTTAGCGTCCTTTTTTTTGTTACAAATTTGAATGCTTCAATGATATCTCCTTCACTCCAAGTTGAGAATTTATCACATCCAACTCCACATTCGAAACCAGTATTAACTTCTTTTACATCATCCTTAGATCTTTTCAAAGAATCTAAATTACCTTCAAATATTACTTTATCGGATCTAAATACTCTTAAAGAACAATTTCTTTGAAGCTTACCACTTTGTATGTAGCATCCAGCAATTGCTCCTTTTCCAACCGCAAATGTCGCTCTTACTTCAGCTTGACCTAAAGATTCCTCAACTAGATCAGGTTCAAGTAATCCTTCCATAGCGGATTGAATATCTTCTAAAAGTTTATAAATGACTTCATACTCTCGTATATCAACATCATTTGCGTCGGCCGCTCTTTTAGCTCCAGAGGCCAATGATGTGTTGAAGCCTATTATTACTGAGCCAGAGGCAGCAGCAAGATCTATGTCAGTCTCAGTTATTTCTCCAGGTGCGGAGAGTAGGACTCTAACTTGAACCTCGTTTTTTGGTAATTGTTCTAATGAACCTAATATAGCTTCTACACTTCCTTGGACATCTGCTTTAAGAATTAGATTTAATTCTTTAAGTTCTCCATCATTAGCTTGAGTAGATAAAGATGATAAGCTTACCCTTCTAGATGCCATTTGCTGGGCTAATTTTGTTGCTCTTGCATCAGTCGCTCTATCTCCAACAATCGCTCTAGCAGATTTCTCATCAGGATAAACTTCAAATTCGTCACCTGCTGTTGGGACTTCGCTAAATCCAAGTGCTTCAACTGGACATGAAGGACCAGCCTCCTTAATTCTATTACCATGTTCATCTACCATCGCTCTAATTTTTCCAAGGACTGAACCTGCGGCTAAAACATCTCCAGATTTTAATGTGCCATTTTGTACTAATAAAGTTGCAACAGGACCTTTGGCTTTATCTAAATGGGCTTCAATAACTGTCCCTTTAGCTAATCTTTCTGGGTTTGCTTGGAGATCTTCAACTTCAGAAACCAACAGGATCATCTCGAGTAATTTATCAATATTTTGTTTTTTGATTGCACTGACCGGGACCATAACTACGTCCCCACCCCAATCTTCGGCAATTAGATCTTTTTCTGATAATTCCTGTTTAACTCTATCTGGAGAAGCACCTTCTTTATCAATTTTATTTATAGCTACAACTATTGGGACTTTTGCTGCTCTTGCGTGACTAATAGCTTCAAGTGTTTGAGGTCTGCAACCATCATCAGCAGCTACAACAAGTACTGCTACGTCTGTAACTTTTGTACCTCTTGCACGCATAGCGGTAAATGCTTCATGACCTGGAGTATCAAGAAAAGTTAGCTTTTTCTTTTTTGATTCGTGCTCAAACTCAACTTGATAAGCTCCGATATGTTGAGTTATTCCACCTGCTTCTCCAGATGCTACTCGGGATTCTCTTATGGAATCTAAAAGACTTGTTTTACCATGATCAACATGTCCCATTACTGTAATTACTGGAGGCCTTTTGATGAGACTTTCAATATCATCGGTTTCAATCATGTCTACTGTTTTCTTTGCAGCCTCTTCAACATCATCTTGTAAAACAGGGACTCCAAATTCTTCAGCCACTGTCTCAATGGTTGCCAAGTCAAGTGATTGAGTAACTGTAGCCGTAATACCTTTAAAGAAAAGAGATTTGATTATTTCCGAACTTTCAAGACTAAGCTTATCGGCTAATTCTTGTACTGTTAAATTATCTTCAGGTATTATTATCATTTCGGGTCTTACTTGTTTTGCATCTTTCGCTGCTCTTAATTCCATAGCTCTTCTCTTTTGTCTTTGCCTAGTAGTCTCTTTTTTCTTTTTCTTGAAATTTCTTGCGGGTTTTTGTGATTTGATCTCTTCAGACTTTTCTTTTTTTGGACGAGCCAAACTAGCTGATAGTATTGAAACCTTCTCTCCTGAGTAGCCGCTAGTCTCAGAGGTTAATGAATCATCATTTTCGCCAATAATATGGACTTTTTGTCTTTGTTTCTGTGGATTTTTATTTCTTAATGCTTCCAGTTTGGCACTATCGTCCCAATCTGTTCTGCCAGGCTTCTTAGAGTTGTTTGCGAATGTTCTATAAGGTGGTTTTTTAGGCGTAGAAGAGGGAGATGCATTTAAACGACTATTAGGTGCTTTTGCCTTCTGATTGGCCCCCTCGATTTTTTGTTTGTTTAAATTAGAGGTATTAGGTTTTTCTTTATTTGATGCATTGGTTTTCTGTAGCTGCATCAGTTCATTAGGTGCTACTGGCTTTCTAATCCCAGAAGCACCTTGTCTATAAGGAGTTCCTGGCCTATTAGGAGATCCCTGTCTATAGGGGGCACCGCCCTCTCTATTTGGAACACCCTGCCTATTCTGCCCCCCTGGCCTATTAGGAGCACCTTGTCTATAAGGAGTTCCTGGCCTATTAGGGGATCCCTGTCTGTAGGGGCCACCGCCTTCTCTATTTGGAACACCCTGCCTATTCTGCCCCCCTGGCCTATTTGCAGAAATTTTTGTATTAGATGAGGGTTGCCTGCTATTAGAGTTTGGCCTGTTTGTATTAATTTTAGGATCTTCCCTTCTAATCGGGGCACCTACTAGTTCAGGAGTACTTTTTACGTTAGGACTATTTAAGTTCTTTTTAGGAAATTTATTATTATCAGCTCTATTTAATTTATTATTATCAGCTCTATTTAATGATTGAGCCCTTTGATTAACTGAGTTATTTATTTTGTTTGCGTTTATATTCCTATTGGAATTTGCCAAATTTTTTGGTTTTTCAATTAGTTGAATAGGCGGCCTTGCAGTAGTTTTTGCGGGAGATCCTGAAGAGTTTTTTAAAGGCTTTTTGTCTTGAAGAGCAATTGGATCTTTTTTGTCTTTTAGATTGGGAGTTGTTATTACTGAAGTATTAGTTTTATTTTGAGTTTTTGAAAGCGCTTGAGATTTGAGGTTAGAGACGATAGAAGGGGGATTTGGATTTTTAATATTATTTAGATTTTTTTTATTTGAGCTTACTAATGAATTCTCTACTTTATTAGTAGGCTTTATTAAAAGGGGTGTTTTATTTAAACCTTCTTTTGACAACTTTTCTGGATGAGAGGTATTAGAAAAATTTTTATTATTTTTATTATCATTATTTTTTGGGTTTTCATTTTTTGCTTTAATTCCAGATTTACTTACAGAAAGAATTTTTTTACTTGAATTTTTGTTATTTATAAGATTTTTAATTTTTTTCGCATCTTCTAAACTTATTGAACTGCTGTGACTTTTGACTGATATTGAAAGTTTTTGAGCAGCATCCAATATATCTTTATTTTCCAGTTTTAGATCTCTGGAAAGTTCATAAACTCTGATTTTATCGCTGATAGTCATTTAATCTGAATGTTACTCTTTTTAAGAAATTTTGGAAGAATATAATTTTAATTATATGCCCTTTTGGGATAGTTATTTATAGTTTGCAATTTCCCTTTCAAAAATATCAATAAATTCAGGATTTAAAATGCCTTTTAAAGCTTTTTGAAGCTTTTTTTTAAGTTTAGAATCTGTGTAACACTTTTTTGACTTACAAATGTAAGCAGAACGACCCATACCTTGGTTAAGCATTATTCCTAACTTATGATCATTAGTAATCTTCAAAAGATTATTTCTATCAAAAGTTGTCCTGCAAGAAATGCACTTACGCATAACAGGAGATTTCTGTATCACCGTGTGTTCTCCTCTTTAGACAATAGTTCCTCTTGTTTCAAGTTTTCTGTTTGGTCGTTTTCTGAACGAGTTTCTTCTTCGTATAGTTCATCTCCATATTCTTCATCATCTTCAGGTAAAGGGTAAAGTTCCCTTAGTCTTTTATCTTCTGCAGCTCTTTCTGCTTGCTCAGCCTCCAATCTCTGTTCAGCTTCTCTTTGAAGATTCTCTTCTTCCTCCCTTTGAACAATTAATTCTGCTACTGCAGTGTCTTCTGCTTCCTGATCATATTCATGGGAGTTTTTAACGTCTATTTTCCAGCCTGTTAACCTAGCAGCAAGACGAACATTTTGACCTTCTCTTCCTATGGCAAGACTTAATTGATCAGGAGGAACTAAAACATGAGCATGTTGTCCTTCGGGATCAACAAGTCTGACAAGGTCAACTTTAGCTGGACTTAAAGAATTTAGTATGTATTGAATAGGATCAGATGACCACTTTATAACATCTATTTTTTCTCCCCTTAATTCATTAACTACTTGTTGAATTCTTGCTCCTCTTGCTCCAATGCAAGCACCGACTGGATCAACTTCTCTTTCAATACTGTCTACTGCGACTTTAGTCCTTGGGCCAACTGCTCTGGAAGGGGGATTTGCTTCTCTTGAAACCGCAACAATTTTTACTGTACCTTCTTGAATTTCTGGGACTTCATTTTCGAATAAATAAACCACAAGACCAGCATTAGCTCTACTCACAAAAAGTTGAGGACCTTTTCTAGCTACTTCACTAACTTCTTTTAGAAAAACTTTGAATGTAGCATTAGCTCTATAATTGTCATTTGGTAATTGATCCCTTTTAGGAAGTTCTGCTTCAACTTCTGGCCTGCCGATTCCTGAGCTAACACCCATAATTACCGACTGTCTTTCAAATCTTATAACTCTTGCAGTTAAAACAGGGTCTTCTAAATCTGCGAATTCTTCCTGAATCATTTTCCTTTGTTGGTCTCTTAACTTTTGAGCCAATACTTGCTTCGTAGTTGAGGCGGCCATTCTACCAAAATCCTCTTTTTCGGGAGTGACATCTAAAACGACGGTATCACCAATTTGAGCATCATCAGCAACTTGTTTAACTTCTTGAAGAGATATTTGATGATCTTCGCTTTCAACCTCTTCGACAATAATTTTACTCGATAAAATCCGATAACCTTCTTCTTCTAGATCGAAACCTACATCAAAATTACTAAAATATTCTTCATCAAATGGATCTTCTTTCACTCCAATGTAGAAGGTTTTTCGGTATTTTTCGTAACCTTTAAGTAAGGCTTCACGTAAAGCTGATTCCACAACGTGAGGAGGTAATTTTTTTTCCTCACTTATGTCTTCAATAAGATTGTTTAATCCTGGGAGAATTACTAATGCCATCTATGATGGGTAAAATGAATAATAGTTGAAAATAAATTAGTCTTTTAAAGTGGAAAGACTAACCTTTAATACTTCATTAAAGGGGATTTTTTTTATCTTACCTTTAATGTTAATGGCTAAATAATCTTTAGACTTTTCATAAAGTAAACCGTTCAAAAATTTTATTTGAGAATTTTTTGGGTTTAACTCAACATTAACTGGAAAACCTTTAAAAGTTTTGAAGTCTCTTTCTGAGGTTAATTCATCACTGACACCTTGACTACTAATTTCTAAAACATATGAACATTTTAAAAGATTTGAATTTTCAATTACAGTATTGGCCGGGTTATTAAATCTTGAACAGTCGTCTAAAGTAATATCATCATCGTTAATATTACAAATAATAATTTTGACAATAATGGGATTTTGATTTGTCAGTATTTTTAAACTGTATATCTTTAGATTAAATTCTTTAGCGACTCCTTGAAGAAGAATTTCTAGGTTGCTTTTACATATCTTGTCCAATTTATTCAATTATAATTATTAAGTTATTAATTATTTTCACATATTAAAAAGTTTTTAAAAAAAATTTTTTAGTATGTGTATTTTATGGAAGTAAACAAAAAAACAACATTTGGAAATTTATTCAATTAAATTCTTAATATTATTAAGAAAATAAAAAGGAAATGAGATTTCTAAAAACTAAATTTACTTACTTACTTAAGTTAAGTTTTGTAATATACACTATTGTTTTATATTTTTACCCTTTTTCTGAAGTTTTAGCTTTAGATTCTTTTGATAGACATAATTTTGTTTCAGATGCGGTTAAAAAGGTAGGTCCTGCGGTTGTTAGAATTGATACTGAAAGATTAGTAGAAAGACAGCAGTTTGATCCAACTTTATTAGATCCACTTTTAAGAGACTTACTTGGAGAACCTGGAATGGCTCCCGACCGAGAACGAGGTCAAGGTTCAGGGGTAATTATTGATAAAGATGGTTTAGTTCTAACAAATGCACATGTAGTAGAAAGAGTTGATAATGTATCCGTTACTTTGGCTGATGGAACTAATCGTGAGGGGGAAGTGTTGGGAACTGATTCAATTACTGATCTAGCTTTAGTTAAAATTGACAATCAAAAGAATTCTAGTTACGCACCTTTAGGAGATTCGGAAGAACTTGAAGTTGGAGATTGGGCAATAGCTCTTGGGACTCCTTATGGCCTAGAAAAAACAGTCACTCTTGGAATAGTCAGCAGTCTTCATAGAGATATTAATGCTCTCGGGTTTTCTGATAAGAGACTGGATCTTATACAAACAGATGCTGCAATAAATCCAGGTAATTCTGGAGGCCCACTTATTAATTCCAATGGTCAAGTAATTGGTATTAATACTTTAGTGAGAAGTGGACCTGGAGCTGGTCTTGGTTTCGCAATACCAATAAATTTGGCTAAAAATGTTTCTGACCAGTTACAGGAAAATGGAGAAGTAGTTCATCCTTATTTAGGGGTACAATTAATTTCCTTGAATCCCAAAATAGCAAAAGAACATAATGAAGACCCTAATGCACTTGTTCAACTGCCAGAAAGGTCAGGGGCTTTAATTCAATCTGTAATACCAAATAGCCCTGCAGAAAAAGCAGGATTAAGAAGAGGTGATTTAGTAATTGCTGCTGAAAATATTTTAATAGAAGAGCCTAAGACTCTTTTAGATGAAGTAGAAAAAGCTGAGATTGGAAAAATATTTCTCCTAAATGTTTTACGAGATAATAAAGAAATTAAAGTTAATATTAAACCTGAAGCACTTCCAGGTTTGACATAAATCATCCGTTGAAATTTAATAATCTATAAACTTTAGGTCAAAACATTTTGGATTTACAGACTCAGATGAAACAAATAGTTGCTGATGCAGCTGTTAAAGAAGTAGAAGATGGAATGATCTTGGGGTTAGGATCTGGATCAACAGCAGCACTAATGATAAAAAGTCTTGCTGAACAAATTAGATCAGGCAAATTAAAAAATATTAAAGGAGTTCCAACTTCCTTTCAATCAGAGGTTCTTGCATTAGAACTCAATATTCCTTTAATTGATTTAGCTTCAGTTCCTCAAATTGATTTAGCTATTGATGGAGCAGATGAAGTAGATCCTCTCTTTCAATTAATCAAGGGTGGAGGAGCTTGCCATGTCCGAGAAAAATTGGTTGCATCCAAAGCAACTAAATTTTTAATTGTTATTGATGAAACTAAGCTAGTGCAAAATTTAAACCAAGTTTTCCCTCTCCCTGTAGAAGTTATGCCTTCTGCGTGGAAGCAGGTGATGGATGTGATTTCAGAAATGAATGGAGTTTCTAATTTAAGAATGGCAACAAAAAAAGCAGGCCCAGTTGTAACAGATCAAGGTAATTTGATTTTGGATGTTTTATTTGATACCGGCATAAAAGATCCAAAAGATTTAGAAATGCGTATTAATAATATTCCTGGGGTCTTAGAAAATGGATTATTTGTTGATTTAGTTGATAAGGTTTTGGTGGGTAGAATTGAGGATAACGTTCCAGTATTGTTTTCACCTTTTAAGGGGAGTTAATCATCAAATCTAATTTTTACCGAATTTGCGTGACTATGTAAACCCTCACTATATGCCAAATTTATAATATCCAAGCTGTTAATTTTTAAACTTTTTTCATTAAATTCAATTATCGAAGAATTCTTCATGAAAGTTTCAACTCCTAATGAACCACTAAACCTCGCATTCCCGCATGTGGGTAAAGTGTGGTTTGGTCCAGCCAAATAATCACCTACAGCCTCTGGTGTCCATTTCCCTAAAAATATCGCACCTGCATTCTCAATAGACTCAAGCGTCGTTTTTGGATCAATTGTAATTATCTCTAAATGTTCTGGGGCAAACTCATTGCTTAGTTCAACGCATGATTCTAAATTTTCGCAAATAGCGATTAATCCCCAATTCTTAATTGATTGAATGCAAATTTCTTTTCTGGGGTGATGTTCTATTTGCTTAAAGACTTCATCAAAAACTTCTTGAGCTTGATCATTTGATGTGGTCAAAAGTATTGAGGAAGCTAATGGGTCATGCTCTGCCTGTGCTAATAAATCTGATGCTATTTGAGAACTTTTGGCTGTTCTATCCGCGATAATTAAAATTTCACTTGGACCAGCTAAGGAATCAATTCCAGTAAATCCGTAAATTAACTTTTTAGCAGTGGTTACATAGATATTTCCAGGTCCCGAAATTACATCAACTTTATTTATTTGCTTTGTACCAAATGCTAATGCTCCAATTGCTTGTGCTCCTCCAATTCTAAAAACTTTATCGATCCCTGATAAGTAAGCAGCAGCTAAAACAGTTGTATTTATTTCCCCTTTTGTATTTCCAGGAGATACCATTAAAATTTCTTTCACTCCAGCTACTTTTGCAGGGATCGCATTCATTAAAACTGTACTTGGATATGCCGCTCTCCCTCCAGGAATATATAAACCAGCATTTTTTACAGGCATCCATCGTCTTTGAACGGAGTCACCATGTTCTCCTTTTATAGTAAATGATTCAGGGATTTCTTTTTCATGGAATTTCTTTATTCTTTGATAGGCAATCTCTAATGATTTTTTTAAATTTTGATCTGTCTCTTCCCATGCGGTTTTTAAATCCCTAGTACTTACTTGCATTGGTTTAGGATGGAAACCATCAAATTTTTTTGTATATTTTTCTACAGCTATATCTCCATTAACTTTCACCTCGTTAAGAATATTTTCAACGATTGAATTTATTTTGATATTGTCACCAGATATAGTTCTTTGAGAAATTCTTCTCAACTCTTGGAGAGCTTTTTGTTTACTATTTATGATCTTCATATTCTTAATACTTAATTTGAATTCAATTAATTAATGATGTAGGTTACTGATCTAAATTATATATTATTGATTAGTAGACTATTTATTTGGTATAATAAAATTCCATATTTTAACTTAATTTCTGTGGCCAATAACAAATCAGCAAAAAAAAGAATTCAAGTTGCTGAAAGAAACCGTTTAGTTAATAAATCATATAAATCAACAGTAAGAACGCTAACAAAAAAAACCTTAGCTAATTGTGAAAAATATAAGCAAGAACCTAATTCAGATAACAAAGAACTAGTTCAGGTTAGTGTAAATGAGGCCTTCAGTCTTATTGATAAGGCAGTCAAAAAAAATGTTCTACATAAGAACAACGGGGCTAACAAAAAATCAAAAATCAACAAAGTAGTTAAAGATTTTCTTACAAGTAAGTAAGTAATAATGAGCAATATTAAATTGATTGATTCTCATTGTCATTTAATATTCGAAAACTTTGAGGAGGATCTTGAAGAAGTAGTTTCAAGATGGCGTTCAATAGGAGTAAAAAAATTACTCCATGCTTGTTGTGAATTATCAGAAATTCCTAAATTACACAAAATATCTCAAAGATTTGATGAGTTATATTATTCAGTTGGTTTGCATCCTCTTGAGGCTAACAAATGGGAATGTAGTTCTAAATCTAAATTGAAAAATGCAGCGCAAGTTGACTCAAGAGTTGTTGCTATTGGTGAATTAGGATTAGATTTTTTTAAAAGTGATAATACAAATAAACAGATAGAAGCTCTCCTTCCACAAATGCAATTAGCCTACGAACTTGAATTGCCTGTAATTATCCACTGTAGAGATGCTGCAAATGAGATGATAAAAATATGTAATGAGCTATCCAAGCAAGGTAAATGTCCCAAAGGAGTACTACATTGTTGGACCGGAACACCAGATGAGATGAAGCAATTTTTAGATCTTGGATTCTATATAAGTTTTAGTGGGATAGTTACATTCCCAAAAGCATATGAAATTCATGAATGCGCAAGAATTGTTCCTAGGGATAGGTATTTAATAGAAACAGATTCTCCTTTTTTAGCTCCTGTCCCGTATAGAGGGAAAAGAAACGAGCCAGCTTTTGTTGAAAGCGTGGCTAAATCAATAGCTATTTTAAGATCTTCAGAATTGAAAAATATTGCAGATGAGTCCTCTAGGAATGCTGAAGATTTGTTTAAATTTGACTTGATAAATTAACACACAACCTGTTAGTATTAAAAATTACTGGAAATTTTTCTTAATTATTAGTAACCAGCTTGTTAAAAAGGGGTTTTATTACCTATTACTTTAATTATTTCAGCTATTTGTCAATTGAGATATTTGTTGAATTCAAGACTAAAATCTTGATTTCAATTCAACAATCTAGATTGATCCTCTAAAAATTAAGTCAAAATTTATAGTAAATAGTAAATCTTACAGAATGGCGGGTTTTCTTGGATGAGCAGTAGCGCTTTACAGATAGCTAAAACAGCAACTTATTTACCAGATTTAGTTGAGGTACAAAGGGCAAGCTTTAAATGGTTTCTGGAAAAAGGTTTAATTGAGGAATTAAAAAGCTTTTCTCCAATTACTGACTACACAGGTAAATTAGAATTACATTTCATTGGTGAAGAATATAGGTTAAAAAGACCTAGACATAATGTTGAAGAAGCTAAGAGAAGAGATGCAACTTTTGCTTCACAAATGTATGTCACTTGTAGATTAATAAATAAAGAAACAGGAGAAATCAAAGAACAAGAAGTCTTTATTGGTGAGCTGCCTTTAATGACAGAGAGAGGCACATTCATTATTAACGGAGCTGAAAGAGTAATAGTCAATCAAATAGTACGCAGTCCAGGGGTTTATTTCAAAGATGAAATGGATAAAAATGGTAGGAGAACTTATAACGCTAGCGTTATTCCAAATCGAGGTGCTTGGCTAAAATTTGAGACAGATAAAAATAATTTACTTTATGTGAGAGTAGACAAAACAAGGAAAATTAATGCACATGTACTTATGAGAGCTATGGGTCTCTCAGATAATGATGTGATTGATAAATTAAGACATCCCGAATTTTATAAACAATCAATTGATTCAGCCAATGATGAAGGAATAAATTCAGAAGATCAAGCCTTATTAGAACTTTATAAAAAATTACGCCCAGGGGAACCTCCCTCTGTTTCTGGAGGCCAACAACTTCTACATAGTAGATTTTTCGATCCCAAAAGATATGATTTAGGAAGAGTAGGTAGATATAAAATCAATAAAAAATTAAGATTAACTGTTCCTGACGATGTCAGAACTCTTACACATGAGGATGTTCTTTCTACGATTGACTACCTTATTAATCTGGAACTTGATATTGGTGGAGCAAGTTTAGATGATATTGATCATTTAGGTAATAGAAGAGTTAGATCTGTTGGAGAACTTCTGCAAAATCAAGTTAGAGTTGGCCTTAACCGACTAGAGAGAATTATTAAAGAAAGGATGACTGTTGGCGAGACAGATTCTCTGACGCCTGCTCAGCTAGTGAATCCCAAGCCTTTGGTAGCAGCTATTAAAGAATTTTTTGGATCTAGTCAATTAAGCCAATTTATGGATCAAACAAATCCATTAGCTGAATTAACACATAAAAGAAGAATTTCAGCATTAGGACCAGGTGGGCTAACTCGAGAAAGAGCAGGTTTTGCAGTTAGAGATATTCATCCTTCTCACTATGGAAGATTATGTCCTATCGAAACGCCTGAAGGGCCAAATGCGGGACTCATAAACTCTCTTGCAACACATGCAAGGGTTAATGAATATGGTTTTATTGAAACTCCTTTTTGGAAAGTAGAAAAAGGTATGGTCATTAAAGAAGGTAACCCTGTTTATTTATCAGCTGATTTAGAAGATGAATGTAGGGTCGCACCAGGTGATGTGGCGACTGATAAAAACGGTAATATTCTCGCAAATTTAATTCCAGTAAGGTATCGACAAGATTTTGAGAAGGTTCCTCCTCATCAAGTTGATTATGTGCAGCTCTCTCCTGTACAAGTTATTTCAGTAGCAACTTCTCTTATACCCTTCTTGGAACATGATGACGCAAATAGAGCTTTAATGGGTTCTAATATGCAGCGTCAAGCAGTTCCATTATTAAGACCTGAAAGACCTCTCGTCGGTACGGGATTAGAATCTCAAGTCGCCAGAGACTCAGGTATGGTTCCAATCACAAAAGTAAATGGAATTATTTCTTATGTTGATGCTAATGAAATAGTTGTAAAAGATGTAGATGGTAATGAGCATGTTCATTATCTTCAGAAATATCAGAGATCTAATCAAGATACCTGTTTAAATCAAAGACCAATTGTGAAAAATGGAGATCAAGTTATTTCGGGTCAAGTCCTAGCTGATGGCTCAGCTTGTGAAGGTGGCGAAATAGCTTTAGGACAGAATGTCTTAATTGCTTATATGCCATGGGAAGGCTACAACTATGAAGATGCAATCTTAGTAAGTGAAAGGATGGTTACTGATGATCTTTATACTTCAGTACATATTGAGAAATATGAAATAGAAGCTAGACAAACTAAATTAGGCCCTGAAGAAATTACCCGAGAAATTCCAAATATTTCAGAAGAAAGTTTGAATAATCTTGATGAAATGGGAATTATCAGAACAGGTGCCTTTGTAGAAAGTGGGGATATTCTCGTAGGAAAAGTTACCCCAAAAGGAGAATCTGATCAACCACCTGAAGAAAAACTTTTGAGAGCTATATTTGGTGAAAAAGCACGAGATGTGAGAGATAATTCTCTTAGAGTCCCTAAAACAGAAAAAGGAAGAGTTTTAGATGTGCGTATTTACACTAGGGAGCAAGGTGATGAGCTACCTCCTGGAGCTAATATGGTTGTAAGGGTTTATGTCGCTCAAAGGAGAAAAATACAGGTAGGAGACAAGATGGCTGGGAGGCATGGTAATAAAGGGATAATAAGTAGAATTTTACCAAGAGAGGATATGCCATATTTACCGGATGGTACTCCAGTTGATATTGTCTTAAATCCTCTTGGTGTTCCAAGTAGAATGAATGTAGGCCAAGTTTTTGAATTGTTGATGGGTTGGGCAGCGTCAAACTTAAACTGCCGAGTTAAAGTTGTCCCTTTTGATGAGATGTATGGTGCTGAAAAATCACATCAAACCGTACAAGCATTCTTAAAGGAAGCTTCAAAGCAAGATGGTAAGGATTGGGTTTACAATCCACAAGATCCTGGAAAATTGTTACTTAAAGATGGCAGAACTGGCGAACCTTTTGATCAACCCGTTGCTGTTGGATATTCCCACTTCCTAAAGCTTGTTCACTTAGTTGATGATAAGATCCATGCTAGATCAACAGGTCCATACTCCTTAGTTACTCAGCAGCCCTTAGGTGGTAAAGCTCAACAAGGTGGACAGAGACTTGGAGAGATGGAAGTTTGGGCTTTAGAAGCATATGGAGCAGCTTATACTTTGCAAGAACTTTTAACTGTTAAATCAGATGATATGCAAGGAAGAAATGAAGCATTAAACGCAATAGTTAAAGGAAAACCTATTCCTAGGCCCGGAACTCCCGAATCATTTAAAGTCCTAATGAGAGAATTGCAATCTTTGGGTCTAGATATCGGTGTATATACAGATGAAGGTAAAGAGGTTGATTTAATGCAAGATGTAAATCCGAGAAGGAATACTCCTTCGAGGCCTACCTATGAATCTCTAGGAACCTCTGAATATGAGGAAGATTAAATACTTTATCAAAACTTTCTAATTTAAATCTCCTAAAAATGACTAACAGCAACTTAAGAACAGAAAATCACTTTGATTACGTCAAAATTTCTATTGCTTCACCGCAAAGGATAATGGATTGGGGGCAGAGGACTTTACCCAATGGACAAGTAGTAGGAGAGGTGACTAAGCCTGAGACGATAAACTATAGAACCTTAAAACCAGAGATGGATGGTCTCTTTTGTGAAAAAATATTTGGGCCATCTAAAGATTGGGAATGTCACTGCGGTAAATACAAAAGGGTAAGACACCGTGGAATTGTATGTGAGAGATGTGGGGTAGAAGTAACTGAAAGTAGAGTAAGAAGACATAGAATGGGTTACATAAAACTGGCAGCTCCAGTTTCCCACGTTTGGTACTTAAAAGGTATTCCAAGTTATGTAGCAATTCTCTTAGATATCCCACTTAGAGATGTAGAGCAGATAGTATATTTCAATTGTTATGTCGTTTTGGATGTTGGTGATCATAAAGATCTTAAATATAAGCAACTCCTAACTGAAGATGAATGGTTAGAAATAGAAGATGAAATTTATGCAGAAGATTCAACTATTGAAAATGAACCAGTTGTTGGTATAGGTGCGGAAGCTCTTAAGCAATTACTTGAAGATCTTGATTTAAATCAGATTGCCGAAGAACTTAGAGAAGAGATTACAAATAGTAAAGGTCAAAAAAGAGCAAAACTTATAAAAAGGATAAGAGTTATTGATAATTTTATTGCGACAAATGCGAAACCTGAATGGATGGTATTAGACGCTATTCCAGTCATTCCTCCTGACCTTAGACCAATGGTTCAATTGGATGGTGGTAGATTCGCTACTTCTGATCTAAATGATCTTTATAGAAGAGTTATAAATAGAAATAATAGATTAGCTAGGCTTCAAGAAATTTTAGCTCCTGAAATCATTGTTAGAAATGAAAAAAGAATGTTGCAAGAAGCCGTTGATGCACTTGTTGATAATGGAAGAAGAGGTAGAACAGTTGTTGGTGCAAATAATAGAGCCTTAAAATCTCTTAGCGATATCATAGAAGGAAAGCAAGGGAGATTTAGGCAGAATTTACTTGGCAAACGTGTTGATTATTCTGGAAGGTCTGTCATAGTTGTGGGCCCAAAGTTAAAGATGCATCAATGCGGACTCCCTAAAGAAATGGCTATTGAGCTTTTTCAACCTTTTGTGATACATAGATTAATTCGTCAAAATATTGTAAATAATATTAAAGCTGCAAAAAAACTTATACAAAAAGCAGATGATGAAGTTATGCAAGTACTCCAAGAAGTTATTGAAGGTCATCCAATACTCTTAAATAGAGCTCCAACTCTTCATAGGTTAGGAATTCAGGCTTTTGAACCTAAATTAGTTGGAGGTAGAGCTATCCAACTACATCCACTTGTATGTCCAGCCTTTAATGCTGATTTTGATGGTGATCAAATGGCAGTTCATGTTCCTTTAGCGTTAGAATCACAGACAGAAGCCCGTATGCTTATGTTGGCTAGTAATAATATTCTCTCACCAGCCACAGGAGAACCAATTGTAACTCCCTCACAAGATATGGTTTTAGGCTCTTATTATCTGACTGCACTACAACCAAACTTTAAAAAACCAAATTTTGGGGAGAATCAAAAAACTTTTGCTTCATTAGAAGATGTAATTTTTGCTTTTGAAGATAAAAGAATTGGTTTACATGAATGGGTGTGGGTAAGGTTTAATGGTGAAGTTGATGATGATGAAGAATTAAATAAGCCAAAACAATCTAAAGAATTGGAAGATGGTTCCCGATTAGAAATTTGGAATTTTAGAAGAGACAGATTTGATTCCCAAAATAATTTAATCAGTAGATTTATCTTAACAACGGTCGGAAGGGTAGTTATGAATCATACGATCATTGATTCTGTATCCAAAACATGATCCTTAAAAAAAAACTTACTATTTAACCATAAAAACATGACATCATCTAAACCAAAAAAAAATTCAAGAGTACGTAAAAGTACAAAAAATTCAAAAAAAAATAATAAAATTGTTATGCCTTCATTGGCAAAAACCCCACCCTCATTTAAAAATAAAGTAGTTGATAAAAAAGCTTTAAAGAATTTAGTTTCATGGGCATATAAAACTCATGGAACAGCTGTAACGGCAGCAATGGCGGATAATTTAAAAGATTTAGGATTCAAATATGCTACTCAAGCCGCTGTCTCTATTTCAGTAGAGGATTTGAAAGTTCCTGAAGCTAAACAAGATTTAATCGGACAGGCAGAAGCTCAAATTACTGCTACTGAAGAATGTTATAGACTTGGAGAAATTACAGAAGTTGAGAGACATACCAAGGTTATTGATACCTGGACTGAAACTAACGAGAGATTAGTGGATGCAGTAAAAAATAATTTCAATCAAAATGATCCACTCAATTCAGTTTGGATGATGGCTAATTCTGGGGCAAGAGGAAATATGTCCCAGGTAAGACAACTGGTTGGAATGAGAGGGCTGATGGCAAACCCTCAAGGGGAGATTATTGATTTACCTATTAGAACTAACTTTAGGGAAGGTCTTACAGTTACTGAATATGTGATCTCTTCTTATGGAGCTAGGAAGGGGTTAGTTGACACAGCATTAAGAACTGCCGATTCAGGTTATTTGACCAGAAGATTGGTTGATGTAGCACAAGATGTAATTGTAAGAGAGGAGGATTGCGGTACTGAAAGATCAATTGTTATAGAGGCTGAAGATGGTAAATTTGGTTCAAGGCTTATCGGAAGACTTTCTGCTGAAGATATATTGGATTCTGAAGACAATTTAATTATTCCAAAGAATACTGCAATAGACCCTTCTTTATCTAAGACTATAGAGACATCATTAATCTCAAAAGTAAATATTAGATCCCCATTAACTTGTGAGGCCAATCGTTCAGTTTGTAGAAAGTGTTATGGATGGGCCTTGGCTCATAATCATTTAGTTGATTTGGGAGAAGCTGTAGGGATTATTGCTGCTCAATCAATTGGAGAACCTGGAACACAATTGACCATGAGAACCTTTCATACTGGTGGAGTATCTACAGCTGAAAGTGGAGTTGTAAGATCTAAAATTAAAGGTAAGGTTGAATTTAGTTCAAAAGCAAAGATAAGAGGATATAGAACTCCTCATGGAGTAGAAGCTAAACAAGCTGAAGTAGATTTTTTATTAAAGATTAATCCAACTGGAAGTGATTCAAACAAAGCTCAAAAAATAGAAGTAACAAGTGGATCTCTTTTATTTGTTGATGATGGGCAAAAAATTGATACAGATATAACTGTTGCACAAATTACTTCAGGAGCCGTAAAGAAAAGTGTTGAAAAAGCAACCAAGGATGTTATTTGCGATTTAGCTGGGCAAGTAAGGTATGACAAAGTTATCCAACCAAAGGAAGTCACTGATAGGCAAGGTAATATTACTTTGAAAGCACAAAGATTAGGAAGGTTATGGGTCTTGGCTGGCGATGTTTATAATCTACCTCCCAATGCTAAACCTGTTGTTTTAACAGAAAAAAATGTAGAACAGGGAACTGTTCTAGCAGAAGCAAGTCAATCTAGTGAGTTTGGTGGAGAAGTTCGTTTGAGGGAATCAGTAGGAGATTCAAGAGAAGTTCAGATAGTAACAACTTCAATGCTATTAAGTAATTTTAAATTACTTGAAGAATCCACTCATTCAGGTGAAATTTTTCATTTAGAGTCTAATGATGGAACTATTTATCGATTAAATACTTCACCTGGGAGTAAAATTAGTAGCGGTGAAGTCATTGCTGATCTAGCGGATGAAAGGTTCAGAACAAAAACTGGGGGATTGGTGAAATATGCACCTGGTTTAAGTGTTAAGAAAGCAAGATCATCTAAAAATGGTTTCGAAGTTAGTCAAGGTGG
>QCUQ01000002.1 GCA_003210655.1 Prochlorococcus sp. AG-679-M10 | reverse complement strand
CTTGCTGGTTCACAAAAAATACCTTCTTTTGCGAGTATTTTATAAGCATCAATAATTTCTTTGTCAGTTACAGATTGAAAATCTCCTTTGCTTTCCTTTTTAACTATTTTTGCTTTATCTCTATTTACAGGATTTCCAATTCGAATTGCCGTTGCAATTGTCTCAGGATCTTGAACTATAATATTTTCTACCAAAGGTGCTGAACCCTCAGACTGAAATCCCATCATGATAGGTAATTTTAAATTTCTTTTTCTTTTTGCATATTCCTTAAAACCTAACCAATAAGCTGTTATGTTACCTGCATTTCCCATAGGTATACATAGCCAGTCAGGTGTAATACCTAAGTCATCTATTATTTCAAATGCAGCAGTTTTTTGACCTTGTATTCGGTAAGGATTAACAGAATTTACAAGGTTTATTGGATATTTCGAAGATAATTGCCTAACAATTTCTAAAGCTTTATCAAAATTACCTTCTATAGAAATAATTTCTGCCCCATACATTAAAGCCTGAGCAAGTTTTCCTTGAGCTACATATCCATCTGGAATTAATACATAAGACTTTAAACCACCTCTTGAGGCATAAGCAGCAGCGGCAGCAGAAGTATTTCCTGTACTTGCACATATTACTGCTTCACTTCCTTCTTCTTTTGCTTTACTTATTGCCATCGTCATTCCTCTGTCTTTGAAAGAACCAGTAGGGTTAAGGCCATCATATTTTAAATAAATTTTCGTATCGTTTCCAATTAGATCACTAAGTGATTTACTAAAAATAAGAGGAGTATTGCCTTCATTCAAAGATATAATTGGAGTGTTTGATGATACTGGAAGATATTGCTTATAAGCTTCAATTAATCCTGGCCATCTTTTTTTTCTATAATTAAAAGGAAATTTGTTTTTAATTTTTTCTAATATAGACATAATTATTTAATTGTTTTTAATTTTTTCTAAAGGTTTGCTAGTGAAAAATTCTAATAATTCCGATATTGATTGTACTTTATTCATTACTTTACTTAAAGCGTTTACATTTAAAATAACAGTTTCAGTTGGATAACTTTCAAAAAAACTAATAAGATTAATTTTTTCGTTCCCAGTATATAAACCTTTTATAACACTTGATCTTAGTGCTAATGTGCCTGTTTTTTCATCATTAGTTCTAGGAGTGTGAATTATAGATGATAATCTATTTAATATGACATTACCTATTTCGGAATATATTAATTTACTTGCAATAGTGATAGGTATTTCAAAATTTTGATTTAATACTGATTTAATTTCATCATCTGAAGAACCAGTTGCATTTAAAATTCTTCTTAATGATTTTGATGAATTACCGCTTACGGCAAAACTTTTTAAAGAATCTACAGTTACTGTTCTCGAAAATAAACTGTATATAATTTTGATTTTTTCTGCAGATTGAACTTTAGGAGGATTAAAAAAAAATTGATTTGTTAATACTATTAAAAAAATTTTAGGAAATAAACTTTTTGAAAACTTCATTTAAATTGTTGCACCGGCAGCAATCTTTACAAGCCTGATTACGCTTTTTTCAGTTACTTTTTTCGCAATGCTAAAACTCATTTCTTTTGTGTATGGTTCATTTATAAGTCTTGGAACTCTTTTTAGAAAGATATCAATAGAATAACCTGGAATATTTTGTATAATTTCTAAAAAATTCTTGAACGGCTCAATAGATAAAATTAAATCATTTATTTTATTATTGTTCTTAGTAGTATTTAATTTTATTGATTTTGGAAGGTAATTATTGACGCTTTTTAACAATTTTAAACCTATCAAATCTATTTGATTAGTCAAACCATTAATAATTTCATCTCTCAGAAATCCACCTTTTGGAGAAAAAAGAAGATTTATTACTTCATCAATAAGTTTTTCTAAATCAAGATTTGTTTGTTTTGCAGCATTTGAGAGTAGATCTTCTAATCTGTCCCATTTAAACTGTTTTTTATCAAAAAGCATTTCTTTTAAACTTTCTCTTAATTGAGGATCAGGGTCTTCCATTAATCTTCTTGCAAAATAAGGATAAGCCGCGCCAAGTATTTTAAAGTCAGGATCTACGCTTAAAGCAATTCCTTCCAAAGTAAGTAAAGATCTAATTATAAGAGCATAATATGGAGGTAACTGAAAAGGGAATTTATACATAACGCCTGACATATCGTCAGTAACACTTTTGAAATCCATCTTTGATACGCCAAGTTCTACTGCATTTATAAATACATCTTGAAAAGCTGGAACAATAGGCTCAAGATTAACTTCTTTTGAAAGAAAACCTAATTTCACAAAATCTTGAGATAATTTATCAAAATTTTTATTTACAAGATGAACTACTGCCTGAATTAATCCGGATCTGGAGCTTCTAGTAACTTCACTCATCATGCCGAAATCTAAATAACATAATCTTCCATCTTCCAAAGCTAATAAATTTCCTGGATGTGGGTCAGCGTGAAAAAAACCATGTTCTAATAGCTGTTCTAAACTACATTGCACTCCGATTTCAATCATTTCATCAGGATCAATACCTAGTTTTTTCACACCCTCAAGATTCGTTAGTTTGGTTCCTTCTATCCATTCCATAGTTAAAACTCTCCTCGAAGTGGTTTCCATATATATTTTTGGTACAGCAATTTTTGAGTTGTGGAGATGTAAATTTCTAAATTTTTCAGCATTTTTAGCTTCATTTAAATAATCCATTTCTTCAAAAACTCTTTTTCCCAATTCATCAATTAAAGCAACAAGATCACTTCTTATCAGTCCAATATTGTTTTTTAACCAATTAGCAATATTCCGAACTATATATAAATCAAGTGTGATTTGCTCTCTTAAACCTGGTCTCTGAACTTTAACAGCCACAATTTCTTTATTTTTGAGTACAGCTTTATGAACTTGTCCTAAAGAGGCTGCAGAAATAGGTTCTTTATCAATGGTTAAAAAAACCTCGTCAATTTTTTTGTTTAAATCTTCTTCTATTAATTCCATCGCTTTATTTCCATCAAATCCAGGTAATTGATCTTGAAGTTGAGATAACTCCTCAAGAAGAACAACAGGAATAATGTCTGGTCTGGTTGATAAAGCTTGACCTGCTTTTACAAAAGCAGGGCCTAAATCTACTAATAGATTTGTTAGTTGTTTTGCTCTAAATCTTGCTTTTGATTCTTTTTTTAATTGCCCTGTTAATTTATCCCATCCAACTGAGATAATGTATACAAAAATAGGGATTAAGGTTTGCCAAAGTCTTTTAAATAGTCGTTTAGGATTCTTTTGATAAATTTTTGAAATTATTTCAGGATCATATTTTAGTAATCCTGAGGCTTCTATAAAATCTGTATAGTCTTCATTCATAACTTTATTTATTAAAACCCTTTTATTTTCTTCAAAAAGAAGTTAATTTTTTTGTATGAAAGATTTATCATGTTAATACAATTAACTTTAAAAAATATTGCCTTAATAGAGATTATAGAAATTAATTTCGAAAAAGGTTTGAATATTTTCACTGGAGATTCAGGATCAGGAAAATCCTTGATTTTAGATTCTCTAAATGTTTTATTCGGTGGGTCTAATATACCTTTAAAGCACTTAATACGTCCAGGAAAACAGGAATGTTTAATTGAGGCGAAATTTTCAAATTCTTCTCAAATTACTGATTGGTTCTCGAAAAATGGTCTTTACAAAATTTCAGGGGAAATCTTTGTAAAAAGAGAATCTTATGTAAAAAATAATAAAATACTTTCAAAATATTCGATAAATAATTTTTTTATTAGTAAAAAGCTTTTGGAAGAGTTAGGTTTATTATTAGTAGATTTTGCTGGTCAATCTGATAGTGTCTTATATGACAATCAAGACTACAGAAGAACAATAATTGATGATTTAGGTTCTAAAAAATTAAAGACGATAAATTGTCAAATTAAGAATTTATGGCAAGAATTTCAGAATCTTAGAAGAAGAAGAGAAGATATGATGCAATCATATAAACAGAAAGAAGAAAATAATTTTGCAATTAAAGAGATGTATAAAGTATTGGAGGAAGCTAATTTAAATTCAGGTGATGAAATTTTTGAATTACAATCAAAGGAGTTGCGACTTTCGAACAATTTTGATATCAATAACTCTATAAAATTATCACTTGATAATTTAAATAGCTATAAAAATGAGGCTCCATCAGTGAGTCATTTAATTGCTCAATCAATTAAACAATTAAGTAAAGTTATTCAATTTGATTCAAAGATTAGGGATTTAAATGAAAATTTAATAAATATACAAAGTGATGTAGAAAATTTAATTTTTGCTTTAACAGAATATTCGGAAGACCTTGAAAATGAGGATACTAGTTTGGAAGAAATTCAAAAAAGATTATTTTATTTGCAAAATTTAGAGCGAACTTTTTCTTTAGAACTTCCAAAATTAATTTTGAAGAAAGACGAATTAAAAACGTTTATAGATAAAAATTTATTTGAGGACGAGATTAATCAGTTGGATATTCAAATTAATAAATCGGAAGCAACTTTAAACACTCTTTTCGAGATTCAGTCTTCTGAAAGAAGAGAAACTGCTATTCAGCTTCAAGATTCTGTAATTTCTATTTTGAAAAATTTAGGTTTAGAAAATGCAGATTTTTCAATCGAATTCTCAAAAGTTACACCTTCTTCAGAAGGCAACGAAAATATAGACTTCCTTTTTTCTGCAAATCCCGATCAAAAGTTAGCTCTATTGTCCAAAGTTATTTCTGGTGGAGAAATGTCAAGATTTTTATTAGCTATAAAATCCAGTATTTCTCAAAAACCTAACACTTTTTTCTTAGATGAAATCGATAATGGTTTAAGTGGAAAATCATTACACTCTTTAGTGGACTTAATAAAATTGACTGCACAGGAGAGGCAAGTTTTGTGTATTACTCATCAGCCTTTTTTAGCAGCAACTGGAAATACTCATTTTAAAGTAAAGAAAAATGTTATCAATGGTATAACTTTTACTTCTATCTCTAAATTAATTACAAAAAAAGAAAGACAAGATGAGTTAATTGAACTTATAGGTGGTGGTTTTAGTGAAGCAAATAATTATGCATCGACACTCATAGACAGAGCAGCCGCATAAATTAAAAAATTTGCACTATAATAAGTGTTCTTTAAATCATTTTAAGATTTAAGCATGGTTAAAAAAAATATTGGTATTAATGAAGATAATTCAATAAAGATTCGAGGTGCTCGACAACATAATTTAAAAAATATAGATCTTACCCTTCCAAGAAATAAATTTATTGTTTTTACAGGTGTGAGCGGCAGTGGCAAGAGCTCATTGGCTTTTGATACTATTTTTGCGGAAGGTCAAAGAAGATATGTAGAAAGTCTGTCAGCTTACGCAAGACAATTTTTAGGTCAAGTTGACAAACCAGATGTAGACAATATTGAGGGATTATCCCCTGCTATATCCATAGATCAAAAATCAACGAGTCATAATCCACGATCAACTGTTGGAACTGTAACTGAGATACAAGATTATTTAAGATTATTATTTGGGCGAGCAGGAGAACCTCATTGTCACCATTGTGGTTTACCCATTGCTCCTCAAACAATTGATGAAATGGTTGATCAAATAGTTTTGCTGCCTGAAGGAACAAGATATCAATTACTTGCACCTGTTGTAAGAGGTAAAAAAGGAACTCATGCAAAATTACTTAGTGGATTAGCCGCAGAAGGCTTTGCTCGAGTAAGAATTAATGGTGAGGTAAGAGAACTTGCAGATAGTATTGAATTAGATAAAAATCATACCCATAATATTGAGGTAGTAGTTGATCGATTGATTGCGAGAGATGGAATCCAGGAAAGATTGAATGATTCTTTACAAACTAGTCTTAAAAGAGGGGATGGACTTTCTATCGTAGAAGTTGTTCCAAAAAAAGGCGAAACTCTTCCTCCAAATTTAGATAAAGAAAAGTTATATTCAGAGAATTATGCATGTCCAATTCACGGATCCATTGTTGAAGAGTTGTCTCCAAGATTATTTTCTTTTAACAGTCCCTACGGTGCTTGCCCTGATTGCCATGGTATAGGATATTTAAAAAAATTTACTGCAGATAGAGTAATACCTGAACCTTCTTTACCTGTTTATGCGGCTATAGCTCCTTGGAGTGAAAAAGATAATACTTATTATTTTTCATTACTTTATTCAGTTGGCCAAGCTTATGGGTTTGAATTAAAAACCCCATGGAAAGATTTGAGTGATTTACAAAAAAATGTCTTACTTACTGGATCTGATAAGCCAATTGTAATTCAAGCTGATAGTCGTTTTAAGGGTTCTAGCGGTTTCGAAAGACCTTTTGAAGGGATCTTGCCAATTTTAGAAAGGCAATTAATCGAAACTAATGGAGAATCAGTTAAGCAAAAGCTTGAAAAATATTTGGAATTAGTTCCTTGTAAAACATGTTCTGGTAAAAGATTAAAACCAGAAGCACTTGCCGTGAAGATTGGACCTTATAGTATTACTGATTTGACCTCTATTAGTGTTTCAGAAACTTTATTTTATATTGAGAAAATAATGGGGTTAAGTAAAAATATAAAAGAAAATATTTCTTTATCTGAGAAACAAAAACAAATAGGTGAATTAGTTTTAAAAGAAATTCGACTGCGCTTAAAGTTTCTAATTAATGTCGGTTTAGATTATTTAACTTTAGATAGACCAGCAATGACTCTTTCAGGAGGAGAAGCACAACGTATAAGATTAGCAACTCAAATAGGAGCTGGTTTAACTGGTGTTTTATATGTATTGGATGAACCCAGTATTGGTTTACACCAAAGAGATAATGATAGATTGCTGGAAACTTTAAAAAATCTCAGAGATTTGGGAAATACTCTTGTTGTTGTTGAACATGATGAAGATACTATGAAATCAGCTGATTACTTAGTGGATATCGGACCAGGTGCAGGAGTTTATGGAGGGGAAATTATTGCAAAAGGTACATTTGAAGATGTTTTAAATTCAAAGAAGTCATTAACTGGAGCATATCTTAGTGGAAGAAAATCGATTCCTACTCCCAAAGAACGTAGATCTTCAGTCAAGAAAAGTTTAATTTTAAATAACTGCGTTAAAAATAATTTAAAAGATATATCAGTTGAATTTCCTTTGGGGAGATTAGTTTCAGTAACCGGAGTGAGTGGAAGTGGAAAAAGTACATTAGTTAATGAATTATTACATCCTGCGCTTAGTCATTCTCTTGGTTTAAAAGTACCTTTCCCTAAAGGTGTTAAAGAGTTAAAAGGGATAAAAGCTATAGATAAGGTAATTGTTATTGATCAATCTCCTATTGGAAGAACACCTAGATCAAACCCTGCAACTTATACAGGAGCTTTTGATCCTATTAGACAGTTATTTACTGCGACTGTAGAAGCTAAAGCCAGAGGTTATCAAGCTGGGCAATTCAGCTTTAATGTAAAAGGAGGTAGATGTGAAGCTTGTCGAGGACAAGGAGTAAATGTAATTGAAATGAATTTTTTACCTGATGTCTATGTTCAATGCGATGTATGTAAGGGGGCTCGTTTTAATAGAGAAACTCTTCAAGTTAAATACAAAGGCTTTAATATTTCTGATGTTTTAGAAATGACCGTTGAGCAGGCGGCAGAAACTTTTTCGGCGATTCCGCAAGCAGCTGATAGATTATCTACATTAGTTGATGTAGGGCTTGGTTACGTCAAGTTAGGCCAGCCAGCTCCAACACTATCTGGCGGCGAAGCACAAAGAGTAAAATTAGCAACTGAATTATCTAAAAGAGCTACTGGAAAAACTTTGTATTTAATTGACGAGCCAACAACAGGGTTAAGTTTTTATGATGTTCATAAATTAATGGACGTAATTCAACGTTTAGTAGATAAAGGTAATTCCGTTGTTGTTATTGAGCATAATTTGGACGTTATTAGATGTTCAGACTGGATAATTGATCTTGGACCTGATGGAGGTGATAAAGGTGGAGAGATCATAGTCGAGGGTACACCTGAATATGTTGCGAAGCATTCAACAAGTTATACAGCTAAATATTTAAAAGAAGCTCTAATTTGAACCCCTAACTAGTTATATTTCTTAGTATTATTAATATTTTTAAGTATAAATTGTTTTTTTATTAAGTTATCAAAAAGTAGTTACAATCTAACTTTTGGTAGTTATAACTTATTTAAAATAATAAATCATAATGCTTTCTTAATATTTCTACTTTTAAATATAGCTTATTAGTAATAGGGTATTTGAAATGCTAAATGAGTTTGAAATTTTTATATTTACATTTGCATGGTTTAATACGTTCCAATAGTCTTGAATTAGGTAGAGATTCAGATACTGGTGGTCAAACGCAATATGTTTTGGAATTGGTAAAAAGCTTGGCTAATACTTCAGAGGTTGATCAAGTTGATTTAGTTACTCGTCTCATTAAAGATAGTAAAATTGATAATTCTTATTCAAAAGAGCAAGAATTTATTGCACCGGGAGCACGAATTTTAAGATTTCAATTTGGACCCAATAAGTATTTAAGAAAAGAATTATTTTGGCCTTATTTAGACGAATTAACTCAAAATCTTATTCAGTATTATCAAAAACACGAAAATAAGCCAAGTTTTATCCATGCTCATTATGCAGATGCTGGCTATGTGGGAGCTAAATTAAGTCAAGCTTTAAAAGTACCTTTTATTTTCACAGGTCATTCTTTAGGAAGAGAGAAAAAAAGAAAATTACTTGAGGCTGGTTTAAAAATTAATCAAATTGAAAAGCTGTACTGTATGAGCGAAAGAATTAATGCAGAAGAAGATTCTTTAAAATATGCGGATATTGTTGTGACAAGCACTAAACAAGAATCTGTATATCAATATTCTCAATATCATTCTTTTTCACCCGAAAAATCAAAAGTTATTGCTCCGGGAGTTGATCATAATAAATTCCATCATATTCATTCAACAACTGAAACTTCTGAAATTGATAATATGATGTTTCCTTTTTTGAAAGACACAAGAAAGCCTCCTTTTTTAGCAATTTCTAGAGCAGTAAGAAGAAAAAATATTCCTGCTTTAGTCGAAGCTTATGGAAGATCAGAAAAATTAAAAAGAAAAACTAACTTAATTTTAATTTTAGGTTGTAGAGATAACACATCTAAACTAGAGACTCAACAACGAGAAGTTTTTCAAAAGATTTTTGAAATGATTGATAAATATAATTTATACGGAAAAATAGCTTATCCAAAAAAACATACTCCAGCAAATATTCCTGCTTTATATAGATGGGCAGCTAGTAGGGGAGGAATTTTTGTAAATCCTGCCCTAACAGAACCTTTTGGTTTAACTTTGCTTGAAGCCTCTTCATGTGGTTTGCCGATTATTGCTACAGATGATGGAGGCCCTAAAGAAATTCATGCAAAATGTGCAAATGGATTATTGGTGGATGTTACTGATACTAATCAGTTGAAAATTGCTCTTGAAAAAGGCATTTCAAATAGTTCTCAATGGAAGTTATGGAGTAGAAATGGAATCGAAGGAGTTCATAGACATTTTAGTTGGAATACACATGTCAGAAATTATTTATCAATCTTGCGAGGTCACTATCAAAAATCTACTATAGTTTCATCATCTGGAATCAAAGAAAGTTGTTTGAATGGTAATTCTTCACTTATAAAACCCCATTGATCAAAAATTTGTGGATCAGAATGGATGATTAGTTGATTTTTTTGTGTTTTTTTTAATTTAAAGCCTTTTGCAGATAAATTTTTTATTAGCTTAGCTGTTTCTTCAAATCTAGAAGCCATTGCATCAAGACTGACGCAGTCACTTGTTAATCCATCATCTTTCCAAGTAAAAAAACTCATATTTAATAATTCAAAGTTTAATTTTTAAAACTATACCTAAAACAACGAGTAATATGTTAATTTTCCAGAAGTTTTCAACTATTTTTTCTTCTTTGATACCCTTTAGTTCAAAATGATGATGAATTGGTGTCATTAAAAAAACTCTTTTCCCATTTTTAAATAGTTTTTTAGTGATTTTAAAAAAACTAACTTGTATCATTACTGATAGAGCTTCAATAATAAATATTCCTGAGATAATAAATAACATAAAAAAACTATTAGTTAGTATTGAAATAGATCCTAATGCCGCACCAATTGTTAATGATCCGGTATCTCCCATAAATATCTTTGCTGGATATTTGTTGTATTTTAGAAAACCTATACATAAACCTGACATTGCGTAGGAAATAAGACCATAAATAATTAATTCCTTTTGATCTTTAATAAAAATTTCTGTACCAAGTCCAAAAAAAGCTATTGAGCTACATCCAGAGGCTAATCCGTCCAGACCGTCAGTTAAATTTACTGCATTACTTAAACCAACTAAGGTTACAAAACAGATTGGAAAAATTATTATATTAGTATCTAAACTCCAATTATTAGATAAAGTGATCAAAGGATTAATATTATTGCTTTGACTTGCCAATAAGATAAATAATACTGACACTAAAGATTGTAATAAAAATTTTTCATTAGATTTTAAACCTGTATTTTTTTTGGTTGTAATACTTAAATAATCATCTAAAAATCCTATAGTAAAAAAACTAATAGTACAAAAAATTAATAAAGATATTCCACTAGAATTAAAGCTATTATTAACTATTAAAAGTAGTAATAAATATGGCAAAATAATAAATATACCGCCCATCGTAGGAGTATTTTTTTTACTAAAATGAAGAATTGGCCCCTCATTTCTTATGTTTTGTATTAAATTTAATCGTTTGATTATTTTTAAACCGTATTTTGTTATTACTAAAGAAATTAAACTAAATATCAGAAATATATAAATTATAAGTAAACTATTAAAAATGAAAGAGTTTACTATTAAAGAAATTAAAATTAAAAAAAATAATGAAGTAAAAGTTAGTGAATTAGTCTTCCCAATCATCATTTGAAGAATCTTCTTCGGTTTTGTAATCTTCTTTTTCTCCCATTAAAGCTGAAAGTTCTTCTTCTTCAATTGTACTTATCTCTTTAGAATCTCCATCTTTTTCATTAACAAGTCTGCCTGTTTCCTCTAACCAAGATAGTAAATCAGGTTCTTCTCTTAATGGCATTACAGGGGCAGGATCTTCTCTGTGATAGCAAGTTAAGGCTGGATTTACCTCAGCAATTTCATTTAATCTAATTTTGAGTTTATTAGAATTCATTTCAAAAAATTTTTATACATATACCATAATACATAAATACCTACTTAAAATATTTTGTTTGATAAAGAAAATTTAAAATATTTTTTAATTTGGCCAATTTCAGTCTTGCTAGCTATTTTTTTTAAATGCTATGCCTTTTTAAAGCCAGACGTTTTATTAATTAATAATTATCTTGTACTTTTACTAGTTTTTGGGCCAGCACTTGTAGTTACAATAATATTAGTTTTTAATAAAATTTTGAAAGCTGAAAGCAATTAAGATTTCGGCTTTCTTCACTAGAGGTAAATTTTAATGCAGCAGGTAAAAAAAGTCGTTCTTGCCTATTCTGGAGGGGTTGATACTAGCATATGCATTCCATATTTAAAAAATGAATATGGAATTTCAGAAGTTATAACTTTTGTAGCTGATCTTGGCCAAGGAGATGACTTAGAAAGTATTAGACAAAAAGCCTTAAACTCAGGTGCGACAAAATCTGTAATTGGTAATTTAGTAGATAATTTTGTAGAAAAGTATGCTTTTCCTGCCATTAGAGCGAACGCACTTTATGGAGAAAAGTATCCTTTATCAACTGCCCTGGCCAGACCCTTGATAGCTGAAAATCTTGTAAATTTAGCGAGAGAATTAAATGTTGACGCGGTGGCACATGGATGTACAGGAAAAGGAAATGATCAAGTAAGATTTGATTTGGCTATTCACGCGTTAGGACCTGATTTACAGATAATTACACCAGCTAGAGAATGGAAGATGAGTAGAGAAGAAGCTATTTTGTATGGAGAAAAATTTGGAATTCCTGCTCCTGTTTCTAAAAAGTCACCTTATTCAATTGATGTAAATCTTCTTGGTCGCAGTATTGAAGCTGGTCTATTGGAAGATCCAATGCAAGAACCAAATGAAGATGTTTTTGCTATGACTTCTTCTATTAATGACTCACCAAATACTCCAAAAGATATAGAAATTGTATTTCAAAATGGATTTCCTATTGCTATAGGAAATCAATTTTTAAGCCCTGTAGATATTATTCAAAAGGCTAATGCTTTAGCAGGAGAACATGGCTTTGGAAGAATAGATATGATCGAAGATAGAGTTGTTGGTATTAAAAGTAGAGAAATTTATGAGGCGCCTGGCCTTTTACTTCTTATAAAAGCTCATAAAGAATTGGAAAGCATAACATTAAATCCAGATGTATTAGATTTTAAAAATTTAGTCGAGAAAAAATGGAGTCAACTAGTTTATCAGGGATTTTGGTTTGGTCCTCTTAAGCAAGCCTTAGATGGTTTTATTGATTTCACTCAAGCGTCTGTTAATGGTAAAGTGAAAATTAGATTGCATAAGGGAAATGCAATAATAATTGGCCGTTCTTCTGAAAATAACTCTCTCTACAGGGAAGATCTAGCAACTTATAGTAAAGACGATATTTTTAATCATAAACAAGCAGAAGGTTTTATCTACATGTGGGGGATGTCTAATAAAATATGGGCAGAATTAAATTCAAAAAATGAATAATTAAGATTTAAGGCGATTGAGGCTCTTTAACCTGAGGAGATGGAGATTCAGAATTTGCTGTCTTATTATCATTAGTTTCATCTTCTTTAGGAGTTGATTTATCAGTTGAGTCAACATTTTCAATTACTTTTTTTTCTGATTGGTTAGATCCTTTACTTGAAGACCTTGGCGACGGTAAAGGCCCTTCTTGTTTTACCGTTAAATATCTAATAACATCTTCACTTAAACGCATCGCTTTTTCTATTTTGAAAATATGTTGACCATCACCTTGATGAGCTAATTGAACATAAATACCTTCTCTATGTTTTGCTATTTGATAAGCTAACCTTCTTTTACCTCTCATTTGACTATCGAGGATTTTACCCCCTAATTCTTCAAGAAGTTTATTATATTTATCTATATGATTAGTTACTTCGTCCTCCGCTATATCAGGACGAAGTATGTACATTGTTTCGTAATAAATTTGATCAGTCATAATTTCAGACAAGGGCTTTGGCTCAGAATTTGCTTAATGAGCGTCTGTTCATTACTTACGATACATTATCAAGGTCAAATTCTTTATAAATAGCATTTATTTATTTGATTAAAGATATTTTTTTAATGCATCATGCATAACTTCAAAAGGTACTTCTAATCCGTTTGTCCAGAATGATAATGATTTAGCTCCTTGAGCAATTAGCATTTGTGTACCATCTATAGTCATGCATCCTTTTTTATCGCAAAATTTCAAGAATGGAGTAGGTGAAGGATTGTAAATTAAGTCATAAACAATTGTCTTTGAGTTTAAAGAATTCCAAAAACTTTTACCAAATGGCAATTCATCATCATTTGTGGTATTTTTCATTCCTACTGGTGTTGTATTAACTATTAAATCAGCTTTTTGAATTAAATCATCAATTTCGGTATTTGTATAAAGCAAACCTTTTATTTTTATATCATTTTTAAAATCATTAATTAATTCTTCTAAAGAATTTCTCTTTCGTGAAATGATGGTAATTTTTGAGAATTTTAATTCTATTAGACCTTGGATTACTGATCTTGCTCCTCCTCCAGAGCCTAAAATTAACGAATTCTTTTTTACTAAATTCAATTTTTTTAAAGGGTAGATAAATCCATCAATATCAGTATTTGTTCCAATCCAATCTTTATTATGTGTCAATTTTAGAGTATTTATAGCCTTTACTTTTTTTGCAACTGGAGATATTTCACTACAAATATCAAACACTTTTTGTTTGAAAGGTATAGTGATGTTAAGGCCTTTACAATTCATTTTTTTTAGAGAATTAATAACTATTTCTAAGTCTTCGTTTTTACAGGGAATTGCCATATAAATTAAATCAAGGCCTAGATATTTTATAGCTGCATTATGCATAATTGGAGATAAAGAATGACTTACTGGATTTCCAATTAAAGCAAGAAATGATGTTTTACTTGTAATCATTATTAAGAAAATTTTGCAGAAAAATTGTGATCTGTTCGGGAACCACACCTCGTTTCAGAGTAACAATAATGTCGTCAATGACCGATTATGGAGAATATTAAATAGAGTATCTACCCATGGGGAAGGTTGTTGGAATCGATTTAGGGACAACTAATAGTTGTGTTGCTGTTATGGAAGGTGGTAAGCCCACTGTAATAGCAAATGCGGAGGGTTTCAGAACAACACCATCTGTTGTTGCATATACAAAGAATCAAGATCAGCTAGTTGGTCAGATTGCCAAGCGACAAGCTGTTATGAATCCTGAAAATACTTTTTATTCGGCTAAGCGTTTTGTTGGTAGAAGAGTTGATGAGGTTAATGAAGAATCAAAAGATGTCAGTTATGGTATTGAAAAGGCTGGTTCAAATGTAAAATTAAAATGTCCAGTTTTAGATAAACAATTTTCTCCTGAAGAAGTAAGTGCTCAGGTTTTAAGAAAACTTTCTGAAGATGCAGGCAAATATTTAGGAGAAAATATTACTCAAGCTGTTATAACTGTTCCGGCTTATTTTAATGATTCTCAAAGACAGGCCACAAAAGATGCAGGCAAGATAGCAGGGCTTGAAGTTCTAAGGATAATTAACGAGCCTACAGCAGCAGCTTTAGCTTATGGATTAGACAAAAAAAGCAACGAAAGAATACTTGTTTTTGATTTAGGCGGAGGAACTTTTGACGTTTCAGTTTTAGAAGTTGGAGATGGTGTTTTCGAAGTTCTATCAACTTCTGGTGATACTCATTTAGGGGGTGATGATTTTGATAGATGTATTGTTGACCACTTAGCAAGCATTTTTAAAAGTAATGAAGGTATTGATTTAAGACAGGACAAACAAGCTTTACAACGGCTTACCGAAGCGGCTGAAAAGGCAAAAATTGAACTTTCAAATGCAACTCAAAGCGAAATCAATTTACCTTTCATTACTGCCACTCCAGAAGGCCCAAAACATCTTGACTTAAATTTGACTAGAGCCAATTTTGAAGAGCTTGCTTCTAAATTAATAGATAGGTGTAGAGTTCCTGTAGAACAAGCTCTTAAGGATGCCAAGTTATCTACTGGAGAGATTGATGAAATAGTAATGGTTGGAGGTTCAACTAGGATGCCTGCTGTTCAAGAATTAGTTAAGCGAGTAACTGGTAAAGATCCTAATCAAACTGTAAATCCAGATGAGGTTGTAGCTGTTGGTGCAGCTATTCAAGGAGGAGTTTTAGCAGGTGAAGTTAAAGATATACTGCTACTAGACGTAACCCCATTATCTCTTGGTGTAGAGACATTGGGTGGAGTAATGACAAAAATGATTTCTCGAAATACAACAGTGCCAACAAAAAAATCCGAGACTTATTCAACCGCTGTCGATGGTCAAACTAATGTTGAGATACATGTTTTGCAGGGTGAAAGAGAAATGGCATCTGATAATAAAAGTTTAGGTACTTTTAGACTTGATGGTATCCCTTCTGCTCCAAGAGGTGTTCCTCAAATAGAAGTTACGTTTGATATTGATGCCAATGGAATTTTAAGTGTTACTGCTAAAGATAAAGGAAGTGGCAAAGAACAATCTATTTCTATAACAGGCGCTTCAACTCTCTCAGATAATGAAGTTGATAAAATGGTTAAAGATGCAGAATCAAATGCTTCTGTTGATAAAGAAAAAAGAGAGAAAATTGATTTAAAAAATCAATCCGAAACTCTTGTTTATCAAACAGAGAAACAGTTAGGAGAACTTGGTGATAAAGTTGATGCTTCTGCTAAAGCTAAGGTAGAAGAAAAGAGTAAAGCATTAAAAGAAGCTACATCAAAAGAAGACTATGACTCTATGAAGAAACTATTGGAAGAACTCCAACAAGAACTATACGCTATTGGTTCTTCTGTATACCAACAGCCAGATAATCAACCTCCATCACCAGGTAGTACAGATTCAGCTGAATCAAATGAAAAAGGTGGTGACGACGACGTTATAGATGCAGATTTTACTGAGACAAAAGATTAAAGAATATGTTTCTTAATTTCAGTTGAAATCCAATTAGAACAAGCAGGGGCAAGTAATATGCCATTTTTATAAAAACCGCTACACAAAATCAACCCTTTCTCTAAACTTTTTAATATTGGGGATGGTTCGCCTTCTGGTCGAGATCTTATACCGAACCATTTATTGGTGATATTATTCTTGTTTAACCATAGTGGTTTATTTTCTAGGAAATCTGTAAGTTCTTCAAATATATTTTCTCTAGGTTCAATTTCATATTCGTCGCTAGAGCCAATAATTATTTTGTTTTTATCTTTTGGAAGAAAATTTTTACCATTTATGCTGAAATGCTTTGGAAGAGAAAGTAAATTAATTTCTTTTTCTTTGATGGAAAGTTCTATGGCCTGACCTAACACAGGTTTTAATTTTATATCATGACTATCCAAGTCAATTAATTTAATTGCATCAAGAGAGTTGCATAATATAATTACATCACTTTTAATCTCAAGTTTGTTGCTGCAAGTAGAAATCCATTGATTATTTGATTTTCTTATTTTTATAATTTTTTCATTTATAGAATTTATATTTTTATTTTCTAGGTATATATTTATAGTTTTTAGTAATGAAATAGGATCTATTCTGCCATCCTGATAAGAGATTATTCCTCTTAGGTTATCCATGTTGAATATTTTATTAATGTTTTGAATAATGGTGGAATCTAATCCTAAAATTCTTAGATCACGTGTGGGATGATGTGAAATAAACTTACTTAGTTTTTCAAATTTTGATTGATCTGTAGTTAGTTGAATCAATGGTTTTTCAATATTTAAATTTTTATTGTATTGCTGAAGAAATTTTATCCATTTTGGCCATAATTTATTACTTGTTTTTCTAAGTTCCCAACTTCTGCCTTTAGTTTTTTGATACATATGACCTACAAGGAGACCTAATGCTGCGCTGCTACTATTTTTAATTTTTTGTGGATCTGCAATAGTTATTTGAAAACCTTGTTCAGATAGTTCTAATGCATTAAATTTGCCTATAATTCCTGATCCTATAATTAGTATATGATGCTTTTTAAGATTCTTTTTTGATCCTTCCATTGGTATATTATATGTAATTACTCAAAAGATTTAATTATTTAGATTTTTGGAACAACCATCAATCATTTTAAGAACTGTTTGTCCTGATCGTCCTGGATTAGTTAGTCAATTAACTAGTTGGATATCTAATTATGGTGGTAATATAAAGCATTCAGATCATCATACAGATCAAGATGCAGGATTATTTTTAAGTAGAATTGAGTGGAATACAAGTGATTTATTAATTAATAAAGCTGAAATCAATAAGCAATTTGAGAAAATTGCAGGAGATATAAATGGTGAATTTAATATTAACTATTCCGATGAGATACCAAATGTTGGAATTTTTGTAAGTAAACAAAACCATTGTTTAATAGATTTGCTTTGGCGAGTAAGAAATGGTGAATTAAAAATGAAAGTGCCATTAATAATTTCTAATCATCCTGATCTTGAAAATATCGCTAACGATTTTAATGCTCAATTTATTTATGTTGATACTTTAAAAAATTCTAAGTCTAATGTCGAAAATCAGATTTTAAATTTGTTAAAAGATTTTGATATTGAACTTGTAGTGTTAGCTAAATATATGCAAATTTTAAGTGATTCGTTCTTGGAGAATTTTTCTTCAATTATTAATATACATCATTCATTTTTGCCTGCATTTAAAGGGGCACAACCTTATCATCGTGCATGGAAGAGAGGTGTGAAATTAATTGGTGCGACTGCACATTATGTCACGGAAGATTTAGATGAAGGGCCAATAATTGAGCAATGTATTGTAAATGTAAGTCATAGAGATGAGGTCGCTGATTTGATTAGAAAAGGACGAGATATTGAAAGGATAGCTCTTGCAAGGGCAGTTAGATTACATTTAAATCATCAGATTTTTGTGTACGATAGTAAAACTGCTGTGTTTGATTAAAATTAATTTTTACTCTTCTAATTCGATTTGTATTTGTCTCTCATAAATAGACTTTTCATTAAAAGCTCTTGCTACTAAAAAACTTGTAATACAACTAATAAGAACAGGTTTCATTATTAATAAATTTTTTGTTAATGCAAAAGCCAAAAACATCGCTGTTATTGGTGTTCTGGAACATCCTGCTACAAATGCCCCCATTCCAGCAAAGATATATGTACTAGGAGCATGGCCTGTAGCCATTTCTACCCAGCTTCCCATTATTAATCCTATAGCTCCCCCCAAAGAGAGCATTGGATAGAACAATCCTCCAGGAGCTCCTGATGCAGCAGCTAATCCAGTTGTTATAAAAAGTACAAATACTGCTAAAAGAGCTATTTCAATACTGGTATTTTTTTCAGCTATTATTTTTTGCAATTCATCTAGATTGTGAAAAGAGCTAGGTAAAAAAGAATAAATACTTCCCAATAGAAGTCCACAAATACTCATTTTTAAAACAAATTTATTTTTATACCATTTTTTCCCAAGATCTTGCATAATAAGAACATACTTACTGTAAAGTTCTGCAAATAATCCAATAATAATTCCTAGTAAAACAAGATAAATTAAATCTATTGGCAAGAAAAAGACAGATGGATCATATTCTTTCTGGATTAAAAATCCTAGGTTAAAGTCAAAACCTCCGGCTTTGGGGTCTAAACCCAAGGCTTGAATAATATCCGCAGAAGAATCTGCTATGAAAGTTGTTATTACAACTATTAATAAGATTACCGGTCTTGCAGAATTTAATAATTCTTCAATCGCGTAAATAAATCCACCTAAAGGGGCACTAAATACCGCAGCGATCCCAGCACCACCTCCTGCGGCAACAAGCACCCTTCTAAATGCTAGAGGAGCTTTTAGCCATCTTGCCATTTGCCAAGCAACTGACCCCCCCATTTGAACTGATGGGCCTTCAGGACCCAAAGGGAACCCACTGCCAATTGCAATTATTCCAGATATTAATTTAACTAATCCAACTTTTAGATTCATAGGCACTTTTTTATGCCTCAAGAATCCCATGATTTGACTTACTCCAGAACCTTTTGCCGCTGGAGCTATATTTTTTATTAAAAATCCAGCTATTGCTCCACCAATAGCACCAAATGCTGGCAAGACTGCAATGGATGGGAAATGATCTAAAAGGTCTAATCTCCAATTATTAATGAAATAAATACCAGTTTTAAAAGAAATACTAGTTATTGATGCTCCTAATCCTGTAAACAGAATTGATATGAAGACAACAAAAGATCTTTGTTTAAGTAATTTTTTAATGCTGCGTGAAGAGTTACTACTTGTTCTTTGAATATTTTCTTTTATTAGCTTTTGCATAATTCATTATCATTTTGACAAACTAAAATTTTTTATTTCGTCAAATTGAAGATAACGATAAAGTTCATCAGAGTATGGATTTATTTTGTTTTTAGTAATATCTTGATACTCATTTATTGTAGGTATTTTCCCCAGAAGAGCACATACTGCTGCTAATTCAGCACTTCCTAAAAATACCTGGGCATTTTTTCCAAGTCTATTATCAAAATTTCTTGTGCTGGTTGAGAAGACAACAGAACCTTCTTCTACTCTTGCTTGATTTCCCATGCATAATGAACAACCTGGTAACTCTAATCTTGCCCCGCATTTTTTAAATATTTCATAGTACCCTTCTGCTTTTAGTGTTTCCTCATCCATTTTTGTCGGAGGACAAATCCATAGTTTTGCATTTAATTTTTCTACTCCCTCAAGAACTTTAGCCGCGGCTCTGTAATGTCCGATATTAGTCATGCAGGATCCTATAAAAACCTCATCAATCTTTGTATTTTCTACTTCTTTAATTTCTTTCACATTATCTGGATCATTGGGGCAAGCTACTATTGGTTGTGTAACTGTAGCTAGATCAATTTCTATTATCTCTTCATAAGAGGCATTTTTATCTGGCTGAATTAATTCAGGTTTTTTTAACCAAGTTTTCATATCAATGATTCTTCTTAATATCGACTTTGAATCTTCATAATTGCTCTCAATCATTTTCTCTAAGAGGCAAATATTACTTTTTAAATATTCCTCTACAGTGTTATGTGATAAGAGTATTGTACTTCCAGCACACGAGCGTTCAGCTGTGGCATCAGTCAATTCAAATGCTTGTTCAAGTTTTAAATCAGGTAAACCTTCTATTTCCATAATTTTACCGTTAAATATATTTTGCTTATTTTCTTTAGCAACGGTTAATAGCCCTTTTTTAATAGCAAAAAGTGGAATAGCATTTACTAAATCCCGAAGCGTTATTCCTGGTAATAAATTTCCTGTAAATTTTACTAAGACTGATTCCGGCATATTTAATGGCATTGATCCTATTGCTGCAGCAAAAGCAACGATACCTGAGCCTCCAGGGAAGGAAATTCCAAGAGGGAATCTTGTATGACTATCACCACCTGTTCCTACAGTGTCAGGAAGTAGCATTCTATTAAGCCAACTATGGATTATGCCGTCTCCAGGTTTAAGAGCAATTCCACCTCTTTGTGAAATAAAATCAGGTAATTCTTTATGAGTAACTAAATCAACCGGTTTAGGATATGCAGCAGTATGACAAAAACTTTGCATTACTAAATCTGCAGTAAAACCTAAACAAGCTAGCTCTTTAAGTTCATCTCTAGTCATAGGACCAGTAGTATCTTGGCTACCAACAGTTGTCATGATGGGTTCACATGTCACACCAGGAAGAACTCCTTTTAATCCACATGCTCTCCCTACTATTTTTTGTGCTTGAGTAAATCCAGTATTAATCTTTTTTGGACTTTTTGGACGGATAAATATTTCACTAGGCTCTAATCCAAGTTTTTTTCTAATTTTATCTGTCAGGGATCTCCCAATCATAAGATTTATTCTTCCACCAGCTTGAATTTCATCTGTAAGTGTTGATGGGTTCAATTTAAAATGACTAATTACTAATTCAGTCTTTGAAATTTTATTTATTTTTTTAATGACACCTTCATAGGGAAATATTTTTAGTAAATCACCAGTTTTTATTTCAGAGACATCTGTTTCAATTGGAAACGCGCCTGAATCTTGGGCTGTATTAAAGAAAATTGGTGCTATTTTATTCCCTATAATTATCCCTCCAGTTTTTTTGTTAGGAACAAAGGGGATATTTTCGCCTAAATGCCAAATAACAGAATTAATAGCAGATTTTCTTGAACTTCCTGTCCCAACAACATCTCCGACATAAGCTATTTGTATATTTTGTTTTTTAAGATCATCAAGAATTTTTAGTCCATCCTGCTTCTTGAATTCAAGCATGGATAATGAGTGTAATGGTATATCTGGACGGGTTGTAGCATGAACGGCTGGAGATAAGTCATCAGTATTTGTTTCTCCATCAATTTTGAATGCTAAACATGTAATTTCTCTTGGAAGAGAATTTTTAGTTGTAAACCATTCTGCATTCGCCCAACTATTAATAACCTCTTCTGCATAAATATTATTTTGAGATAATTCAAAAATATCATTTGCCGAATCGTAAACAAGAATAATATTCTTTAAAACTTGTGCTGCTTCTTTGGCAAGTAAATTGTTTTTACTTTTGAGTATCTCAATAAGCGAGTTAACGTTATATCCTCCTATCATTGTTCCAAGAATTTGTATTGCTTTTTGAGAATTAATGAATTTGCAATGTTTTTCTCCGTTTACAATCGCTGTAAGCCAGCTTGCTTTTATATAAGCTGCTTCATCAACGCCTGGCGGCACTCTATTTATAAGTAAATCTAGTAAGTAGTCACTCTCGGAAATATTTTCTTGTTCTAATAAATGTGTCACATAATTTATTTGTTCTGCATTTAGAGGTAATGGAGGTATCCCTTGACCCGCTCTTTTAGCTACATGGTCTGCATAATCTATGAGCAATGTTTCCAATTTCTTCATTTGTGAGGTTTAATGCCTAATCTATTGTTATTTTTAATATTGATAAGGAGAGTATTCATGAATGCTTTTTTAAATATTCAAATTTCTTAATTAATTAATGACGACTTCTTCAAATAATCAATCTTTAGAAAAAACATCTGATTTGCATGTTGTTGAAACACGTCCATTAATACCTCCAAGCAAACTTCATAACGATATACCTCTAGATTATACCTCTGCTGATACTGTTTCCAATACTAGAAGATCTATACAAAATATTTTGCATAATAATGATCCTAGGTTTTTAGTCATAGTGGGACCATGTTCAATTCACGATATTGAAGCTGCTAAAGAATATGCAAAATATATTAAAGAATTTAGAAATATTTATAATGATAAATTGGAAATTGTAATGAGAGTATATTTTGAAAAACCAAGAACCACAATAGGTTGGAAAGGATTGATAAACGATCCACATTTAGATGGTTCATATGATATTAATACAGGTTTACGTAGAGCTAGAAATTTACTTTCATATCTTGCAACTCTTGGGATCCCTTCAGCGACAGAGTTGCTAGATCCTATTGTTCCTCAATATATTGCTGATTTAATAAGTTGGACAGCAATTGGTGCAAGGACTACTGAAAGTCAAACTCATAGAGAAATGGCTTCAGGATTATCCATGCCTATTGGTTTTAAAAATGGTACTGATGGTTCTTTCAGCACGGCTATTAATGCGATGCAGTCGGCTTCAAAATCTCATCATTTTTTAGGTGTTAATAATCAAGGTTGTGCTTCTATTGTAAATACAACCGGCAATCCTGATGGGCATATAGTTTTAAGGGGAGGTTCTAAAGGAGTTAATTTTGAAAATCAACACGTAAAAAGTATTTCTTCCGAATTAAAAGCCGCTAATCTTCCTTATAAAGTTATGATTGACTGTAGCCACGGAAATTCTAATAAAGATTACAGGAAGCAATCTGATGTTCTTAAAAACGTAGCTAATCAGATTAAGAATGGTGAAAAAAATATTTTAGGAGTAATGCTTGAAAGTCATCTTAAGGAGGGTAATCAGAAACTTTCAAATATAAAAGATCTTGATTATGGTAGGAGTATTACTGATGCATGCATAAATATAGATACAACGAAAAATTTGCTTCAGATTCTTTATGATTCAACTATATAATTTATAAACCTGTAATAAAATAGTTAAAGAAAAATGCTGCTGAAATTGGCACAATCAAATTATCTATTCCAAATATACTAAATTGTTCAAGAACGGTAGAAATAAAAGCAATGGTAAAAATATTAATATTCAAAGAATATTTCTGGAAATAACTTAAGCCATAAATAACTATCAAGCTTGTAATGAACATTGTCATTGTTCCATAGAAGGATTTTTTTTGGTTTAAAAAAAACCAACTTTTGGATTTAAAGTTCTTACCTATTAATCCTGCAAAGCCATCCCCAAATGTCATAATAAAAAAACCAGCGATCAGTGAAGAAGGATCTTTATTCCAATAAATGTAAATTAAAATAAATAAGCTGAGACAATAAAATAATGTCCCAAAACTTTTTCTATCTACATCCTCAATAGTTGGGAATAATTTAGATTGGTAATTTATGAAAGTTAATATCGAAACAAGCCCTGTGAAATAAAGAGCAGAGGATTGATCAATATCTAAAAATTTAGCGAGAGGAATTAAAGGTCCTATTCCAATATGAATAATTTTTCTAAGTGTTTCTTTATTATTTGGATTAAAATTTTTGTATATTACTGATATAAAAAATACACTAAATATATAAATTAAAATAAAAACAAAATTCAATAACTTAATTAGGCTGCTTTTTGATGAGTGGTCATTACTCTCAGTTTTAATATTGCCTTTGCTTCTAGTTGCCTAACTCTTTCTCTTGATACATTTATTTGTCTTCCTATTTCAGCGAGAGTAAGTGGTTCTTCACCGTCTAATCCGAATCTAAGCTTCATGATTTTTTGTTCTCTTTCATTTAGTTGAGTAAGCCAAGTTCCCAAATGTTCTTTTTGGATAGTTCTATCCATTCCTTCCATAGGTTCTTGGCCATTTGGATCGGGAATAAGCTCACCAAGAGTACTACGATCTTCTTCGCCTCTTGCATGGGCATCAAGAGAAGCGCATGGCGCACTTTGCGAGATTAAATCTTCTAAATCTTTCTGCTCAATACCCATTGCTTTTGCCATTTCTAATCTGGTTGGCTGTCTTCCAGATTTTTGGGATAATTCGCGTGAGACTCTCCTCATTTTAGATAGTTTTTCACTTATGTGAATCGGCAATCTAATTGTTCTAGCACTATTATCAATAGCTCTTGTCATTCCTTGTCTAATCCACCAGTAAGCATAAGTAGAAAATTTATATCCCATCGCAGGATCAAACTTATCGACTGCTCTCTCTAAGCCAATAGCACCTTCCTGTACCAAATCTAATAACTCTAAACCTTGATTTTGATACTTCTTTGCAACAGATACTACAAGTCTTAAATTGGCTGACATCATCCTATCTCTTGCTCTTTTCCCAATTTTAATTAAACGGTGATTTTTTGATGATCTTTCGATTTCAGGAACTTCTAGCATTTTTTTCATGTTTTGAACATGATGTGCTAATTCTATTTCCTCTGCTGCAGTAAGCAGAGGAACTCTTCCAATACTACTTAAGTAATAACCAATAGAATCTGAAGCAAGTCTTGCAGATTTTTTTTGGCTTTGTTTTGCAGTTAAGCTGGATTTTGTTGTGCGAGCTTTGCTCGCGGTGTTTGGTAATCTAGGTTCTTCAGTTTTCTTTTTTGAAGAACTATTTCCAGATTCCAGAAGGATCCCCATCACCCTGGCCTCTATAAATGGATTTTTTAAAAAACTAGCACTGAAATCAAGATAAAAACAACTTTTGCGTTGAAACTTTAAAGACAAATAAATAAAATTTTATCCATATTCCTGCAAAACCGTTGATATGATTATGTTGTAGACAAATATAAAATATTTATCTATATTAAGTAATTTTTTAAAATGTTATAAAAATCAATTATTTTTCAATCTTTTATTAAATCAATTTGAGAGCGATTTAAGTTTGAATCTTCCTTTTTCTTTACGTATTCTCCATCTTTATTCATTACCCAAGAGTAATAATTATCATCAATATAAGTTTGTAAAAGATTATATAAATGAGATTTTAATTGAATATCTTCTATAGGTGTTACTGCTTCTATTCTTCTGTCTAAATTTCTTCTCATCCAGTCTGCACTGCCAACAAAAACTTCTGGATTATTGTTATTGTAAAACCAAAAAATTCTAGAATGTTCAAGAAAATGACCTATAATACTTGTGACATTAATATTTTCGCTCAAATTCTTTCTTTGAGGATATAGACAACAAATACCTCTTATAATCAGTTGAATTTTAACTCCTGTTTGAGAAGCTAAATAAAGTAATTGAATAATTTCTGGGTCTACTAACGAATTCATTTTTGCAATAATTTCACTTTGCCTTCCTTTTTTGGCATTTTCAATTTCTCTATTTATTAAAAAGATGAATTTTTTTCTTAATGATGTTGGGGATACTAATAATTTCTGATAAGTCTTTTGTTTCGAGAATCCTGATAAGTAATTAAAAAGTTCTATTAAATCTGAGGAAATATCCGGATCTGTTGAAAGAAATCCTATATCTGTGTAAAAGCGAGAAGTGTTTGAATTATAATTTCCAGTTCCGATATGAAAATAATTTCTAAGTCTTCCTTTTTCTTTTCTAACGACTAACGCAATTTTTGTATGTGTTTTAAAGCCTAGTATTCCATAAACTACATGAATTCCAGCCTGCTCAAGTTGTTTTGCCCATTGGATATTGTTGTCTTCATCAAATCTCGCTTTAAGCTCAACAAGAGTCATTATCTCTTTCCCATTTTCAGCAGCTCTCATCAAAGCTTCAATAATTGGAGAATCCTTTGAAACTCTATAAAGAGTAATTTTAATAGCTAATACAAGGGGATCGTCAGCAGCTTTGTTGATAAATTCTTCTACAGAGGTTTTGAATAAGTCGTATGGATGATGTAGAAGTATACTCTGTTTTCGAAGAATGCTAAAAATAGAGTTAAAATTTTTGTCTTTAGAAGAATCTAACGATTTTAATAATGGATGTGTATCCCCAATTAATAAATTTTCTTTTAAGTCTTCTCGATTAATTTTTATGAGGTAATTTAAATCGTCAAGTCCTAATAGGCTTTTGCAAAAGTAGATATATTCTTCTGGTATTGCAATACTTTCAATGAGTAACTTTAAAATATTTTGTGGAATATTTTCATTTACTTCTAATCTAACTACATCTCCCCCTAATCTTCTTTTTTGCAAGCTTTGCTCTACCGCAAGAAGTAAGTCGTCAGCTTCAAGTTCTTTTAATTCTAAATCTGCATCTCTTGTTACTCGGAAAAAAGAATAATTTAAGCATTCCATTCCATTAAATAAGGCATTGATGTTGTTTCCAATTAAGTCTTCAACAGTTATAAAAAAATGCTCTCTTTCATCTTCAGTTTCAATAATTTCATTGGGAATTAGTATAAATCTGCCAATATTTTTTGTCGGTATTTTAATTCTTACAAATTGATTTTTTGATTCTTCTCCATCATTAATGAGAGCAGCTAAATTAAGACTTAAATTACTTATGAAAGGGAATGGGTGCGCAGGATCAACTACTAATGGTGTTAATAAAGGAAAAATTGAAGATAGGAAATAGCTATTACACCAATTTTTCTGATTTTGATTGAGTTCACAATATTTTTTTATGAAAATGCCTTCATTTTTAAGCTCATCATTTAATTCATTATTAAAATATTTTTCTTGAAGGATTGTGAGTTTTTTTACCTCCTTGTTAATTTTTTTTAATTGTTCTTTAGGAGTATGTCCATCAATACTTTTTTTTCTAATTCCGGCTTCAACTTGAGCCTTTAATGATGCAACTCTAACCATAAAAAATTCATCAAGATTATTACTGAAAATTGAAAAAAATTTAATTTTATCTAGTACTTTATAATCTTTCTCCATCCCTGTAAGAAGAACTCTTTTATTAAAGTCGATCCAACTTAATTCTCTATTAATAAAATTGTTAGCTTCGTATTTCATTAAAGGGATTATATTTGTTAATTATAAGAAATATTGTTATTTTTCCCTTCAGCAATAAGGTAGATCATAAGGAGTAAAATAATTGATCCTGCAATAAATGGTGCTTTAGGACCAAAATCATCATAAACTCTTCCAGCCATCCCAATACCTAAAACTCCTCCAAGACTTTGAAGACCTTGCAAATTACTTAGTATGGAGCCCTGATTATCCCCGTCTAATTTTTTTGAAATTAATGCTCTCAAGGTAGGTGTAATTAAACCTGCACCTACAGCTAAAAATGAAACCGCAGAATAAATATTTGCTGTCGCATTTTCTTTAGGGGTAGTTATCAACAAGAAACATGCTAAAAGAATAAATCCTGAACCAATTAAAGTAAGTTTCATTTCTCCAAATCTTTTTACTAATGGACCAATTAGCCCACCTTGTACAATAATTGCTATCACCCCCACAACTACAAGAGTTCCACTGGATGCCTTAGTTGTCCAATTCAGGGACTCTTGAAGGAAGAAAATTAAAATATTTGTTAGTCCAGTAAAAGCTATGAAATATATAAAAAAAGCTAGAGATAATTTTCTAATTTTTTCTTCTTTAAATACTTTAAATAATTGTTTTAGAGGATTTTTTAAAATTTGAGTTGATTTATTTAATTCGTTTTGAGGCTTGGTTTCTGGTAAATAAAAGAATACTAGTATGAAGTTAATAATTGGAATTATTGAAGCTATTATTACTGGAATAATGAAATTATTATTTGTATTTTTAGCAAAAATAACAACAAATATATTACCCAAGAAGAAACTTAATCCAAATGCGACTCCAATAAGTCCAAATGTTTTTGCTCTTTTTTCAGGACTAGAAATATCTGCAAGAATAGTAGTCGCTGTTGCAGCAGTTCCACCACTTAGACCGTCAATAAGTCTTGCTATAAATAATAAAAATAAGGGGATAGTCGCTAGTGAAGTTGACCAATCAAATAAAACTGTAAATGATAATATTGATATTCCGATGATTGAGCCCGTTATACAAAACAAAGTTACAGGTCTTCTTCCATATCTATCACTCATAAGCCCAATAAAAGGCGAAGCCGTAAATTGTGCTAATTGATAAGTACAAGAAAGTAAACCATAAGTACTAGCTTTTGAGTCAAATAGTAAAACAAAAGAAGGTAAAATTGGTAAAAGAATACTTTCACTTAATCTATCATTTAGGAGAGTTACAAAAGCACTGAATAAAGTAAATTTTCTACTTGGCTTGAATAAACTTTTTTTCACGATATTTATCTACAATACAATTTTCTTTTACTACCATACTTGTTAATGGAGATTAATGTGCCCGGTATAGTTTATTTAGTTGGAGCAGGTCCTGGAGACCCTGAGCTGCTAACTTTAAAAGCCTTACGACTTATCAAAAGTTGTGATGCTTTGGTACATGATGCGTTAGTTTCTGCCGAAATCATAAAGGAGACTAATAAGAAAACTGAAATATTTAATGTAGGTAAAAGGGCTGGGTTGTGTTCTGTTCCTCAGGCTGATACTAATTTACTTATTGTGAAATTAGCAAAAGAAGGAAAGAATGTTGTAAGGCTTAAAGGAGGTGATCCTTTTGTTTTCTCACGAGGCGGTGAAGAAGTATCTTTTTTAGAAAAAAATGGGATTTCAGTTGAAATTGTCCCTGGGATAACTTCTGGAATAGCTGCTCCTTCAAATTTTGGGATCCCTTTAACTCATCGAGAAGCAGGAAGCTCTATAACTTTTGTCACTGGACACGAAGATATTAATAAAGATAAAAAGACTGTTAATTGGAGATTGTTAGCTAAATCATCTGACGGTTTAGTAATTTATATGGGCATGAGAAATATAGAATTTATTGTTAAAGAATTACTTATAGGCGGTTTGGATGAAAATACTAAATGTGCTGTTATTCAAGAAGCAACTTTAAATAATCAAAAATGTTTAATTTCAGAATTAAAGAATTTAGCAGAGACAATAAGTAATAAAGGTTTCTCTTCACCATCGATTATCGTTATTGGAAGTATTGTTGGTTTTAAAGTTAATAACTATATAAATAACCTATCTGATGCTTTTTTACCAGAAAAGAAATAATCTTACTTATACAACAATTCCCAGAAATACTTTGGATCAAAAGTTGTTGTAAATTCTATATCATTAACTCTATTAATTTGCCTACAAGATAAACTATTAATTGCAATTAAAATATCATCATTGTAAAATTTAGGTAAGATCAATTCTTCCTTAATTATTTTTAATTTTATAGCTTTTTTAACCATAATACCCTGAAGACATCCACTTTCTTTTCTTGGTGTCACCCATACATTATTTCTTTTCAGTAAGATATTAAAAGTACTACCACAACATAATTCATCAGCAGTATTTAATATTAAACAATCATCAAATAATTTTTTATTAGCTTCTATTAGTACTTGAATTGATTGATTATATGAGAAAGTTTTACATTGATTAATTAAACTATATTGATTTCTTTTTTCTGTTTGACTAATAAATGTACTTATTGGAGAAAAACTAGGTTTTATAATATAAAATTCAATCCATAAATTATTTTTATAATCTTCCTGTTGATCTTTATTAATTCTAATTGATCTGCCTTTATTCAAGCCTCTGCTGTAGTTAATTCTAATTGATCCTAATTTATCGTTTTTAAGAGATAATTTTTTAATACCTAGACTAATAATGTTTTTTAAATGTGATTTATTAATATTCAAATTCATATTTAAAATTCTATTGCTATTTTCTAGTCTTTGAATATGTTCGTCTATTAAAACAGCATTATTATTTTTTATTAAAACAGTTTCGAATATTCCATCTCCAAACTTTAGACCTCTATCATTTGCTGATATATAAATATTTTCAATATCTAGCCATTTATCTTTATGCCAACCTATACTCTGTTTCATTTCAATGAATCTATTAAAGGCAAAAGTTTCCACTTTAGTTCTTCTGTTTCATTTTGAGGATCAGAATCACTAACTATTCCGCAACCAGCAGATATATTAATTTGCTTATTTTTTACTACAAATGATCTTATTAGTATGTTGCTATCAAACTCTCCACTCCAGTCAACTTTTATGAAGGATCCACAGTAAGGTCCTCTTCCATTTTTTTCTATTTCAAATAGCCTTTGGCATGAACGTAATTTTGGAGCCCCAGTGATTGAGCCTCCTGGCCAGCAAGCAATTAGTAAGTCAACCCAGCTTTTATCCTTTTTTAGTTTTCCTCTAATTACTGATGTAAGATGATGTACTTTTAAGTAACTCTCAAGTTTTAATATTTCTGGAACCTCAATACTTCCTAGTTCGCATACTTTGCTTAAATCGTTTCTTAAGAGGTCCACAATCATAATATTTTCAGCTCTATCTTTTTCATTTGTTATCAAATCTATGGCATTTAATGCATCTTGATTTTCATCTTGGTGTCTTGATCTTGTGCCTTTGATAGGTCTTGATTCGACATATCCTTCTTTGTCTATTTTCAAAAATCTTTCAGGTGAAGTTGATAACACTGATTCGTTGATCCCCTTTGAATTATTTATTATTATTCCTCCAAAAGGGGCTTTCAATTTTCTTCTTATTTTTGAATATATGTTTAAAGAACTATAAGTTTCTAAAGCTTCAACCTCACATTGAGTTGTTAGATTTGCTTGAAAAATATCTCCTATAGATATTAATTTCTTAACTTTTAAAATATTTGTTTGAAATTCGTTGGTTATTTTTTTTATATTAATTTTTGAAAAATCAAATTTCAGATTATTTTTAATAGAATTTTTTTCTGTTTCAACATTAATATTTAAAATTATTTTTTCAAATTTATTTATTTCAGTAAAACTAGTTCCCTCAAGAATTATTTCATTAGAAACTAGATTAAATTTAATAATTGGATCATAAGATGCAATCCACAAAGTTGATATTTCATTATTCTTCCATGGATTTTTTGGCTCGATATAAGCGCCCGCCTCAAAGTTTAACCAGCCCATCCAAAATCCTCTATCAATTTTTTTTAATTTAAAAAATGGATTATTATCAATATTCAAATTATTGATATCTCTAGAGCAAATAATTTCCTTTGGGTTGACTCCTAAAATAGACCATTCTCCATTATCTTTCCCATCACTATCTAACCAAGACAATCCATGGTCTCCAAATTTCAATGCAAAATGATTAGCTATCAATTCTGGATCAAGCCACTTAGATAATTTTTTTGTCTTAATTCTCATTCTTTTTTATTTGCCATTTTTTGTAGGCTGTTTGTCTAATTCTGCAACTATCACATTTTCCACAGGGTTCTAAATTTCCTGAATAACAACTCCATGTTTTTTCTAAAGGAACATTATTATCAAAAGCTAATTGAATAATATCTTCTTTATTTAGATCAAGTAAAGGTGTCCAAAGTTTAATTGGATTTTCTTCTCTTCCACGTTTGTTAGCAAGATTAGCTAATTCTTGAAACTTTTTAATGTAATCAGGTCTGCAATCAGGATAACCAGAATAATCTAGTGCATTAACTCCTAGGCCTATTAAATCAGCATTTATTGCTTCAGCATAGCTTAACGCAACAGAAATAAAGATCGTATTTCTTCCAGGCACATAGGTGTTTGGAATTGTATTTTGCTGTATGCCATCAATAGGTAAATCTTTTTTTATATCTGTAAGAGATGACCCCCCCCACAAAGATAAGTCAAGCTTTACTATTTTGAATTCCTCTATTCCAAAGTGATTGGCTATTGTGAATGCGGAATCTAATTCTTTTTTATGTCTTTGTCCGTAATCAAAAGACAAGCCAAATATTTTAGCTTTGGACGCTTTTGCTAAGCCTGTAACAGTTGAAGAATCTAAGCCTCCTGATAATAAAATTACTGCAGATTTATTTTTTAAATCCATATAAATTATTTAATCTTTAAGTATTTATGTGTCTGAAGACTTAAGTTCCATTCAGGATTATTTTTAACAAAATCAATCGTAAGTGAAAAACCACTTGCGTTTTCCCAAGCGGGCTGTACATAATACTTTTTATCTAACTTATAAAAATTGTCTTTTGATGATAGGTTCTGATATTTGTTCATTATTTCTTGCTTTATATCAATTGCAAAATCAATATCTTTTTTATCATTGATAATTATTTTTAATTCATTAAAGTTTTCCAAAAAATAAGTTCTGGGGGGTAAATGTCTTTTTGGAGATAAAGTAATCCAATCATAATTACCTGACATTTTGTTTACGCCACTTGTTTCAATATGAATCTTGATTGGGTTTTGATCCTTTTCAGAAGTTTCTTTATTTATAGCTTGGCACAAATTATCTAAATTATGATGTAAAGGCTCACCACCAGTGATAACTAAAAAAGATGCGCCTTTTTTTCGAGCCTTTTTTATTTCACCAATGATTTTTTTGATTGGTATTAAAGGGTATCTTTCTTTATCCCAAGAATGTTTAGTATCGCACCATGAGCATCCAACACTACATCCAGCTAGTCTTATAAAAAAGGCACTTTGGCCTGTGTGAAAACCCTCTCCTTGTAATGAATGAAATTTTTCTACTAATGGTAAGAAATTTGTCATTATTTCATTCAAGAAAAATAAATAATATTAATTTGATTGCTCTAATTTTACCTGCGATGCTTTGATCAACCCTTTAAATAATGGATGTGGCTTTCCTGGCCTTGATAAGAATTCAGGATGGTATTGGCATGCTAAAAAATATGGATGATCAACTAATTCAATTAACTCTACTAATCTTCCGTCTGGTGAGGTGCCACTGATTTTGTATCCAGAATCTAAAAAACTTTGTTTGTAGTAATTATTAAATTCATATCTATGTCGATGCCTCTCATATATAACATCTTCGTTATACAACTCTTTACCAGTTGTATTTTTTTGAAGTCTACAAGGATAAACTCCTAATCTCATAGTCCCTCCAAGATCAACAATGTCTTCTTGTTCAGGTAATAAATGAATAACCGGGTTTTGAGAATCTGGATTTAATTCTGAGCTAGATGCATCAGGTAATTGGGCTAGATTTCTTGCCCATTCTATTACTGCGCATTGCATACCTAAACATAGACCTAGGAAAGGAATCTTCTTTTCTCTTGCAAATTTTATTGCTTCAATTTTTCCATTCACTCCTCTATTTCCAAATCCTCCTGGAACTACAATTGCATCAACATCATTTAAATACTCTTCGGCTGATTTCTCTTCAATCATTTCAGCACTTACCCAATACAAATCTAATAAAGCTTTTTGTTCAATGCAAGCATGCCTTAATGCCTCCACTACTGAAAGATATGCATCCCCAAGTTCTATATATTTTCCAACTAAAGCAACCTTTATAGGGTTACCGGGATTTCTAAGATTATGAATTATTTTTTCCCAATTCTCTAAATCACATTCTTTATCTTCGAGTTCTAGACAATTTAAAGTCTCTTTACATAAACCTTCATTCTTTAAAGAAAGAGGAACTGAATAAATACTATCAGCATCTAATGCTTCAATTACACAATTAAGATTAACTCCGCAGAAACCACTGAGTTTTCTTTTTAGCCCTTCATTAACTTCTTTATCACTTCTGCATACAAGTAAATCTGGTTGTATACCAATGGATCTTAACTCCTTAACAGAATGTTGAGTAGGTTTAGTTTTTATCTCACCAGATGTTTTGATATAAGGAAGTAAAGTTACGTGAATATAAGCGACATCATTTTTATTAACATCATTTTTAAATTCTCTTATTGCCTCTAAAAATGGAAGAGATTCAATATCTCCTACTGTTCCACCAATCTCAGTTATGACGATATCAGCATTGCTGTTTGCTGCTACTCTATGAATTCTTTCTCTTATTTCTCTTGTGATGTGAGGAATAACTTGAACTGTACCTCCGTTGTAACTCCCTCTTCTTTCTTTATTAATGACTGCTTGGTAGATGGATCCTGTAGTGACACTATTTAAACGAGTCATTGCAGTATCAGTAAATCTCTCATAGTGACCTAAATCTAAATCTGTTTCAGCTCCATCTTCGGTAACGAAAACTTCGCCATGTTGAAACGGGCTCATTGTTCCTGGGTCAACATTTAGATAGGGATCTAGTTTAAGTATTGAAACGCTATACCCTCTTGATTTTAATAATCTTCCTAAGCTTGCGGCAACAATACCTTTACCTATGCTAGAAACAACTCCTCCAGTAACAAAAACAAATTTTGACATGCAATATTTTTAATTAAGCACAACCTCCTTATATTTTATTTAAACAAAAAATTTATTGATCATCCATAAATAGTTTATTCATCAATTGTTATTTCAATATTTAATTCTTTTAATTGGGATTTGGAGACATTTGAAGGTGCATTTGTAAGAAGACATTTTGCTTGTTGATTTTTTGGAAAAGCGATTGTTTCCCTAATTGAATCTTCCCCCAAAATAAGCATTGTTATCCTATCTACCCCAAATGCTATTCCCCCATGAGGTGGAGCACCCATTTCGAGAGCTTCAATTAAAAAACCAAATTTTTCATTAATTTGATTATCTGTTAATCCAACTGTTCTAAGAACTTCTCTTTGCATTTCAGCTTGATGGATACGCAGAGAACCACCTCCTAACTCTAATCCATTTAGTACTAAGTCATAAGCATGTGCTGTAGAGCTCTCTATTTTTTCTTTTAATTCTTTTGAATCTTCAAGCTTAATATTTTTAGGAGAACAAAACGGATGGTGTAAAGCTTCAAATCTTTTTTCTTCTTCATTCATTTCAAACATAGGGAAATCTGTGACCCATAAAAAGTTCCATTTATCCTTCTCTATTAGCTTTAAATCTTTTGCAATATATTGCCTGACTCTATCTAATGATTGATTTACAATTTGAGTATTTCCAGCCCCTAAAAGAATTAAGTCCCCATCTTTTGCTTCTGTTATTCTTAAAATATTAGAGATATGATCTTTATTTAAATTATTTTTTATTGCCCCAATTGTTTCAAGTTCATCTCCTTTAACTCTTATAAATGCTAAACCTCCAGCTCCTGCATCTTGGGCAACTTTAAAAATATCTCCTCCAGGTTTGATTCGAACGTTACTAATACTTGTGTTGCCATCTTTAATAGTTATGGATTTTATTGCTCCGCCATTCTGAATTGCTTTAGTGAAAATGTTAAAACCAATATTGCCAAGTATCCCACCTAAATTTTTAAGTAACATTTCATATCTTGTATCTGGTCTGTCTGTTCCATAGTTGTCCATGGCCTCCTGCCAAGTCATTCTTGGAAACTCCTCATTAAAGTTTATATTTAGTACATTTTTCCATACATTTTTTATTAGTTTTTCATTAAAAGAAATAATTTCTTCTTCACTTATAAAACTCATTTCAATATCAAGCTGAGTAAATTCTGGTTGTCTATCAGCTCTTAGATCTTCGTCACGGAAACATTTTGCGATTTGATAGTACTTGTCTAACCCTCCTACCATTAAAAGTTGTTTAAATAATTGTGGAGATTGTGGTAAAGCAAAAAACTCACCGTTTGAAAGCCTAGCTGGAACTAAAAAATCTCTAGCTCCTTCTGGAGTCGATTTTGTCAGTAATGGTGTTTCGACTTCTGTAAATCCTGAATTATCAAGATATTCTCTTACGGCTTTAATAATTTTATGCCTTGTTTTTAAATTTTTGAGTAATTTTCCTCTTCTTAGATCTAAATATCTATATTTTAGTCTAAGCTCTTCTTTTGTATTTTCATAATCATGTACTGAGATAGGAAATGGTAAATTATTTTTTATTTGATTAAGAATTTGTAGATCTTTAACTTTTAGTTCTAACTCTCCAGTGAGAATATTTTTATTTATCGAATCCTTTGGTCTTTCATTAACAATTCCATTAACCATTATCACAGTTTCATTTCTTAAAATCTCAGCCTGTTTAAAAAGAGTCTCACCATCTTCAGGATTAATAGTAATTTGCATAAATCCACTATGATCGCGCAAATCTATAAAAATTACTCCACCATGATCTCTTCTTCGATCAACCCATCCACATAAATTAACTACTTTCCCAATATCTGACTTATTGAGTTCTTCACAAATTTTGTTTCGCATCTAGAAATGACTTATTGAGCAATAATTAACAATAATAATTCTTCAAGGGTAAATTTAGTTAAATATCTTTTTTATAAAAAGCTCTTTTCGTTATGGTCCCTTTGAATGTTTTACCTCTGATTAAAATTTCAACAACATTATTTAAAGTAGCGTAAGAATTTTGAATATAAGCAAAAGCTATTGCCTTTTGCTTAGTAGGGGACCAAGTACCGCTAGTTATAGTTCCAATATTTTCTCCATCTTTAAATACTTCGCATCCTTTTCTTCCAATAGCTCTCCCTTCAATATTTAGACCAACTAACTTTTTATTAATACCAAATCTTGATTGTTTTTCAAGAAACTCTCTTCCAAAAAAATCATGATTATTTTCTAAATGTACTAGCCAACCTAATCCTGCTTCATATGGTGTAGTTGTTTCATCTAAATCTTGTCCATATAAGTGCATTCCTGCTTCAAGTCTTAAGGTATCTCTAGCACCTAAACCACAAGGCTTAATATTTTTTGAAACTAAGAAATCCCATAAATTAATTGCTGCTTTTGCGGATAATAGGATTTCTAAACCGTTTTCACCTGTATAGCCCGTTTTCGAAAAGAAAATCTTTTCTTTGGACGAAATATGTTTAAAGATTTTATATTCACAACCAAAGTAAGGGATATATGAAATCGATGATTTAATCCATTCTTCGAATAATTTAAAGGAATCTTTGCCTTGCAGTGCAAAGAGGACCTTATCTTTTTTAGCATTTGATATTGAAATATTATTGGTATTTAAATTATTTTTAATCCAAGAAAAATCAATTTGGTATCTGCTCGCATTTACTATTAAAAAAATTTCTGAGATATCCTCTTCTTGTTGTCCAAGGTCATAAATTATTAGGTCATCTATTATTCCTCCCTTTTCATTAAGCATTAATGTATAAAGCCCTTGTCCTTCTGAAAAGGAATATAAATTAGTAGGAAAAAATTTTTGAATATATTCTTTTGGATTAATTCCTCTAAGAGAAATTATACCCATATGGGAAATATCAAAGAATCCTGCTGATGTTCTTACTGATTCATGTTCGTTTATTAATCCCGAAAAGGATATGGGCATTTCCCAACCTGCAAAATTGACTAACTTTGCATTTGACTCAATATATTTTGAATAAAGTGGACTTTTAAGCAAATCCATGAAACATTTAATGAGTTATTTAGCTTTTCATACTCTAGTTTAGAAATTTTTTATTGCATATTTTGTACTGACATAATTAAGCTTCTCAGTACTTTTGCGGCAACTATACTACTAACTCCGCTATTATCAATTTCTGGAGATAATTCCACAATATCTGAAGCGACAATTCTAAAGTCTTTTAGAGTTTCAAGAATTACTTCAAAGTCATTCCAAAAAAAACCTCCTGGTTCTGGAGTTCCCGTACCAGGTAATAAACTTGGATCAAACCAATCCAAATCTATTGTTAAATATATTGGCGAATTAGAGTAAGGAAGAAGGGCCTTTTTAAATTCTTGAGCATTTCCTCTTGGCAAGAATTTTACTAATTGTTTTTGTTGACTCATAAATTTAAACTCTTCTTTGGTGCCACTTCTTATTCCGACTTGCAAAATCTTTTTTTCAGGTAAAACATCTAAGCATCTTTGCATTGCACAAGCATGACTATGTTCATTCCCCATATATGAGGTTCTTAGATCTGCATGAGCATCTAATTGAATTAAAATCAGATTAGGATATTTATTTACTAACGCCTCAATAGCACCACTAGTAATAGAGTGCTCACCTCCAAGCATAATGGGAGTAAGCTTTCTACTCATAATGAAATCTGTTGCTGATTTGACTGCTTTAATGACAGACTTTGAGTCATTTTTATCTATTTCTAGTGAACCAAAATCAACATAATTAAAATCTTCTAAATCTTTTCCTAATCTTGGACAGAATGTCTCTAAGCATGTGCTTACTAGCCTTATGGCATTTGGACCAAATCTAGTCCCTGACTTATAAGAGCATGTACCATCATAATTGACTCCAAAAATTCCAATTGAACAATCATTCGGATTTCTTTTAGCACCCATAAAAATTGCACTTTCTTTATCAAATAAATTTTTATTGATCATCTTTACGAATTGAGTTCTTTTACAATTTTATTTGGCATCATTTTGAATGCAGCATTTTGAAAATTTAAATTCCAAATATCACAACCCTTTTCTATTTTCATAACTTCTTTGTAATTGACTTTTGATAAATTTAATTCTTTTTCTGAAGCGAATGTCCAACTCCAAATCCCACTTGGATATATGGGAACAAATGAATACATAGTTTCAGATAATTTGAATATTCTTTTGAGTGATTTCAAAATATGAATATGAATATTTTTGAATGATTCAGGCGATTCACTTTGAGTCGCTAATATCCCCTTTTTCGTAAGTATTCTTTTACATTCTTTATAAAAGGAATCTGTAAATAATAAATTAGAAAATTCTGATGGATCTGAGCAATCTAATAAAATAACATCATAAAAATTATCTTTAGTTTTTTCTACCCATTTAACTCCATCATCAATATGTATAGCTAATCTTTTATCACTCCACGCTTCACCTCCAATTTCTTGTAAAAATGTTTTAGATACTTTTATGACTTCTTCATCAATTTCTACTAAATCAATTTTTGCAACTTGAGAGTATTTTAAGCATTCTCTTGCAGTGCCACCATCACCCCCTCCAATAATCAGTACGTGAGATTTCTTATCAATGCTACTTAACGCTGGATGAACAAGACATTCATGATAATATTTCTCGTCTCTCAATGAAGTCATCCAACATCCATCTAACATTAAAGCTTTACCATAAAAATCATTCTCAAGAATGAGGATTTCTTGATATTTAGAATTTTTTTTAAGTAATACTTTCCCATTGAGCCCAAATCTTGAGCCTTTGTGGTACTCATCTATCCACGTTGGCATATCTTTCATTTTTTTTTCAATTTTTCTCTCATTAGTGTTTTTTTAGCAACTTCCCAAAGCTGCTGGAAATCTTCTGGTTTTTGTTTTTTAATATTATCTCCTACCTGATCTTCAATTATTGCAAATCTGTCTAAAAATTTTTTATTAGTTTTTTGAAGAGATGATTCTGGATTTATTTTTAGAAAGTTTGAAAGACTTATCAAAGTAAAGTAAACATCACCAAATTCATCTTTTATATCATGTGCCTTTTTGCTTTTTATTGCCTCTTTTAATTCGCATATTTCTTCATCTAATTTATCAAAAATCTTTTTACTACTTTCCCACTTAAAACCGTATTCTTTAACAGTATTGGTAATCTGGTTTGATCCTATAGTTGCAGGTAAACTTTTTATTTTTGAATTCAATTGTCTACTAATTGATGATTTCTTATAGAACGTCTTATTTTCAGATATTTTAATATTTCTCCAAATTTCTTGTGACCTTTTTAAAGATACTTTTTCTTTTTTTTTAAAAATATACGGATGTCTATTAATAATTTTTTTATTTAAATTTTCAATAACATCCTTTAATTCAAATTGTTTTTCTTCAAAGCCAATTTCCGCATGAAGCATTATTTGTAATAAGAGATCTCCTAATTCTTCACAAATATTATTCGCGTTTTTTTCATATATTGCATCAATAAATTCACTACTTTCTTCATTTAAAAATGGGATTAAGGATTTATGTGACTGCATTTTTTGCCATGGGCAGCCCCAAGTTTTATCTTTTAAATATTTAATATTTGATATTAAAATCTTGAAACTCTCTAAAGTGCTTAGATCACTATCTTTCTGATTGTTATATCCATTTTTTAAGTTCATAAAACTGTATCTTATTTATTCAATTTTGCCTAAATCATGAAATATTTAAATACTTAGTATAAAATTTTCAACATCATCTACTAGAATAAATCATTATAGGGCGATTAGCTCAGCGGTAGAGCGCCTGCCTTACAAGCAGGATGTCCCTGGTTCGAACCCTGGATCGCCCATTTTATTTTTATAACAATGACTGAGATCGTTAATCTTTCAATCAGTCAAACTGCAGCATCAGAGCTTTCAAGGCAAGCATCCTTTGGCGGTTCGCCTGGTGAAATGTTTATTGATTTAATCAAAGATGATATAGGCTCAGAAGGATGGATACATATTAAATTAAAACCAGGTATATGTAATGGATCTCCCATATCCAGAACTGAAGGCATAACTTTATATGCTGATACTAAAAAGTTTTCTTTGTTAAAAGATTTAAAACTTGACTATTACAGTGATTTAAGTGGTGGGGGTTTTCTTATCTCAACTCCTAAAAATGCCAAAAGGTGTGCATGCGGTTCTGGTTTTAAACTCTTGTAGTTTTACATATATTTTGCAAACTGATATTTTTTTAAATTATTTGCTTCTATCAATATAAAATAAGTAAAAAGCTAATGAAATAACTATTGCAAATGAATGAGTCCAATGATGAACTTACATTAAATAATTATTTGCCTTCACAGGTAGAACAAAAATGGCAAAAGCAATGGGATAGTTTAAGAGCATTTAGTCCTAATCCTAATGATAAAGGGGATCCTTTCTGTATAGTTATTCCGCCTCCAAATGTGACAGGGTCTTTGCATATGGGCCATGCTTTCAATACTGCATTAATAGACGTGATTATTCGTTTTCAAAGACTTCTTGGTAAAAATGTTTTGTGCTTACCTGGCACTGATCATGCTTCAATAGCCGTTCAAACTATTCTTGAAAAACAATTAAAAACTGAGGGTAAAAATAGCGAAGATATTGGAAGAGAAGAATTTTTAAAAAGAGCTTGGATTTGGAAAGAGCAAAGTGGGGGTAAAATAATATCCCAATTAAAGAGGATTGGGTATTCCGTAGACTGGGAAAGGGAACGATTTACTTTAGATGAAAAATTGAATGAAGCAGTTGTTGAAGCATTTAATATTTTGCATGAGAATAAACTGATTTATAGAGGCGAATATTTAGTTAATTGGTGTCCGGCATCTCAATCAGCAGTTAGTGATCTTGAAGTTGAAATGCAGGAGGTTAATGGATACTTATGGCATTTTAAATACCCACTAATTTCTGATCAGGGTCACATCTTAGATGAATATTTAGAGGTCGCAACAACTCGACCTGAAACCTTATTGGGAGATACCGCTTTAGCTGTAAATCCAAACGATGAAAGATATAAAAAATATATAGATAAAAAAGTGAAAGTACCTTTTGTTGATAGAGAAATACCTGTTATTTCTGATATACATGTTGATAAGGATTTTGGTACAGGTTGTGTAAAGGTTACCCCAGCTCATGATCCTAATGATTTTGCTATCGGCAAAAGGAATAATTTAAAGCAAATCAATATAATGAATAAAGATGGAACTCTTAATATTAATGCAGGAAAGTTTCAGGATTTAGATAGATTTGATGCTAGAAAACAAATCATAAAGGAATTAGATACTTTAGGTTTATTAACTAAAATAGAAAACTATAAAAATACAGTACCTTTTTCTGATAGAGGAAAAGTGCCAATTGAGCCATTATTGTCAACCCAGTGGTTTTTGAAAATGGACAATATTTCTTTAAGTTGTCTAAAAGAACTTGATTCTAAAAAGCCTACCTTTATTCCTCAGCGTTGGGAGAAAGTTTATAAAGATTGGTTAGATAATATCAATGATTGGTGTATTAGTAGACAATTATGGTGGGGACATCAAATTCCTGCATGGTATGTATTAAAACAATCAGAAGACTCAATAGATCAAAATACTCCATATGTTGTTGCCAGAAATGAGAAAGAAGCATTAAGCAAAGCTACTAAAGAATTTGGGTCTAATTTGCAACTTATTCGTGATAAGGATGTTTTAGATACTTGGTTTTCAAGTGGTTTATGGCCTTTTTCTACATTGGGGTGGCCTAATACCAATGATGCAGATTTTAAAAAATGGTATCCAAATAGTGTATTAGTTACTGGTTTCGATATTATTTTCTTTTGGGTAGCAAGAATGACAATGATGGGGAAAACTTTTACGAATAATATTCCATTCAAAGATGTTTATATTCATGGTTTAGTTCGAGATGAAAATAATAAAAAAATGAGTAAAAGTTCAGGTAACGGAATTGATCCTTTACTGTTGATTGATAAATATGGTTCTGATGCTTTGCGATTTGCTTTACTTCGTGAAGTTGCTGGCGCTGGTCAGGATATAAGGCTTGATTTTGATAGGAAAGAAAATACTTCTTCAACAGTTGAAGCATCAAGGAATTTTGCAAATAAACTTTGGAATGCTACTAAATTTGTTTTAATAAATAAAACTTTTTCTGAAAATTATTCTTTAAGTGAGAGTGATGAAAAATATTTAGAATTATCTGATAAGTGGATTTTATCAAAATTAAATCAGTTGAATACAAAAGTATCTAATCTTTTAATTCAATATAAATTAGGCGAATCTGCAAAATTATTATATGAATTTGCCTGGAATGACTTTTGTGATTGGTATGTTGAATTTGCAAAACAAAAATTTAATAATAAAGAATCCCATACCAGGAAAATATCTGAAAAAATATTAATCAAAGTACTAACTGATGTGTTGGTTATGATGCATCCCTTTATGCCACATATCACTGAAGAACTTTGGCATAAATTGCAAATGAAATCTGAACAAATTTTATTATCTCTTCAGAAATGGCCTGTATTAGAAAAAAAATATATAAATTCTCAAATAGATAAATCCTTTCAAGAGCTTTTTGAAATAATTAGATTAATTAGAAATCTTAGGGTTGAGTTAGGACTTAAGCCATCCCAACTGGTTCCTGTTTACTTAATTTCAGATAATGTTGAATTAACTAACTTTTTGAAAACTTTATTAGTTGATATTAAAACTTTTACCAAGTCATCTGAAGTTTTTATTTGTAAATCTCAGGATATCGATAAAAACAATTTTGCTCAGTCTTTTTCTGGTATTATTGGTGATATAGAAATCTATTTACCCTTTAACGATTTTGTAAATCTAGAAGCTTTAAAGGATAGACTTACTAAGGACCTGCAAAAAGTTAATTCTGATATACAAACATTAAATAAGAGAATATCTAACAAAAACTTTATAGACAAAGCTCCTAAAGATATTGTTGAGGAATGTTTTGCCAAGTTGAAAGAAGGAAATTTGCAATCGGAAAGAATAAATAAAAAACTTAAATTATTAAAATAATATGACTTCTTTTTTTGAAAATATCTATGACTTAGCCTATTTTTTCAATACAAATATTGGGATTTTTGCTTTTATCCTTTTATATATTGTAATTGTTTTATTGATTCTGCCTGCCTCTTGGTTATCTTTACTATCAGGTTTTTTGTATGGTTCTTATCTTGGTTCAATAATAGTTTTTTTTGCGGCAGTTATTGGAGCTTCAGTAGCATTCTTTATTTCAAAAAGTTTTTTATCAATAAAGCTTAAAAAAGTTATTAATCGTTTCCCCAGATTAAGTCTTATGGAACAAGTAGTGCAGAAAGGTGGTCTCAAATTGATCCTTTTAGCGCGACTTTCTCCTCTCTTTCCTTTTAGTATTCTTAATTATTTTTATGGGTTAAATAATATTAAATTTAGAAACTTTGCTCTTGGTCTTTTAGGAATCATTCCTGGAACATTTCTTTATTGTTCTATAGGGAGCTTGGCAAAAAGTTTGCAGGATTTAAAAAATTTACAGCCATCAAATAATTTATTTATAACAATTATAAGTGTGGTTTCTACTTTGATGGTTGTTTATTTTTCAGCAAAGTACGCTATGGAATATATTAATGAGTCAAAAGAAATTAATCTCTAATATTCCAATCTCTAATAGAAGCAATAACTATAAACCAAAAAAGTCTTAATTTTCCAAGCAAACTTTTATTAGATTGTAATTCTATATATTTTGCTTGACCGCAAGGGGTTTTAATATATTTGAAAAGATTTTTGTTATCCATAAAATCAATATCTTTAGATAGTAATTTGTTAATCATTAATAGTGTATTTCATTATCTACTTTTTTAGTTTTTCATAATTTACTGCTAGCTTAAATATTGATTTATATGAAACGAATTCCCTTAAAATTATATTTTTTCACCTGGTCCGAAACCTCTAAAGCACTTGAATCTTGGAAACCTAAGACTGAATGTTTTAGCATCTTGAGATTGAGTTCTTGCATCAGCTCTGATTTCTACCAACTGGCCGATTAGTTTATCTCTTCCACTCCAATATTCTTCACGTTGAGAATCACTAAATCCACTCCCGCAATTAAGACGATAATTATATTGATCATCTTTACCTTCAACCAGGATTGCTCCAAGTCTGCCTTCGTTTCGGCCTGTCCCTTCTTCTATTGCTACAACTCTTAAGGTAACTTCTATGAATGGTTTTGCTTTTAACCAATTATGTGTTCTTTTGCATTCATACCAACCATGAGGATTTTTAATCATCACGCCTTCATATCCTCCCTCTACGGCTGATTTGTTAAGTTCTACAAATCTACTTTGTCCTTCAGGTGTATCTAAATCTACATTTTCCCAGTCAAGTGTTTGGATATGTTTTAAAAGAGTTGCATTTTTTGCTACCCAATCTTTTACCAACATACTTCTAGTATTTTGATCTTTTTCCCATAAACCCTTCTTGAAATTTTTCATTGGACAGATATCAAATAAGTATAAAACTGCATCTTTGGATTGTTTGCCATCTTTTCTATGTACTTGCTTCATTAGATCTTGAAAATTAGCACTCATTACTTCACCGTCTAAGACTAAATCGTAGGGGGCAGGATGTTTCTCTAATACTTTTTCTATTTCTGTAATGATATGACCAAAGTTATTAAATTGTTTGCCGTTTCGAGAAAACATTTCTACTTTATTTTTTCTAATAATTGTTAATACTCTGACTCCGTCTAATTTAATCTCAATTTGTTTCTTGCCTATCATTTTCTTTTCATGGTTTGCGCTGTCATGTGCAAGGGGACAAGAGAAGATAGGAATAGCATACTTTGGAAATTGTTTTGCAACTTTGTTTATTGTTTTTTCAGAAACCCCACAACGAAGATCTTTAATCAATACTCGTCTATAAAATCCGTTCCATTGTTCTTTAGTTGCGGATTTCATAACTAAATTGATTGCATCTCTAGCGGCATGCCCAGTAAGTTCTCTTTTGATTAATTGATTTGTTAATACTTTAAAAATACTCCATTTACATCCTTGACTAGATGTTTCTTCTTCTTTTTCAGGTACTTGCTTTACACCAAAAGTTACTAAAGGATCTAAGGCCATTGTTATTCCCTCAAAAAAATCATTGAGCTCATTTTCCATTGCTTCAAAGATGATTTTTTCTTTATCTAATCTGCTTGGGTGTAATTCTAATTTTTTTAATATTTCTTCTTTCCGAAGTTCTTCATGTTTCACAAGTTTTTGAACCGTTCCTAATTTACTTTAGCTATTCTGTCTATCTTCCAATCTTTATCACTTTTTGAAAAAGTAAAATCTAAAGGAAGTTCATCTTTCTTATCCTCAGATTTTAAATTTAAAGTAATTATGATTTGATCCTCTTGAACTCTTGGTCTACCTGACTTTAGATTTCTATATTTATTTAAATTTAAGCCAGCTAAAAATTTTAGAAAGTCCTGACGTTTTACATGTGTTTTGTAAGTTTTAGTAGTTAGTCCATATGCGGCATCAATTCTACCTGCAGCAACTTGATCAAAAAATTTCCGCACTAATGGATTAATTCCTCTAGCACTTATAACAAGCTTAACAGCATTGAAGGTCCAAAAAGATACAAGCACTGCTCCACCAACCAATAAAGCTTTAACACCAATATCTTTTACTAGTAATGCATCCATTTTGTAATTAGTTTTTCTTAATTTTAAGAAAATAAATCGTTTTTGATGACTTTCTTTGTCAAAATAATACTAAATTTAATTGATAATGTCTCTAATTCCTCTTTTACCAGTATTTCATAAGTTTAATAGGCAATTTTTTGATCAATCTTTAACAACTAATAGAGAACCTTTAGTAAAGGTTAGATGGAGCGATAATAGATTAAAGACAACTGCAGGTTTTTATAAGCGTAAACAACTTAAAGGAGTCATTGATTCTGAAATAATTTTGTCAAAGCCAATTTTAAGTAAATTATCGTGTAATGAAATTCATAGTACTTTATGTCATGAAATGATTCATGCATGGGTAGATAGGATTTTGCATATAAATGAGATACATGGGCCAAATTTTTTGAGTAAAATGAATGAAATTAACAAAGTAGAAAATAATTTTCAGATAAGTATTAGACATAATTTTCCTGTTGAAAGAAAAGCATTAAAATATACTGGCAAATGTTTAAATTGCGGGGAGAAGTATATGTATAGAAAAAGAATTAGAAATATTGCTTGTAAGAAATGTTGTAATTTGTTCTTTAATGGATTCTGGAATAAAAAATGTTTAATTTTGTTTGATTGATAATTTAAAAATGTGATTTTGTTTCTTTAATTAGAATTTCCTATTATGTTGTTGTAACTTGATATTTAAAAACAAAGATAATTTATGGATTCTCGTAGACCTAGAAACTTTAGAAATAATTTTGACAGAACAATACTTGACAAACAAGTTGATAAAATTTTTGAAACAGGCAGACAATTTGTTGATGGTGTATCAGGTTCTAGACCCGGTAAGAAAAGAAGTACTGATTTTCAAGGAATATCTGGCAGGAATGTTAAAAATGTCGGAAGATGGGTATCCGATAAAATGGATATGTTTTTTGAAGAAGAAGAAGAGGATTGGTCTGATCAGGAAAATAGTTATGAAGAGGCACAAGATATTAAATCTTTTTCAAGAGAATCTAAATTTATTGATGTTGAGAAACCATTTTCTAAGCGTCCTTTAGAGGCTTTATCTTTAAGGCAACCTAAAAGTATCCAGATGGATGAACAAAAGAAGTTGCCTTATGGAAAATCAAACTCTTTTGATGAATGGCCGGATGATTCAGATTTAAAAGTTGATAGATGGCAAAGATCTTCTGAAAAAATCAATGAGATTAATGTAAATCAAGATAATCCAAAAAGCGTTTCAAATAATGGAAGAAGTATTCCGAGGTCTAGACGAAGAAGAATATAGATTAGAGAAATTTTGAATTCCTGATGGACCTAACCAAGTTTCTAAAAGAGGATTGAAAACTTCGCGAATAATAGTTAGAGGTTTTTTATTACGAAAAAATCTGTAATTTCTTGACCAAAATGGGCCTTCAAAACAAAATTCCTCCTCTAACCAATTTGAATTAACTATTGAAATGCTGTCCACTTCTCTAAATAATTCTGATCTATCTTGAGTTAAGTTTTTCCAGATTGGTTCTTCTTTTGATTTTAAATTTTGGCTGATCTGTTCTGAATTCCACCAACTTTCAGCCCAGGCAAGATTTTTGTTTTGATTTCTAATCCAAACTTGCCTTCTAATTAAGGGTTCTTTTAATTGATCGATTTCTCTTGGACCCTCTTTTTCAAATAGAGGATCTATCTGCATAGATATTAATCTGATCTTGGTTTCGTGATTAGTTAAAAGCTGCAAATGTCTTGTTGGACTGCCATCCCCTAGTAACATTAATTTCCATGCCCCAGATATTTTTGGTAAAGCATTTGCAACTAAAAAGGCAGTAGCTTCCTCTTCCCATAAAATTTTTGGTGAGTTGAAGAGTTTATTATTCAGTGCTGTTACCAATATCTTTTATGATGATAACTTTTTTTCAGCAAAACTAGTTTTCTTTTCTTTTTTTAGTTCCTTTATTTTGAGCCAAACTAGTAATGCTGTTAAATCAGCTTTACTTACACCGGGTATCTTGGATGCATCACCAAAATTAGTAGGTTTTATTTTATTTAAATTTTCACGGGCTTCTAGAGATAAAGTATCTATTTGGTCATAATTAATTTCTGATGAAAGTGATTTGAGACTTTGACGATTTATCTGATCAATATTATTTTTTTGTCTTTTAAGGTAGCCTTCGTATTTAATATCTATTTCAACTCCTTCAATTACTGATATCGGAAGAGTTTTGTCCACCAAATCATATCTTATAAAATCAGAATAGTGAAGATTGGGTCTTTTTAAAAGTTCTTTTAATGTTGTTGATCCTTTAATTTTTGATCCACTATCTAACTCTATTTTTTTAGCGATTTCATCAGTACATTTTAAACGTGTATTCTCTAATCTTGAATTTTCTTCTTTCAGTGATTTCATTTTTTTCTTATGAGCCAACCATCTTCTTTCATCTATTAAGCCTATTTCAAAACCTAAAGGAGTTAATCGCCTATCAGCATTATCTCCTCGTAAGGTAAGTCTATATTCACTTCTACTTGTGAGGACTCTATATGGTTCTTTAAGATCTCTCGTAATTAAGTCATTTATCATGGTGCCTATATAGCTGCTCTCTCTTGAAAATATTATTGGATCTTTCATATTTAATTTTCTAGTTGCATTAATTCCTGCAACTAATCCTTGGGCAGCAGCTTCTTCATAGCCAGTTGTTCCATTGATTTGTCCAGCACTAAATAAATTGTCTATCTCAATTGTTTCTAATGATGACTTAAGTTGTGTCGCAGGGATGTATTCATATTCAACAGCATAAGCAGGCCTAAGCATTTTACATTTATTTAACCCTGGCAATGTTCTTAAAAGTTCTAATTGAATATTTTCAGGTAATCCAGTAGAGAATCCTTGTACGTATATTTCTGGTGTATTTATCCCTTCAGGTTCTAAGAAAATTTGATGTGAATTTTTGTCTGCAAATTTTACAATCTTGTCTTCTATTGAAGGGCAATATCTAGGGCCTTTACTATCTATAAATCCTCCATAGATTGGAGTTAAATGTAAATTATTGCGAATTAATTCATGAGTTTTTAAAGTTGTTCTTGTTATGTGACAACTTACTTGCGGCATATTGTTTTTGATTTTGGGATCAAACGAAAAATATTTATCTGCAGCTGTACTTGGTTGAATATCTAATTCATCAAAAGAAATACTCTTTTTATCCACTCTTGCAGGAGTTCCAGTTTTTAATCGCTCAGTTTTTATTCCAAGATTATGTAAGCTTTGCGTTAATCCTTGTGCCGCTTGCTCTCCAGATCTCCCTGCAGACATTGATTTATTACCTATCCAGATTCTTCCTTCCAAAAAAGTTCCTGCAGTAATTATTATTGATTTTGCAGAATAGTAGGTTCCAAAAAAAGTTTTTACACCTTTGATTTTTTTAGTCTTATTATTTGAGTTATTGGTAAAAGTTTCAGCCTCTTTTGTCACTAATTCAGTAATCATGGCCTCTTTTAATGAAAGATTATCTGTGTTTTGGAGTATTTCTATCATTCGTTTAGAGTATTCTCTTTTGTCTGTTTGAGCCCTTAATGCCCAAACGGCTGGCCCCCTACTCGCATTTAAAATTCTTTTTTGGATTGCAGTTTTATCAGCTAATTGTCCAATGATTCCTCCTAAAGCATCAACCTCATGGACTAATTGACTTTTTGCTGGCCCACCTACAGCTGGATTACATGGTTGCCAAGCAATCCTATCTAAATTTATTGTAAATAACGCAGTAGAAAATCCTAATTTTGCTGTCGTAATTGCAGCTTCACAACCTGCATGTCCCCCTCCAATAACAATAATGTCAAAAGACTCATTTGGGGATTGTGGATCTTTCATTATCGTGATGATTAGTTGGCTAAGTTTCTAAATCTTGTAAATTGGGGTTCAAATAATAATTTAACAGTTCCAACAGGACCGTTTCTGTGTTTCGTGACAATAATTTCAGTTATTCCTCTATCTTCAGTTTCTGGATTGTAATACTCGTCTCTATAAATCATTAATACTAAGTCGGCATCTTGTTCTATAGATCCGGATTCTCTAAGGTCACTTAACATAGGTCTTTTATTTGTTCTTGATTCAACTCCTCTACTTAATTGAGATAAAGCTACTACTGGTACTTTTAACTCTCTTGCCATACTTTTGAGACCTCTAGTAATACGAGATAGCTCTTGAACTCTGTTATCAGGTGTTGTACCCTCCATTAGTTGTAAGTAGTCAATAACTATTAAACCAAGTTCTTTTTTCTGCTCAGCTATTAATCTTCTGCATAGAGACCTCATTTCTAAAACACTTAAATTAGGCTTATCATCAATAAAAATTGGCAGTTGACCTAAAGAGTTGATTCCTTCTCCAAGTAAAGGCCATTCTTCTTGTTGTAGTCTTCCGGTTCTTAATCTTCCGCTTTCTATACCCACTTCCATAGAAAGTAATCTATATGTAAGTTGTTCTTTGCTCATCTCAAGGCTAAATACACAAACAGGAAGATCCTGAGATTGAGCTACATTCTTTGCTAGGTTTAAAACCATTGAAGTTTTTCCCATTGAGGGTCTTCCTGCCACAATTATTAGATCACTCCTTTGAAAGCCTTGAGTCATTGCGTCAAGGTCGTAAAAATTTACTGGAATACCAGCTACAGATGTTCCTAATGATCTGGACTCTATTTCATTAAAAGTACTTGTAAGAATTTCTGCCGCTTGGGTTAGACCTTTTGTTGGTTTTTCTTGACTAATTTCAAAAATTTTCTGTTCTGCCTTATCTAAAACTTCATTGGTTTCTTGTGTTTGATCAAATCCTAGTTGGACAACCTCATTCCCAGATCGGATGAGTTGTCTCCTTATAAATTTATCACTAATTAAATTCGCAACTTGTTCTATTGAAGCTGTTGAAGAAACATTTTCTACAAGTTCTACTAATTTAGAATTTCCTCCAATTTCTTCAAGTGATCCATTGTCAGCAAGCCATGCACTCATTGAAGTTAGATCTGTAGGTTTGCCTTGTGTATGCAACATTAAGGCTGTTTTATATATCTCTTGATGAGCATTTATATAAAAGGCTTCTGGTTTAATCAAGTCTGCAATCCTTCCTATCGCATCAGGATCAAGTAGAATTCCCCCTAAAACAACTTCTTCTGCTTGAATATTTTGGGGAGGAACTAAACCAGCGTTTTCATTGTTAAAGTCTTTTTTAAAATTTTTATTAGACCCATTATTTGAAAAAGGAACTGATACCATGTATTTAAAGACTTAGATATATACTCTGACTACTTTTCCAAATAATGCAACAAAGTTATTAACTTGTTACTTCAATGTTTACTTCCGCACTTACTTCTTGATGTAGTTTTATCTTTGCAACAAAAGAACCTAAATTATGAATATCTGGGACAGTTATGTCTCTTCTATCAATATCTTTTTTCGTAGCTGCCTCTATAGCTTCAGCAACATCTCCATTAGTAACAGTTCCAAAAAGGACACCATCTTCACCAACTTGTTTCTTGATTGTAAATCTACCAATAGTTGCTAATGCGGTTTTAAAATCAATAGCTTCTTGTTTTACTTTCTCTGCAGCAATTTTTTCTTTTGCTCTTTTTCTTTCAATTTGTTTCAGAATTGAAGGAGTTACATTAGCTGCTTTACCAAATGGTAATAAGAAATTCCTTGCATAACCAGGTGCAACTTCTACTACATCACCATCTCTACCTAAAGTGGCAACTGATTCTGTTAAAACAACTTTTACTCTTTTAGCCATGAAAATATTTATTTATATATTTAATAATAAGACCTAGAGGGTAATTTTACTTTTTTTGCGAATCCTAATTTGGCAAGAATCTTAATATGTTCCCAAGTTAAATCAATTTGACCTCTAAATAATCCCTGTCTAGCTGAATTAGGAAATGCATGATGATTGTTATGCCATCCTTCTCCAAAGGTTAAAGCTGCAACCCAAACATTATTTTTTGACCCATCGCCACTTTCAAAAGGGGCTTTACCCCAACAATGGGTAGCTGAGTTTACTAACCAAGTAATATGATATACCACTACAAGTCTTAGAGGTATGCCCCATAATACTAATGCCCAACCTCCAACTCCTAATTTTTGTCCTATTGCATATAAACATAAGCCAATAGGAATTTGTAAAAATAGAAAATATTTATTAAGGAATCTATAGTATGGGTCTTTAATTAAATCTGCACTTAATTTTGGTACAGCTTTTAATGCCTCTACATCCTTAAACATCCAACCCATGTGGCTCCACCAAAATCCTCTCTTACTATTGTGATGGTCTACTTCTGTATCTGAAAATGAATGATGATGTCTATGCAATCCAACCCAATCTATTGGTCCATGTTGACAACTGATGGCTCCACATGTGGCGAAAAATCTCTCCAACCATTTTGGAACAACAAATGATCTATGAGAAAGTAAACGATGATAACCCAAAGTGACTCCAAGACAAGCAGTTAACCAGTAAAAGAAAAATAATGCTGTTACTGCAGGTATGCTCCAAAACTGAGGTTGTAATGCTACTAAGGATAATAAGTGTATGGCAATCATAAAAAAGATTGTCCCCCACGTCTTGTGTAATCTAGGAGGATATCTTTTAGAGTGACTAGATGGTTCAAGTAATTTATCCGAGAGTTCTATAACTTTTTCTGCAGGAACAGGTTTTTTTAATTTGGCTGTTTCTTGGAAGATAACTGATTTCATAATATTGGAAAAACTATTTTCAAAAAGGCCGATATGTAATATTATCATACTATACTATTGATTATTTTAATTATCTGTGAGCTTAGGATATCGCGATAAATTATTGAAGGGTCGAAGAGCAATGGCTCATTTGATTCATCTTTGGCATGAGAGGAATGGTTGGTCCCACAGGGTTTTACCTTTGCTGTCTGAAATACTTGATTTAGGAAGAGTACATAATTCTCAGATTTCAAATCTTAGAAATGGAAAGTTATCATCGCCTGGCCCAGAAGTTTTTCTTGCATTAGCACAAGTTAATACGATTCTTGATCAAGGAATAGAATCGATAAGGGATCAATTAGAAAAGAATCATCCAGAATTATGGCGGTCATTACAAGATTCAGCTCTTCCATTAAAAAATGATGATGATAATCCTTTGTCAGCTGGAGAATTATTTGAAATTTTTTCTGGATTAAAACCTCTCCCATTGTCATTTGATTGGTATATAGAGGAATCTGAAGCTTCTGTGTTAAGTGATGCTCTTTCTGATCATTTTTGTCAAAATAGGCCTTGGAGATCTTGTAAAACAATTATTATGGACGCGTATACAGTTTCTAAGTCACTTAGAAGAGACCGTTTTGCAGAAGTGATAGCTGGAATAAAAGATTTTACAGCAGAAGAATTGGATGGTGAATTGTTAGATCTTTATGAGACTTCAAAAAAACTTTCTTACTTTAATGGAGGTGGAACCAATGCTTTTCTTACGCATTTAAGAGATATAGCCTCAGCAAAAAGGAAGGTTTTAAAGAATGAAAAATAAAAATTATAATTTTAGATTATCCAAAGAATTTGTTATTTCAGTTGAGGAAGGTTTAAAGGATATTTTCCACGAAAGATCAAATCAAATTTATTACAAATTAGATAATATTTTAAAAATTTTTAAGGAAGAAAGAGTTTCAACAAGTCACTTCAATCAATCTACAGGTAGTGGACATGATGATTTATCCAGAGAAAAGATTGATAAGGTATTCGCTAAATTTTTTCTTGCAGAAAAATCAGCTGTAAGGATGCAATTTGTAAGTGGAACTCATGCTATAAGCTCCGTTCTTTTTGGTATTTTGCGGCCAGGGGATTTAATGTTATCTGTAACTGGAACTCCTTACGATACATTGGAGGAAGTTATAGGTATAAGAGGTAAGGGCAAAGGCTCTTTATTAGATTTAGGAGTTGAATATCGTCAAATTAGTATTGATGAAAAAATAAATTCCTACGAAGATAAAATTGTAGATTTTTTAAAAAAAAATAAATGTAAATTAGTATTTATCCAGAAAAGTTGTGGTTATAGTTGGAGAAAATCATTAAATAATAATCAAATAAAACAAATCTGTAATCTTGTTCATTCACTTAATCCTAAGTGTATTTGTTTTGTGGATAATTGTTATGGAGAACTTGTAGAAGATAGTGAACCAATTATTAATGGCGCAAATATAATCGCTGGATCGCTAATTAAAAATTTGGGTGGGACTATTGTTCCTACTGGCGGATATATTGCAGGTGATTCTGAATTAGTTGAAATGGCATGTTGCAGATTAACTGCACCAGGAATTGGTGTCGATGCAGGCATTAACTTTGGTTTAGGGAGATTAATTCTGCAGGGATTATTTTTAGCGCCTCAAATTGTTCACGAATCTTTAAAAGGTGCCGATTTGGTAGCTGCAGTTTTTAAAAAACTAGGTTTTATGGTTTTACCCGAGCCTAAATCGTACAGATCAGACATAATCCAAGCAATTAGATTAAATAATCCACACTTAATACAAAAAATATGTCAGTCCTTTCAAAATTCTTCGCCGATAGATTCTTTTTTAAATGTTATTCCTTCTCCAATGAGTGGTTATGATTCAAATTTATTAATGTCAGGAGGTACGTTTATTGAAGGAAGTACAAGCGAATTTTCAGCTGATGCTCCTTTAAGAAATCCATATAATGTTTTTGTTCAAGGTGGTTCTCACATGGCTCATATCAAAATTGCTTTAATTCAATTAGTATTTGAGCTATTAGAAGAAAATCTAATTGAAAAGGAATCTCTCATTTCTCCATAAACTTTATTATGTCTTATAAGTTTCCAAATTATCTAAAATATGCTGATACACATGAATATGTGAAGGAAGAAAATGGATTGTTAAAAATTGGTGTTAGTGAGTTTGCTATTGATCAATTAGGAGATATTGTTTTTGTTGAATTAGTTGAGAAAGGAACTATTTTACAAAAAGGAGAAACTTTTGGAACAATTGAGTCTGTCAAGGCTGTTGAAGAAGTATATCTTCCTTTTGCAGGAGAAGTGATTTCTGTAAATGAAGGGGTTATTGATAATCCAGAAATTTTGCAAAATGATCCAATTGGTGATGGCTGGCTGCTAATTATTAAATCAGAATCAACTGTTTTATTAGACGAATTAATGAATTCAGATGAATATAAATCAAAGGTTGTTCCGAATTAAAGCAAATTTCTTAAAACCGGCTATTTTAAAGAAAAATATATAAAACATGAATCCCATAATCAACTCGGATTTATTTATTGATAGACATCTTGGATTGAAGGATAATGATGAGAAGAAGATGCTTCTAAAACTTGGTTTTAATAGTATAGATGAATTTATTAATAAAGTTATTCCGGAAGATATTCAGTTAGAAGAAAAATATTCAAATGTTGTGCCAAAAGGATGTTCTGAAATTGAGGCGTTGAATGAATTAGAAGAAATATCTAATAAAAATGATAAATTTAGATCATTAATTGGACTTGGTTATTATGGCACTCATACGCCTAAAGTTGTCCAAAGGCATGTATTAGAAAATCCTAGGTGGTATACAGCTTATACCCCTTATCAAGCAGAAATTGCCCAAGGTAGATTAGAAGCCTTATTTAATTTTCAAACTTTAATTTGTGAATTAACAGGGTTCTCTATAGCTAATGCATCGCTTTTAGATGAAGGAACAGCTGCTGCAGAAGCAATGGCAATGAGTTTTTCTTCGAGGAAAAATAAGTCCGCAAATATCTTTTTAGTAGATGAAAATGTTTTTAATCATACATTTAATGTTTTATTGACAAGAGCTAAACCATTAGGAATTAACTTAAAACGTTTTAATCAAAAGTATCCTAAAAATCATGATGATGTTTTTGGACTCTTGATTCAGCTTCCTGGTAAAAATGGAGACTTATTTGATCCAACATTTTTAATTTCTCAAGCTCATAAAGCAGAAATAGTCGTCACATCAATTATTGACCCTCTTGCGCAAGTTTTAATAAAACCAATAGCCCAATTTGGAGTTGATATAGCTGTTGGTAGTTTGCAAAGATTTGGAGTCCCAATGGGCTTTGGTGGTCCTCATGCAGCATTTTTTGCATGTAGTGAAAAATATAAAAGACTTATACCTGGAAGAATCGTAGGACAAACTCTGTCTCGAAATGGAGAACAATCACTGAGATTGGCATTGCAAACAAGAGAACAACATATAAGGAGAGAAAAAGCCACTAGTAATATTTGTACAGCTCAATCTCTGTTAGCGATAGTATCTTCTTTTTATGCCATATATCATGGCTCTTCTGGATTAACAAAAATGGCAAAGAGGATAGTAGTCTTAAGAAGATATCTAGAATCTATTCTTTCTGAGTTAGGTTTAAAAATACCTACTGGGAGTAGGTTTGATAGTCTTGATATTTATTGTGAGCAATCTGAAAAGATTCATAACGAAGCTTTAAAAAACGGTTTTAACTTTAGAATTTTACCTTTAAGTTCAACGATTGAGGAATCTACAGGATTTGGAATTTCCCTAGACGAGCTTACTGATAAAAATGAAATCCATAAGATAGTAACTTTGATAGCAAATGGGCTAGAAAAAAAAGAGGATTTAAAGCACATTAAACTTAATAATTGTTTTCAGATTGATGGCATTCCTCTAAGAAATAAAGAATGGATGCAACAAAATATATTTGAAAATTATCAAAGTGAGACTGATTTAATGAGGTATATTTTTAAACTTGCTGAGAAAGACTTTTCCCTCGTCGATGGAATGATTCCACTAGGAAGTTGTACTATGAAATTAAATTCTGCAGCAGAGCTTAGCCCAATTTCATGGGCTAATTTATCCTCTATTCATCCTTTCGCTCCAGCTAATCAAACTAAAGGTTATTCAAAAATAATAAGCGATCTTGAGAAATGGATTAGTGACCTTATTGGCTTGAAGTCAGTTTCATTTCAACCGAATGCAGGCTCTCAAGGTGAGTTTGCGGGTTTATTGGCAATTAATTCTTACTTCTCTTCAAAAGGTGATTTATTAAGAAAAAAATGCCTAATACCACAAAGTGCTCATGGAACAAATCCTGCTAGCGCGGTGATGGCAGGATTTGATGTTGTAACTATTAAATGTGATTCTGAGGGTAATATTTCTTATGAGGATTTATTAATTAAGGTCCAAGAATTTGATAATACAATTGGTGCACTAATGTTAACTTATCCCTCTACTCATGGAGTTTTTGAATTAAAAATCAGAGAAATATGTGACTTGATTCATTCAGTTGGTGCATTTGTTTATTTGGATGGAGCAAATCTTAATGCTCAGGTCGGATTATGCAGACCTGGTGATTATGGCGTGGATGTTTGCCATTTAAATTTACATAAAACATTTTGTATCCCTCATGGAGGTGGTGGTCCTGGAGTTGGTCCAGTTGCAACATCTGAAACTTTAAGTCCTTTCCTTCCCTCCCATTCTTTGAAAGATAATATATTTAGTCAATTCGATTATTCTGTATCTTCTTCACAGCATGGAAGTGCAAGCATTCTTCCAATAAGCTGGATGTACATAAAGATGGCTGGTCAAAGTGGCTTAAGAAAGGCGAGTAGTCATGCAATATTGTCGGCAAATTATATTGCTAATTCATTAAAAAATAAATTTAAGATTTTATATAAAGGACAAAATAATTTTGTCGCACATGAATGTATCCTTGATTTTAGAGAGTTGAAGTCAAAAACAGGTTTAAGTGTGAATGATATAGCTAAGAGATTAATAGATTACAGCTTTCATGCTCCAACGATAAGTTGGCCAGTTCCTGAAACTATTATGATCGAGCCTACTGAAAGTGAAAGTTTGAAGGAGTTAAATAGATTTTGTGAAGCTATGCTCTTAATAAGTGAAGAAATTGAAGAAATTGAAAATAATATTAATCTCAGAAATAATAATTTAATTAGTAATGCGCCTCATACCATAAATGAGTTGATTTCAGATAATTGGAATTATCCTTATTCAAAAGAAAAGGCTGCATATCCGTATAAAGGTAAATTCGAACATAAATTCTGGTCTTCTGTATCAAGAATTGATAATGCTTATGGAGATAGAAATTTAATTTGTTCTTGTAATGTCAACGATAAAGATTTTTTAGATGACAAAAAATGTGCATAAAGACTAGCATTCTGCTGGTTTTTTAGTTATCGTCAAGAAGAATAAAAAATTTAATATTTTCTTATAGAATTTTTTTAGATTTTTTCATTATTATTATCAAGCATCAAATTTATTTGGGGTATTTGAAGCTATGAGCAAAGATTTTAAATCTGGTAAGGTTAAGCGCTTGCCAATTAATAATTTGAATTTACCAAATTTTGTTAATAATTCCTTAGGGAATAATACAAAGGTAAATTCTGTTGAAGGTACTAATGTAATTAGAGTGCCATTTGGAAAAAGATTTCCTAAAAAACAGAGGCCCGATAAGAATCAAAATATAGCTACTTTAATACTCCCAATCAATACATTTATTAATCCTACCCCACCCCCAAATGTGGCTTAATTTATAGAAATTTAGGAAATGTTTTCAAGTGTTTCTGAATAATATTTTTGTAATTGAAGAGTAGCTTGGTTCCAATCCCATTGTTCAGCTTCTTTCCTAGCTTCTTTTCTCATAGCTTCTTTTTTATTCTTATCTGCTAGGATTTTTTTAGTAGCTTCAATTAAACTTCTTTCTCCATTGTCTTTTTCATCTGGGTTATATAAGCAACCATTTATTCCATTATTGATAATATCTGGGATACCACCTTTATTAGCCCCTATTACTGGGCATCCTGCAGCCATTGCTTCTAACAATACTAACCCGAGAGTTTCTGTGCTTGATGGGAATAAGAATATATCTCCAGATGCGTATGCACTGGCTAGCTCTTCACCAGATAAATAACCTATGAAATTTGTTTTAGTGTTTTCAAAAATCTTTTCCAACTGTCCTCTGTAGGGACCATCTCCCACTAAAGCGAGACATGCTCCGGGTATATTATCTAATACAGGTTTAATTCTTTCAATTTGCTTTTCTGCCGATAATCTACCTACATAAATTAAAAGTGAATCCGTATTTTGATATTTTCCAAACAATTTTTCTCTCATTTTTTCGCTTCTTAATTCTGGTCTGAAGTTTTCAGTGTCGACACCTCTTTGCCATAAAGCAGTCCTCTGTATTCCTTTATCTTCGAGTTCATTAACCATTGCAGTTGAGGTACAAAGATTTAATAAGGCTTGATTATGAGCTGCTTTTAACAACTCCCATAAAAGGGGTTCTAACATTCCCATTCCGTAGTGTTCAAGATATTTTGGAAGATGTGTATGGTAACTTGCAATTAGTGGAATATTATTTGTTTTTGCTAGCCATATGCCTCCAAGTCCAAGTACAGCCGGATTAACTACATGTACTAAGTCTGGCTTAAATTCTTCTAACTTATCAGAGACTGCAGGGCCAGGTAAGCCTAATTTTAATTCGGGATATAAAGGTAGCGGCATTGCAGCAACTCCTACTATTGTTGCTCCTTTATAAGAATTAGGACATCCCTCAGGACAAAACACTATAACTTCATCACCATTTTTTGTTAAAAATTCGATTGTCTTAGTTAGTCTTGTTACTATTCCGTCAACTTTAGGTAGAAAAGTTTCAGTAAAGAATGCTATTTTCACTTTTTTAAGTTAGATATTAAAACTATTTTTAATTAGTTTTTATTGCTTTAGCCTGTTTTTTCGTCCAAGTTGAAATACATGGAATTCTTTTTTTATCACATCTCATAGAGTATTTTTTAGCTACTTCAACAACTTCTTCTAATAAACCATTATCAAGAGTGGTGGGATTTAGCCCCAATTCTATGAAACATTTATTATCAACTATTAAATCATTTTCGACAGCTTCATTTCGAGGATTTGGTAAATAATTGATTTCGGCTCCAGTAAGAGAAGCAACTTTTTTAGCCAATTCTCCAACTTGGTGACTTTCTGTCATTTGATTAAAAATTTTTACTCTTTCACCAGATTGCGGAGGATTTTCTAGAGCTAGTTGGACGCATTTTACTGAATCTTTAATATGTATAAAAGCTCTTGTCTGTCCTCCTGTCCCATGAACAGTAAGGGGATATCCGATCGCTGCTTGCATGAGAAATCTATTTAGAACTGTACCGTAATCGCCGTCGTAATCGAATCTATTTGTCAATCTTGGATCTTTTAATGTTGTTTCTGTATTTGTGCCCCAAACAATCCCTTGATGTAAATCTGTGATTCTAATCAAGTCGTTTTTGTTGTAATAAAGAAATAATAATTGATCTAATGTCTTCGTCATATGATAAACGCTGCCAGGACTAGCGGGATGAAGAATTTCTTCTTCAAAACGACTTCCATCTGGTTGAGGTACTTCAACTTTTAAATAACCTTCAGGAATTGTTGCGCCTCGATGTGATCCATATCCATATACTCCCATGGTTCCTAAATGAACAATATGAATATCTAAATTACTTTCTACAATTGCAGCAAGTAAATTATGAGTACCATTCACATTATTATCAACTGTATATCTTTTGGTATAACTTGATTTCATTGAGTAAGGTGCAGCCCTTTGTTCAGCAAAATGTACAATCGAATCAGGTTTTTCCTCAATAAGTAAATTTAGTAATTTTTGATATTGTTTCGAAAGATCAATATTGATAAATTTTATTGGTTTTCCACCGGTCTCTTCCCATGCAGAAAGTCTTTCATTTATTGAAGAAATTGGGGTTAACGATTCCACTTCAAGATCAATATCTATTTTTCTGCGACTTAGGTTGTCAACTATAATTACTTCATGATTTTGTTCTGCTAAATTCACCGCACAAGGCCAACCGCAAAAACCATCTCCGCCAAGAACAATTACTTTCACTCAAAACTCCAGAATTAAAATGTCATTTTATATTTATTAAATTACTACAGAGTGCTTCCAAAATGCGAAAAAAGATTGTAAAAAGTTTCAAATCTTTTTTCTTTAATAAATAAATTGGTTATTATTGCAATTTTTTTAATATTAAAATTATTTTTAAAGAATCAAATTACTTTATTGAGATGTTTTTTTCAGGTGAACTAGCGTTTGCTAAATTCTGCTTTTCAATTCTTCCAGCTAAAAAAGCGTCTCTTCCTGCTTTTACACCATAATTCATCGCTTTAGCCATTTTTAACGGGTTTTTAGCTAATGCGATAGCACTATTGATTAAAACTCCATCGGCCCCAAGTTCCATAGCCTGAGAAGCTTCACTAGGTACACCTATGCCAGCATCAATTATTACTGGAATATTAGAATTTTCAATAATTATGGATATATTCGATAAATTTAAAAGGCCTTGACCAGAGCCAATAGGTGATCCTAATGGCATCACAGTTGAACAACCTATCTCTTCTAACTTTTTAGCTAATATTGGATCAGCATTTATATATGGAAGAACAATAAAATCTTTATTTATCAATATTTCAGCTGCTTTAAGGGTTTCAATTGGATCAGGCAATAAATATTTTTTGTCAGGAATAACTTCTAATTTGACGAAATTATTTTCTTCTTGCCCTGATAATTTGGCAAGTTCTCTCCCTAAAATTGCTATTCTTATTGCTTCGTCTGAATTGGTGCAACCGGCAGTATTAGGAAGCATCCAGAATTTTTTCCAGTCAATTTTTTCCAGTAAATTGTCTCCATTTTGATTATTTTGAATTCTTCTCACTGCGACAGTGACTATTTCAGATTCAGTATTAGCTAAACTATCTATCATTACTTTTGAAGACGTATATTTTCCTGTACCAACCATCAACCTACTTGAGAAGCTTTTACCTCCAATTTGTAAACATGAATCTTCTTTCATTTTAAAATCCTTTATCTTTTATTCCTTTGAAAGGGGTGTAATTATTTCTTTTTTCAAGTTCTTTACTCTTTTTAATTGCTGTTTTGTTGTTGGGATCTATTATTAAAACTTTCTTATAAGTTGCGTATGCCAAATCATATTCCATCAGTCGTTGTTGCGCGGATGCCAGATTATTTAAAGCGACTGTATATCCAGGGAGTGATTTTATAGCTGAGTTATAGTGCTTGATTGCTTTTTTAAACTCATTTTGTGCTGCATAAGAAAAACCGAGAGCATTTTCAATAATAGCTTTTGCTTCGTCAGGTTCATTATCATAAGATTCAACAGCTTTCAGAAAAGTCTTAGAGGCCTCTGTATATAACCTTTTTTTAATTTGTATAGAGCCAAATTCATATAATTCAGAAGCTTTTGTTAGTGAATTAAGGCCTTTTTGCTCAAATTTTACTAAATTTAATTCTTCCTTTCTTGTCCTAAGAAATTGTCGAAATACAAAAATAGAGATAATTATAAGTACTATAAAAAGGATGAACAAATAGGATTGGAAGGAAGATATTTCCATTACTTATAAAATATTTTGAACAATTTTATTTTTTTAATTTAATTGCTTACTGTAGAAACTATTTTTTCAAAACATTGTGGATCGCTTAAAGCTAATTGTGCAAGCATTTTTCTATTGATAATTATGTCAGAGCGCTTCATCCCATTAATTAATCTGCTGTAATTTGTGCCATTAATTCTTGCCGAGGCATTTATTCTTGATATCCAAAGTTTTCTGAAATCTCTTTTTCTTCTCCTTCTATCTCTATAAGCGTTGCAGAGAGCTTTCATTACTCTTTGATTTGCTGTTCTAAAAAGATTTTTGTTTCCTCCTCTAAAACCTTTAGCGAGGTTTAAGATTTTGTTTCTTCTTTTTCTGGCTATGTTGCCTCTTTTAACGCGTGCCATAAATTTATTTTAAAAGTAATTTTGATGCTCTTAAGCGTAGGGAATCATTAATTTTACATTATCAGCATCTCTTTCATCAACAATAGCTTTTGTTTTAAGATGTCTCTTCAATTTTGAGCTTTTGTGATCTAATAAATGATTGTGGAAAGCTCTTCTTCTAGTAAATTTACCCGTAGCAGTAGCTTTAAATCTTTTAGCTGCTGATTTACGAGTTTTAAGTTTAGACATTTCCTTTGATAATGTTTAACCTAGATAATCTAAACCTTTATATGCATTGGTGCAAATTAAAGTTTTGAATTGAAAAGGTAATGTCGAACTTATGCTGCGCAAATTGAACTTAAAGTTTTTGATTTATGGATGTTGGTTATTTTATTCAATTTCGCCAATACTGACTTTAAGTGGCTTTGCAGATGAATCTTCAAAAATAAATCTTACTCAAGAATTAAAAAAAGGTAATTTTTTAATTGGATTAAAACAATACTTAGGAGCTAGGAGCGATAAATTTCTAGAAAAAAATAATATTACTTTTACTACAAAAAATGATTTTTTAAAACTCCATTCTACTAATGGTGTAAAACACAAATCCAAAAAAATAAATATTGTTTTGAAGAAAAAAAACTTGATAACCCCTTTCACTGTTGAAAGACTAGTATTTGGTCCATTTGCAAGCTATGAATCGGCACAAAAGCAAGCTGAAAAATTAAAAGAAAAAGGTTATCAAGCTCTAGTTGCCTTTCCAAACAATTGGGAAGTTTGGATTCCAGTTGGCAAAAACCTTCCTGACAAAAAACTAAACTATAGACTGTTTAAAAAATCCTACAAGTCAAAAATTATCCCTTTCCTTGTTACTAAATATTCGCAACATGAACTCAAAGGCCCGATATATATATCTTCGTCTCAAGAGATAAGAATTAATGATATTAATTTTGGTAAAAAGTTTTATTTAGCTAAAGATTCATATGGAACTTGGACGTTGATCCAGAAAATCAAATTTGATGATTACTTAAAAGGTGTTCTGCCACATGAAATCGGCTCTAATTCACCTTTAGAAGCATTGAAAGCACAAGCAGTAATTGCGAGAACTTGGGCACTTCATAATTCCGATAGATTTAAAATAGATCAATATCATTTGTGTATAACTACTCAATGCCAAGTTTATAAACCTCCTTTGATTGAATATAAAAATGTACATAAAGCGATAGAAGATACTTCAAATTTAATAATCACTTATAAAAATAAACCAATTAATTCCTTTTATCATGGTTCTAATGGAGGCATATCAGCTAGTGCAAGTGAATCTTGGCAAATAAAAGATTATCCTTATCTTAATTCAATGATTGATGGTTCAAATTCTTTAAAAAAAGCTTTTAGACTTCCAATTAAAAGTGGGGATGAATTGAATAAATTTCTCGAGTTTGAAGATGAAAAAGTTTATGGTAGAAAGCATTCTCTTTTTCGATGGGAGAAAATACTCTCTAATGAGACGATCCAAAATAATCTATTAAATAATCAATTAATTGAAAAGAAATCAGATTTGGTTGATCTAAATATTATTGATAGAGGTTTCAGTGGAAGAGTAATAAAATTAGAAATCAAGCTAAACAATTTAAAGAAACCAATAGTTCTCGTAAAAGATGATATCCGTCGAATATTTAGTTTTTTGCCGAGTAATTTATTTACTATTAATAAATTAAATGATAATCTTTGGCTTTTTAAAGGAGGTGGCTTCGGTCATGGTGTAGGTTTATCTCAATCAGGTGCGATAGAAATGGCTAAATTAGACTTTACTTATGAACAAATATTGAATCATTACTATAAAGGAACAAAAATTAAAAAAATTGAGATATTGTCTCAATAATTAAAATAAAAATTATAAGTTAGCATTTATGAGTAACGGTTTTTATAAAAATCGAAGATTAAAATCATTTTTATTTTTTGCTGTTTGCTTATTAGTAAGTATTATTCCTCATATCTTTCAATTCAAACATTTTCTATTTTTTACAATAACGATTTCTTTTTTTGTTGCTTGCTATGGATTAAATGTAATTTCAAAAAACATAAAAAGAAGTGTTTTTTCACAAAATAATGAAAAGATAATTAGTGAAGATAATTTACCTCCTCTCGATATTTTAGTTGCTGCTAGAGATGAAGAAAATGTTATTGAAAGATTAGTTGAAAGATTATTTAACTTAGATTATCCAACTAATAAATTAAATATTTATATCATTGATGATGGTAGTTCTGATAAGACTCCTTTAATTTTGGAAAGGTTATCTAAAGAGTTTGATAAATTAAAAATTATTACTAGATCTGCAAATGCTGGAGGTGGTAAATCAGGAGCATTAAATTATGCTTTAAAGTTTACATACGGAGAATGGCTATTAATATTAGATGCTGATGCTCAATTAAAAAATGATACTCTACCAAGACTATTTCGTTTCGTCTATGAGGGATCTTGGTCAGCAGTGCAATTAAGAAAATCTGTCATAAATGTAAGCAAGAATTTTTTAACCACTTGTCAGTCTATGGAAATGGCAATGGATGCAATTTTTCAATATGGGAGATTATCTGTGGCGGGAGTATCTGAATTGAGAGGTAATGGCCAATTGATTAATAAAGAAGTTCTACTTAAATGTGGTTCGTTTAATGAAGATACAGTTACGGATGACTTGGATTTAAGTCTTAGGCTTTTACTTTCTAAAGCAAAAATTGGGATTTTATGGGATCCTCCTGTTATGGAAGAAGCAGTTGAAACTATATCTGCTCTATTTTTACAGAGACAAAGATGGGCTGAAGGAGGTTTGCAAAGATTTTTTGATTATGGCGACCAATTATTTTCAAAAAAAATTGAACTTATTCAAAAGTTTGATTTAACCTTTTTCTTTATCTTGCAATATGCCTTGCCTATTATTTCTTTGATTGATTTGATTTTAAGTATTGCTTTAGCGGAATTACCCAGTTATTGGCCAATCTCCATAACAGCATTTACTTTGTCGGGAATTGCAGTTTGGTATGGCTCTTCATGCAAGAGTGAAGGTCCAGTTTTACAAAATCTCAATTTGATGATGATGTTAGTTTCTCTTGTATATCTATCTCATTGGTTTTTAGTCATACCATGGGTAACAATAAAAATGTCTATTTTTCCTAAAAAGATTCTTTGGAAGAAAACACTACATACTGGTGTTTAAATTATTCATCTAAATCAATAATTTCTCCGTTAAAAAAATTTGCTAAATTTTTGGAACTATTATCATAGGATTCTGGTCTAGGTGTATTAGTTGTGGGGGGTGAATTTTGAAAATCAGTGCTTTGCCTTTCCTCATTTTCATTTAATTTCTTAATTACTTTCTCTTGTGATTTTGCAGTATTAGTAATATTAATTTTTTTGCTAGAAAAGTTAAGTTTTACTTTATCCCCAAATACTTTTTTTATAGCATTCTCAATTATTACTTTTCGACTTTTGATCATATTTTCCCAGTTGGGAGATAATGCTATTAAAACTTCATTCGAATCAATACTGGCAAGTTCTGCTTGCTGAGAAAGTAACATTTTTGTTGATGGCAATTCTAATTTAGAAAGAATTAGCTCCCATTTTTCTTTTAAATAATCAGTTTGATTATCATTTTTAGAATTTTGGTTAATATCCTGATTATTAATTAATTCTTTCTTCTTGAAATCTCCTGATTCATTTTGGTTTTTATTATCTTCTGAGATAACTTGTTTATTAATTAATTCTTTTTTATTGAAATCTCCAGATTCATTTTGGTTTTTATTATCTTCTGAGATAACTTGTTTATTAATTAATTCTTTCTTATTAATTACTGTTTGATTGATATTTTCTTCAAGAAGACTTGTTAGGTGTATTTCCAACCATAATCTCGGATTGTCGCTTGTTTTTATTTGATAATCAACATTCTTAAGCTTTTTATGCCACTCAATAATTCTGTTCTTACTAATGTTGTAAGAAAATTTATTTAATTCATTTTGAAATTCAATAGATGTATAGTACATTTCTGAATAATTATTATTTAAAGTTTTAAGTAAAAGGTCTCTAGTAATATTTAATAATCCAACTAATATCTCATTTGGTTCATTTCCTGCATCATATAAGTTATTACAACTAATTAATAACGACTCAGGCTCATTATTGATTAATGCATTGATTAAATCAGTCAAATCATTTTCGGATACTTCTCCAAGCAAGCTTTGAACATTTTTAGTAGTTACGCCATTAGGAAGAAGACTTAATTGATCTAGTAAACTTTGTGCATCGCGCATTCCACCATTCGATCTTTTTGCAATTAATTTAAGAGCTTGATCTTCAAATTTAATTGATTCTTTATTTGCTATTGCAGAAAGGTTTTGTGAAATAGTGTTTGAGCTGATTCTTTTAAAATCAAATTTCTGACATCTACTTTGAATGGTATTTATGACTCTTTCAGGATTTGTTGTTGCAAGAATAAAAACAACTCTTTCAGGAGGTTCTTCAATAGTTTTGAGTAAAGCATTTGATGCAGCTGTTGAAAGCATATGACATTCATCGATAACATATACTTTCCATCTAGCTTGAGTCGGAGCAAATCTTGCTCTATCAATTATTTCTCGTATATTTTCAACTCCAGTATTAGATGCGGCATCAATTTCAATAATATCGAGGGCATTACCTTCCGCAATTTGAACACATAATTCACATTTTCCACATGGATTTGGTGTAGGTTGTTTAGATGATAGACAATTTAATGATTTTGCAAATATTCTTGCACTTGATGTCTTCCCTGTCCCTCTAGGTCCATTAAAGAGATAAGCAGGTGCAATTTTCTGAGATATTAATGCTTGTTTAAGAGTAATTGAAATAAATTCTTGACCAACCAGTTCATCAAGGTTAAGAGGCCTATATTTTTGATGAAAAGGTTTATGTATATTAAGCATTTATTATTTTTAATTACATGATTAAAGTTGAATTATGGAAAACGATAACCTTAATTTTTATGCAGATTCTTTAATAATTCTTTGAGATCCTGCTGGAAGTTTAACAATTTTCGACAAGAACAGTTTGTCTACCATTTTTTTCGTAATGGTGAACTCTTTAACTTCTTCTTGTGATGGAAGTGTATACATTAAATCAAGCATTAATTCTTCAATTATTGATCTAAGAGCTCTAGCTCCCGTTTTTCTTTTAAAAGCTTCATTAGCGATTGCTTCCACAGACTCTGGTTCGAAATTTAATTCAACGTTATCCATACTTAATAAAGTTTTAAATTGCTTTACCAGTGCGTCTCTTGGCTCTGTCAGAATTGATTCAAGAGTTTCTTTAGTAAGACGATCTAATACAGCGCATACAGGAATTCTTCCGATGAATTCTGGAATTAATCCATATTTGACTAGATCATCTTGTTCCAAATTCTTGAGAGCATCTCGGGAATCAACTATTTTTTTTGCATTTATTTTGTTTTCGTCAGGGTTGGTAGTAAATCCAATTGAATTTTTCCCTAAACGTTTTTGAACAATATCCTCTAAACCTATAAATGCACCTCCACATATAAATAAAATCTGGCTTGTATCGATTTGAATACAGTCATGGTTGGGGTGTTTTCTTCCTCCTTGTGGTGGAACATTAGCAATTGTTCCTTCAAGCATTTTTAATAATGCTTGTTGAACTCCTTCTCCAGATACATCTCTTGTAATTGATGGGTTTTCACTCTTTCTAGCGATCTTGTCTATTTCATCAATGTATATGATCCCCTTTTGAGCTAAATCCACATTCATTTCTGACTTTTGTAGAAGTCTCAAGAGGATATTTTCAACATCTTCGCCAACATATCCAGCTTCCGTAAGACTTGTTGCATCAGCTACTGCAAAAGGAACATCAAGAAATTCAGCTAAAGTTTGTGCTAACAACGTTTTACCACTTCCAGTTGGGCCAATTAGTAAGATGTTTGATTTTTGTAGTTTAGTTGCTTGTAAATCATTAGAGTTATTTTCTTCTTTTAATCCCCAAGCTAGTCTTTTATAGTGATTATAAACAGCAACTGATAGTATTTTTTTTGCAGATTCTTGACCTACAACTTGGTTGTCAAGAAAAGTTTTAATTTCAAGTGGTTTGGGGATAGAAGTTAATTCTAAAGGAATCGATTTATCAGAATCATTAGCTGGTAATTTTTTCTTTACTTGAGGCGAGTTATTGATTTTTGCTTGAGTATCAATTAATTCTTCATCAAGAATTTCATTACAAAGGTCTATGCATTCATCACAAATGTAAACCCCCGGACCAGCTATAAGTTTTCTAACTTGATCTTGTGATTTACCACAAAAAGAACATTTTAGATGGGCGTCGAATTTAGCCATCGATTATTAAAGCTTGTGTAGAATAAAAAAGGTTAAATATCCCTTACTTATTAGGATTGCTTATAAAATCGGATTCGTCATCATATTCTTAAAATATTCCTTTTACTTGTCATTTTTTATGACTTTATCAATTAGTCCATATTCAACTGCTTCTGCAGGTGATAGAAAATAGTCTCTTTCAGTATCTTCATTAATTTTTTCTAAAGATTGATTAGTATGTTCCGCTAAAAGAGAATTTAATGTTTTTTTGAGAAATAGTATTTCTTTTGCTTGTATCTCAATTTCAACTGCTTGGCCTTGAGCACCTCCAAGTGGCTGGTGAATCATTATTCTCGAATTAGGTAAAGCTAATCTTTTTCCTTTCGACCCCCCACTAAGGAGGAATGCCCCCATACTTGCAGCTACACCAAAACAGATTGTTACAACGTCTGGAGAGATTTGCTGCATCGTATCGTATATAGCTAATCCAGCAGTAACAGAACCACCGGGAGAATTAATATATATTTGTATGTCTTTGTTAGGATCTTCGGCTTCAAGAAATAATAATTGTGCAACTAATGAATCTGATACCTGATCATTAATTCCCGTACCTAAAAATATTATTCTTTCCCTTAATAATCTTGAATAAATATCAAATGCTCTTTCTCCTCTTCCAGATTGTTCTACTACGGTAGGAACAGCAGATCTCGATTTATCAATAACATCGGGAGAATTTATTGAGCTTTGGATTAAATGTTTTTTTTCAGAATACACTTAGTTAGTCTCTTTCTTTATCTAATTTAAGGGTTTTTTTGCTGAATAGTTAAATTTTTTATAAATTAATTTTTTTCTTTTTTATTTACCTTGGGTTTACTTTTAGTTTGAACTCCTTTTTTTGTAGTTGCTTTTGTGGTTGTTTTTGTGGTTAATCTTGTTGCTTTTTCATTTATTTCTTTTACTGCTGAATTTTCTTCAAGCCAAGTGATTAACTTTTGTTGTAGGAGATCATTACGAACTACATCTTTTAATTTCTGAATGTCAATTTGTTTTGGTGATTTAGAAATTTCATCTTCATATTCCTTCATTTTCTGATCTATTTCTTCATTATCGACTGTGATTTTTTCTCTTTCTGATAATGCTTTTAAAGCTAAATTTCTTTGAACATTTTTTTCAGCTTGAGGACGAGTTGATTCTGCTAAAGATTTTACTAATTCTGGAGTAAACGTTGATTTAATATCCATGCCTTGTTGAGCAAATCTTTGCGCTGTTTGTTCAATATTATTTCTAACTTCAATATCAATCATTGCTTTTGGAATCTCGGTATCTAACTCCTTGGATAGAGCATCCATTAAAGCTTCAACTTTTATATTTTTTTGAGTATTATCAAAATTCTCCTTTAGTTGTTTTTCTATATCTTTTTTTAGTTCTTTTAAAGAATCTTTATTTCCAGATTGTTTTGCAAAATCATCATTAAGTTCAGGCAATTCTTTTTCTTTAAGATCTTTTAGGCTTACTTCAAAGATTGCTTCTTTACCTCTGGAATCTTCATGAGAATAGTCTTCGGGAAATTTTAGAGTAAGAGTTTTATTCTCATCAATTTTCATACCAACAATTCCCTCAACGAAGCCTGGAATCATTTTGTTCTTTTCTAATTCAAGATCCATTGAATCACTAGATCCCCCGTCGATTTCTTTTTTGGAATCTTTGTAAATACCTTTGAAACTAACTACTGCGATGTCTCCTAACTTAGCAGGCCTATTATTAACTGGAATAATATTTGCTAATTGATTTCTTGATTTTTCTAAAGCTTCATCTATGGATTTGGGGTCAAACTTACTTTTTTTAATCTCAACTGATAGACCTTTTGATTTTTTTAATTTTAATTCGGGTGCAATATCAGTTTGTAGAGTAATTTTTAAAGGTTTTTCCGGATTAAAAATTTTTAGTATTGATTCAAATCCATCAACTAATTCTGGTTCACTTAGTGGCTCTATTGATTTCATCTTTAAAGCCTGGTTCCAAGATTTATCAATTATTTTTTCTAGGGCAGAGGCATGTAGTTGAGTAATGCCGATTCGTTGAATTAATACTTGTTTTGGAATTTTGCCAAGCCTAAATCCAGGAATTTTGGCCGAACGACTAATTGAATTTATTGTCTCATTTACGCATGATTTGCATGTACTAGATGGTATTTCTAATTCAAGTGCAACTCTACTTTGGGGTAGTGCGGTTGTTTTTACTATTAATTCTTCTTTAATCATGTTTGAATTTTTAAAATTATTACAAAAGGCAGAATCTTAATTATTCCACATTAAGTGATTTCCTTGAAGTTAACTTTTTTGATACAGTAAGAAAAATATTAAATTTCATAATTTTTAATTTATATAGTGAGAAATTCTCCTTTTTTGCCAAATAGACCATTAAAAGTAGCTATTTTAGGTTCTTCAGGTGCTGTTGGATCTGAACTACTTAGAATTCTTGAAGAAAGAGATTTTCCTATCTCAGAATTAGTTTTGCTTTCATCTCAGCGTTCAGAAGGAAAAATAGTCAAATGGAAAGGAGAAGAAATTATTACTAAAAAAGCTTCAAAAGAAGAATTTTGGAATGTTGATTTAGTTCTTGCTTCCGCAGGTGGAAGTATTTCAAAACAATGGTTATCTACAGTTAAAGATCAAAATGCTGTACTAATTGATAATTCAAGTGCTTTCAGATTAGAAAATGATGTTCCTCTTGTTGTTCCGGAAGTAAATGCTTGCGAAGCTTTAAAGCATAATGGTGTTATTGCTAATCCGAATTGCACAACAATATTGCTGACTCTAGTTTTAGCTCCTTTGAATAAAATTTCTCCGATTAAAAGAGTAATCGTTTCAACTTATCAATCGGTAAGTGGAGCTGGGCAATTAGCTATGGAGGAATTACAGTTTTTAACTAAGAAATATTTGCAGGGAGATCCTCAAGAAAGTGAAGTCTTACCATATTCCTTAGCATTTAATCTCTTTCTACATAATTCACCAATGTTATCAAATAATTACTGCGAAGAAGAGATGAAAATGACCAATGAAACTTGCAAAATACTAAATATTACTGATTTAAAACTTTCTTCAACATGCGTTCGAGTTCCAGTTCTGAGAGCTCATTCTGAATCAGTTAATATTGAATTTGATGATGTTATCAAACCTTCTTGTGCTATTAATCAATTGAAAAAAGCTAAAGGTTTAGAAATAATAGAAGATTATGAAAAAAATAGGTTCCCCATGCCAATTGATGTAATGGGAAGAGATAATATTGCGGTAGGAAGAATAAGAACTGATATTAGTAATCCTAATGGATTAGAATTATGGTTATGTGGAGATCAAATAAGGAAAGGAGCAGCACTTAATGCTGTTCAAATAGCTGAATTATTAATTGAAAAAAAATGATTCCCAACAATACTAAATTTTCTAATCCATTATTTGGAAGAATTTTGACAGCTATGGTTACTCCATTTAAAGAAAATGGCGAGGTTGATTATGAATTAGCTATTAAACTTTCTAATTACCTTTGTGAAAATGGCTCTGATGGAATTGTGCTTTGTGGCACCACAGGAGAGTCTCCAACTCTTACATGGACTGAACAACATAATTTGTTTGTTGCAATAAAAGGTTCTTTAAAGTCAAGATCTAAAGTGATTGTTGGTACAGGTAGTAACTGTACCAGTGAGGCTATAGAAGCTACCCTAAAAGCTTATAAATTTGGTGCGGATGGGGCTTTAGTTGTTGTCCCTTACTACAATAAGCCTCCTCAAGAAGGTCTTTATAAACACTTTAGTTCTATAGCAAATGCAGCTAGTGATTTGCCTTTAATGTTATATAACATCCCTGGAAGAACCGGTTGCAATTTATTGCCCACCACTGTAAATAAACTTATGGATTTCCCAAATATTCTCAGTATTAAAGCAGCAAGCGGTAGAATAGAAGAAGTAACAGAGTTAAGGGCAGCGTGCAGCTCTAAACTTTCAATATATAGTGGCGATGATTCTTTATTGCTTCCTATGTTATCTGTTGGTGCTGTTGGTGTAGTAAGCGTTGCGAGTCACATTGTTGGGTTGCAGCTAAAAATTATGATTGAATCATTTCAAAAAGGTGAAATATCTATTGCTCTTGATATTCATGAAAAACTGCAACCACTTTTCAAGGCACTCTTTGAAACGACAAACCCAATTCCAATCAAAGCAGCTTTAGAACTAAAAGGCTGGCAAGTTGGTTCTCCTAGGAATCCATTAACGCCTCTTATTAAAGAAAAGAGAGAAAGCTTACTTCAGATAATTCAAAATCTGTCTTTGTAAATACTTTTTTTAACGCTTTAATAAAGTTACTTTGACTTTAATTACCACATTTTTTGCTTGTAAAAATACTTTACTATGAATTCAAATCAAATCAAATCAAATAATAATCAAACCTTATCTCAAACAAAAAGATCAAATGAACCTGCTTTAAAAATTATTCCATTAGGGGGTCTTCATGAAATAGGCAAAAACACATGTGTTTTTGAATACCAAGATGACATCATTTTAATAGATGGGGGACTCGCTTTTCCAAGTGATGGTATGCACGGTGTGAATGTTGTTATGCCTGATACATCCTATTTGCAAGCTAACTTAAATAGATTTCGTGGAATGATAGTAACTCATGGTCACGAAGATCATATTGGTGGAATTTCTCATCATTTAAAGAAATTTAATATTCCTGTGATTTATGGCCCACCGTTAGCGATCTCAATGCTTAAGGGAAAAATGGAAGAAGCAGGAGTGGCTGATAGGACAACAACGCAGACTATAGAACCAAGGCAAGTCGTCAAACTTGGCCAGCATTTTTCATTAGAATTTATACGTAATACTCACTCAATTGGTGACAGTTTTTCTTTAGCTCTAACTACTCCAGTAGGTGTTGTTTTCTTTACTGGAGACTTTAAATTTGATCATCTGCCACCTGATAAGAAACATGCCGATATTGAAAGAATGGCATTTTATGGAGAGAAGGGTGTTCTTTGTTTACTCTCAGACTCTACAAATTCTGAAGTAAAGGGCTTCGTTCCTTCAGAAATTTCTGTTTTTCCAAATTTAGATCGAATAATATCTGAAGCTAAAGGTAGAGTGATGCTTACCACTTTTGCAAGTTCAACCCATAGAGTTGCTATGGTGATCCAATTAGCAATGAAGCATGGACGTAAAATTGGATTAATGGGACGATCAATGCTGAATGTTGTTGGTAAATGTCGTGAATTAGGTTATATCAAATGTCCTGATGATCTCTTTTTCCCAATTAAAAGCATAAGAGATTTACCGGATAGAGAAACTTTACTATTAATGACAGGTAGTCAAGGAGAGGTGATGGCTGCATTAAGTAGGATCGGAAGAGATGAACATCCACACGTTAAACTTAAAACTACTGATACAGTTATTTTTTCTTCCAGCCCAATCCCCGGAAATACAATTTCTGTAGTGCACAGTATTGATAGATTAATTAAATTGGGAGCTAATGTTATTTATGGTAAAGAACATGGAATTCATGTTTCAGGTCATGGATGTAGAGATGATCAAAGATTGATGTTAGCGTTAATTAAACCAAAGTTTTTTGTTCCAGTACATGGAGAATATAGAATGCAAGTTCTGCATGGTAGGACCGCTGAATCGATGGGAGTAGATCCCAATAATATTCTCATCCTTGATAATGGAGATACAATTGAGCTTAGAGCTGATTCAATGATTCAAGGAGATCCAGTAAAGTCTGGAATTGAAATGTTGGATAATACGAGGACTTGTGTGGTAGATGCAAGAGCTTTAAAAGAGAGACAGCAGTTAGCAGATGATGGAATAGTTACTGTTTTAGCCCCTATAAGCACAGATGGTAATATGGTAGCTCCACCAAGAGTAAGTTTGAGAGGCGTAGTAATATCAGCTGATCCAAGGAAAATGTCAATGTGGACCGAAAGGGAGATAAATTGGGTACTGGAAAACCGCTGGAAACAATTATCAAGACAAACCAGTCCCAATAGTTTTGAAGTTGATTGGATTGGGGTCCAAAGAGAGATTGAAAATGGTTTAACTAGAAGAATGCGAAGAGAATTACAAGTAGAGCCATTAATTTTGTGCTTAGCTCAACCTGCACCAAGCGGAACCCGAGCTTATAAACCTCAAATAGTTAATGAGCAAAATCAGCATCCAAGAAATAAACATTATCCAAATGTTAACAATCAAAATATTAACCGCAATCAAAATAATTATAAAAATAATCCATCTGCTAGAAATACAAATCAAGTAAAGAATAATCAATCTGTAAAAGATTCTGTTAAGACTCCAGTAGCTAAGACAGAGGAGGCACCTGCAGGTAGGACTAGAAGAAGGAGATCCACAGTATCAAACTAGCTTTTTTTTAGATTTATATAGTCCTTATTCCAAATAATCTCAAATCCATCTGGTAAATCTATTTTGCCTCTATCTTTCTCAAAAATCGAAGAAGCTAAATGAGTTAAATTTTTTGAGCTTAATTGTTTTGTACAATTCTTCTTTAGAAAAGTATTTAAAATAGTACATCTTGCTTCAATGCATAAACTATTTAATAATTTTCTCTTTACACCAATTGCATCTTCACAAGAAAGGTAGGCAAGCTTACCGAGGTCATTTTGCTCATTCTTATAATTGCTCATTTTTTCTGCAAAACTATTTATCCTCTTGGAACAACCAGGATACATAGTTTCTAAAATAGGAATAATTTTTCTCCTAACTAAATTCCTTTTAATTGTTAGATCGTGATTAGTCGGGTCTTCCCAAATAGGAATTTCTTGAAGCTGGCAAAAATTTTTGGTATCTTCTCTGCTGAAAGTTAATAATGGTCTTATTAAATAAATGTGATGTTCAAGTAATCTTTTTCTTGCGATATAGCTTAGTCCTGCATAATTGCTTCCTCTAGCTAAATTTAATAAAAACGTTTCCGCATTATCTGTGTTTGTATGTCCAGTTAATAAGTAAATATCAATTCCTTTTTGGTTCTCAATAAATAATTGATTTGCTCTTTCACTTAATTTCTTATATCTCCAATCTCGTGCTTTTTCCTCAGAAGCAATAGTTTCTTTATTAGCTCGATCCAAAAAAAATGAAATATTTTTTTTATTACAGTAACTTTTCAATTCAAGTGCATATTTTTCAGATTTTTCATGCCATTGATGATCTCCATGCCAAACACTCAGAACCCAATTATGTTGCTTCTGCATATCGTTGATTAGGTTCAATAAAGCCATTGAGTCTTGTCCTCCGGAAACTGCGATTAATAGATTTGCTCCATTTGGAATTAATGTTTTATTGCTTAAAATCTCCTTGTGCAGGATATGGTGCCATGATGTCCAATTTTGTTGTAATGAATTTTTATTAGACATATTGTTTAACTCAGATAATATTTTTTAAAAAATTCACTGTTTTAATAAAACAATGTCACAATCAGGTAATAAATTCATCAAGTCTATGAGTCTGATTAATCTTTTGCCACAAAAAATTCAAGAAGAGCTTAGCAGTAAATCTTTACTCAAAGTTATTTCAGGATTAAGTAATTTTGAGCCCCAATCTGTTAAGAAAATTTCAGAAGCAGCTTCTATTGGCGGAGCTGATTTAATTGACATTGCTTGTAAACCAGAATTAGTTGAATCTGCGATTGAGATATCATCATTACCAATTTGCGTAAGTTCAGTAGAGCCTAAATTATTTATAAATTCAGTAAATGCAGGAGCTTCCTTAATAGAAATAGGTAATTACGATACTTTTTATGATCAGGGTATTACTTTTTCGGAGGAGAAAATTTTAAATCTTACAAAAGAAACTAAAGATTTTTTACCTAATATTCCTCTATCAGTTACAGTTCCTCATACTTTGCCTATTGATAAGCAAGTTGATCTTGCAATAAAATTAGTTTTTGAAGGTGCTGATATTATTCAAACTGAAGGAGGGAAAAATGCTAATCCACATAGTTCAGGAATTCAAGGATTGTTAGAAAAGTCAGTTCCTACATTGGCCGCTACTTATGCAATATTTAATGAATTTGAGAAACAGTCTATTAATATTCCAATTATGAGTGCTTCAGGCTTAAGCGAGGTAACATGTCCTTTGGCAGTATCATGCGGAGCTTCTGCTGTTGGAGTTGGTTCTGTAGTTAATAAATTAGAGGATTTATTATCTATGATAGCTGTTGTTAGAGGCCTAAAAGAATCCTTGACAAATTCAATGATTAAAGAAAAAATTTCCTAATATAGAGAAATATCAAGCTATTAGCTGAATGAATAACTATAAGCTTCAAGCACCATATGAACCAAATGGTGATCAACCTAAAGCTATTAAAAAGTTAGTGCAAGGTGTTAATAGTGGTAAAGAGTTTCAAACTCTTTTGGGGGCAACTGGAACCGGGAAAACTTTCACTATTGCAAATGTAATCGAGCAGACTGGAAGACCAGCACTTATTCTCGCTCATAATAAAACTTTAGCAGCTCAATTATGTAATGAATTAAGGCAATTTTTCCCTAAAAATGCCGTTGAATATTTCATTTCTTACTATGATTATTATCAACCTGAAGCTTATGTTCCAGTAAGTGATACATACATAGCAAAAACTGCTTCAATTAATGAAGAAATTGATATGCTTCGGCATTCGGCTACAAGATCATTATTTGAGAGGAAAGATGTAATTGTGGTTGCATCAATTAGTTGCATTTATGGTCTAGGAATACCAAGTGAATATTTAAAAGCTGCTGTTAAATTTGCTGTTGGTGAATCTATAAATTTACGTTCTTCTCTAAGAGCACTTGTGGATAATCAATATACAAGGAACGACGTAGATATTACTAGAGGCAGATTTAGAATTAAGGGAGATGTATTAGAAATTGGGCCAGCTTATGAGGATAGATTGATAAGAATTGAATTATTTGGAGATGAGATTGAGGCTATTAGATTTGTTGATCCATTAACTGGAGAGATTCTTGAGAGTCTTGATCAAGTGAGTGTTTATCCAGCCAAGCATTTTGTCACTCCAAAAGAGAGACTAGAAGCTGCAATTAGGGCTATTAGATGTGAATTAAAAGAACAACTCGATAAATTTGCGTATGAAGGAAAGTTGCTGGAGGCGCAGCGTTTAGAACAACGCACAAAATATGATTTGGAAATGCTTAGAGAAGTTGGATACTGTAATGGCGTTGAAAATTATGCCCGCCATTTGGCTGGTAGAGAGGAGGGAACTCCTCCCGAATGTTTAATAGATTATTTCCCTAAAGATTGGTTATTAGTAGTTGATGAAAGTCACGTAACATGCCCGCAATTACATGCAATGTATAACGGAGATCAAGCCAGAAAAAAGGTATTAATAGATCATGGTTTTAGGTTGCCGAGTGCTGCAGATAATAGACCTTTAAAGTGTGAAGAATTTTGGGAAAAATCCAGACAGACATTGTTTATTAGTGCCACGCCTGGTCAATGGGAATTGGATCAATGCGAGGGTAAGTTTATTGAACAAGTTATTAGACCGACGGGTGTTTTAGACCCCATCATTGATGTAAGGCCTAGTGATGGACAAATAGATGATCTTTTGTCAGAAATAAGAGTAAGAGCTAAAAAGAAGCAAAGAGTACTTGTAACTACTCTCACTAAAAGGATGGCAGAAGATCTTACAGATTTTTTGTCGGATAATAAAGTCAGAGTAAGATATTTGCATTCTGAAATTCATTCAATTGAAAGGATAGAGATAATTCAAGATCTTAGATTGGGTGAATATGATGTACTAGTAGGAGTGAATTTGCTAAGGGAAGGACTTGATCTGCCTGAAGTTTCTTTAGTGGCTATCTTAGATGCAGATAAAGAGGGCTTTTTGAGAGCAGAGCGCTCCCTAATTCAAACTATTGGAAGAGCTGCAAGACATGTTGAGGGAGTTGCTTTGCTGTATGCAGATAACTTTACCCAATCAATGAAAAGAGCGATATCTGAAACTGATAGAAGAAGGACTATCCAAAAAAAATATAATCAGATTAATGGTATTACTCCAAAACCTGCAGGTAAGAAAATAGAAAATTCTATATTATCTTTTTTAGAGCTTTCAAGAAAATTAGATACTGGAGGATTCTCTAAAGATATGATAAAAATTGTTAGTAATAAAACAGACGAAATTTTAAATGCTAAAGATAATCAATGTCTACTGGATGAAATGCCGAGCTTAATTGACAAATTAGAAAATAAAATGAAAGAGGCAGCAAAAGAATTAGATTTTGAAGAGGCAGCAAATCTTAGAGATAGAATTAAGAAACTCAGGCAAAAATTATCTAGAAATAGTTAATTAAATTAATTAATTATTTATCTAATTCGAAATAAGAGTGAATGGCATTTACTGCCTGGTTGCAGTCTTTTTCTAAGACGATACAAGAAGTTCTTATTTCACTTGTAGCAATCATTTCAATATTAATATTTTTATTAGCAAGTGCTCTAAAAATTTTCCCAGCTGTTCCAACCTTAAATGCCATTCCAGCTCCAACTGTGCTTACCTTAGCTATCGCTGGTCCATCTTCGATGAATGATCCTGCCAATTTTTTTGTTAAAGATTGGAAAATTGTATTAGCTCTTTCTCTATCTTGCTTGCTCATGGTGAAACTAATGTCTTTGGTTTTAAAAGATGTTAATCTTTCAGATTGCACAATAGTATCAAAAATTAAATTACTCTCTGCGAGAGCTAAACATATTGAAGCTGCCACCCCAGGTTTATCTGGTAGGTTACGAATGCTTACTTGAACTTGATTTTTATCTAATGCAATTCCTCTTACCTCAGGCTGATCTTCTCTCTCAATTATTGGATTAATAAATATTTGTTTATCAGATAATTTAAATTTTTCACTGACAAATCTAATAGCTTTTGGAATATTGTCAATATTAATTACGCAGCTGACTTTGATTTCGCTGGTAGCTATTAATCTTACATTTATGTTTGCTTGGGATAAAGTATCAAATAAATCAGCAGATACACTTGGTCTCCCCATTATTCCAGCTCCTTGAATACTTAATTTAGTCATATTTGTTTTGAAATCATATTCGCCACCTAATTGATTTGTTATTAATTTACATTGATCAATTGTTTTGGTTAATTCAAAATCATTAACTGTAAATGCAATATCATTACTCTTCCCATCATGTGTAGCTTGGATTATTAAATCAACATTAATGCTCGCTTCAGACAAGGTTTCAAATATTTGAGCTGCAATTCCAGGTCTGTCAGGTAGTTTGGAAATACTAAATACGGTTTGCTTTTCTAATACTTCAAGATTATTAACAGTCTTTGTTAATTCTAACCCTCCTCTTTTTAAAGCTAATGGTTTGATTTTGCTATGAAGAAGAGTGCCATTTGAGAGGGTTTGACTCGATTTCACATATAATTTAATTCCATAATTGCGAGCAATTTCTACAGCTCTTGGATGAAGTACTGAAGCCCCAACACTCGCAAGTTCTAGCATCTCTTCACAACTAATGATATCTAACAATTTTGCGCTAGGTACAATTCTTGGATCAGTGGTAAGAACTCCAGGAACATCTGTATAGATCTCGCATGTTTCTGCACCTAATGCTGTGGATAGTGCTACTGCTGAAGTATCCGAACCCCCTCTTCCCAAAGTTGTGATTTCCATTGATCCAGTATGACTAAGCGTTGAGCCTTGAAACCCTGCAACTACTACTACATAACCTTGATTAATATAGTTTTGTATTCGTTCTGTTTTGATATCTAAAATTCTTGCTTTTCCATGAATTGATTCAGTAACAATTCCTACTTGGCTACCTGTCAAAGATATTGCAGGAATCCCATATTCATTTAATGACATTGATAGAAGTGCCATAGTTACTTGCTCCCCTGTAGAGAGGAGCATATCTAATTCTCGGCTATTGGGATTTTTGCTGATTGATTCTGCTAACTTATTTAAATGATCTGTAGAATGACCCATTGCAGATACAACTACGACGATATCATTTCCAGCTTCTTTACTTTGAATAATACTTTGGGCAATCGCCTTAATTTTTGTGATATCTTCAACCGATGTGCCGCCAAATTTTTTGATTAATAAAGCCATAATTAAATCATAATATAAATTATTAAACTTAATATTTGATTAACTTAAGTTAACGAGATTTTCCGTAAATACATTAATAGGATTATTGCCTTTTTTTAGTGAAGATTCAATATCTAGTAAATTACTCATCAATTTAATTAAGAAATCTGAGGATATATTGTTTACTTTTTTACGGATAAAAAAAATTCTTTTTGGGTTAGATATATTTGCAAGTTTGCATATTTTTGATAAATCTTGCTCACCAGATTTATAAAGTAATTTTACTATGGTATGCATTCTGATTTGACTTATTAATCCCGCATTGAGCCTTAAAGCAGGTTCTCCTTTTTTTAATAAATAATGGATTTCTATAAGACCCTCACTAATACTATTGTGTAATAGATGATCGATTATTTTAAAGATATTTGACTGTTGATCATTGAATATTTTTTTTACATCATCACTTTCTAGAATAAGTTCTTTGTTTTCATTATTATTTATTGCAGATAGATATATCTTTGCCTTAGATAATTCGCTAACTAAGTTAAAACTATCATTTCCCACTGAATTAATGATTAAATCAGCGGTCCCTTTACCTAGGTGTATATTCATCGAATTTGCTGTGCATTCTAAGTATCTTTTCTGGCCTTCAAAATCCCAGATATCGGGCAAAGAAAATGACGTTTCAATTACTAAATCTTTTTTTATTAAATTTTGAATAAATTTCGTACTCTTAAGTCTTGAATCTGGTTTTTTTGTATTTTGTAATAGAAAGTAAGTATTACTTGGAATATTCTGATAAATTTTTTCAAATTTGATTCTTATTTCCTCATTTTTATTGGTGAATATTGGGTTATTTTTTAATACAATTACTCGTGATCCATCTCCCAAAGGAGGAGTTAGTATTTCATCAAATGCTTGTTTTATTTGATTATCATCATCACCATTTAAGTAACTAATATTTATCTCTCCCCATGTTTTAGATACTTTTTCATCAATTATTTTTTTTATAAACTTATTACTTGCATTTAAATCATTTCCCCATATTATTTGTATTGGCATATTTGCAAAAAAGAGGCTTATTATAATTATGCTTTCTTTAAGATAAAAGAAATTAAATTTTAATGATAAAAGATCATCCTATTTTTTTAGAAAGTATTAGGTTTATTAAATCTAATTTGATTGAAAATAATTTTAATTACTTGGAAAATAAAGTTTTAGAAAGATTAGTGCATACTTCAGGTGATTTTAATATTCAGAAACTTTTGGAATTTAGTGAAGGAGCGTGTGAAAAAGCTGTTAAATCTCTTAAAGCTGGAGCACCAATATTGACTGATACTGATATGGCAGCAGCAGCTATTAAATCAATGGCAAAAAATACAAACGGAAACTCAGTTGTTTCGGCGAAACAATGGTTTAATGATAGAGATTTATCAGGGTTGACTAAAACTGCTTATGGGATAGAAAAAGGTTGGATTGAATTATCTGCTAAAAATTCAGGAAGTCAATCGCCAATTATTGTTATTGGAAGTTCTCCAACCGCATTAATCAATTTATTAGAGATTATAAAAAATTCACAACAGATTCCTAGTTTAATTATTGGGATGCCTGTAGGTTTTATTGGTGTTAAGCAAAGTAAAAATAAATTACTCAACACTAATTATCCTAGAATTGTTATGAACTCTACGAGAGGAGGGGCTGCAATGGCCGCAGCAGCTGTTAATGCCTTGTTAAGAGAAACTATTTAAAATAATTTTTTTATAATTTGTTTGAAAATTTTTATTTAATTTTTATTTAATTTTTATTTGAGAATTCAACTGATTATTTTTTTCTAAATAATCTAAAACTAATCTAGCCTTATTAATGACTTCTTTAGGAACCCCGGCTAACTTAGCGGCTTCAATACCATAACTTTTGTTCGCACCACCTTTTTCAATTTTATGACAAAAAAATAGTTGATCTTTTTTCTGTTTTACTAATACTTGAAAATTTTCTACGTTTGTATTTGTATTTTTAAGATAATTTAGTTCATGATAATGAGTAGCAAAGATTGTGTTACATACAATTTTTTTTGCAAGATATTCACTCACTGACCATGCTATGGATAGCCCATCAAAAGTAGATGTCCCTCTTCCTATCTCATCAAGTAAGACAAGAGAGTTTGATGTCGCTTGATTTAGTATTGATGCTGTCTCTGACATTTCTACCATGAATGTCGATTGTCCAGTTGATTGATCATCTACCGCTCCAATTCTTGTAAATATTCGATCTACAATTTGAATATCGGCTTTGCTTGCAGGGACGAAGCTTCCAATCTGAGCTAGAATTTGTATTAATCCTATTTGTCTAATAAAGCAACTCTTTCCACTTGCATTTGGACCCGTTAATATTATTAATTTTTGCTTATTATTAAACAAAATATCATTAGATATAAATTGTCTATTAGTTAATAGTTGTTCAACGATAGGATTCCTTCCTCCAATAATCTTTGTGCTTTGTTGGTCTGTTGAATTAGTAATGGGTGAAATAGTAGGTTTTATAAAATTATTTTCTAATGATGTAATTGCTAAACCGAGTAAAGCATCTAAACAGGCAATCGCTTTTGCTATGGATCTAATTCTTTTTGTTTTGGAAGATACAAGATTTCTTACCTCGCAAAATAATTCATATTCTTTAGCAGCCGCGCGATTTTTGACTTGAAATATTTTACTTTCTCTATTCTTGATTTCTGTGGTTACATATCTTTCCTCATTAGTAAGAGTTTGCCTTTTAATCCAATGTGCAGGTGCTAAATTAACTTTAGATTTATTAATTGATATGTAATAACCAAAGTTTTTATGGAATTGAATTTTTAAATTTGATATTTTACTAATTTTTCTTTCTTTTAATTCTTCTTGATTCAACCAATCTGAGTAGTCGTCTATTAAGTTACGTAAGCCATCTAACACATTATCAACCCCATCATGGATAATGCCTCCTTCACTAGTATTTAAAGGTGGATTTTCTACTAGCTTGAAGCTTATTAGATCTGCTAACTCTAAAAGCTCATTATCAATATTTTTTAATTGATCCGTCCAGGATGGAATTTCATACTTAAATAATTCAACAATTGACTTTAATCTGGGTAATTTTTTTAACCCCTCTGAGATTGCAATTAAATCTCTTGGACTGGCATGCCCCGCACACGCTCTCCCTGAAAGCCTCTCTAAATCGCCCATTGCTCTAAGTATATTTTGGGTATCTGTCCGTAAATTTTTAGACTCAAAAAAGTTTGAAATAATATTTTGTCTTTTATAAATTTCATCAAAATTTAATAATGGAGAGTCTATCCATCTTCTTAAACATCTTGCACCCATACAGGTATATGTTCTATCAATACTCCACAGAAGTGAACCAGCATAATTATTATCTCTTTGTGTATTTTTTATTTCTAAATTTTTTTGAGTTTGATAATCAATAATTAAATGATCTTTTGGAAATTGTATTTGTGGGAAATCTAAAGAAATTTTTAATGAAGAATCGTTCTCTAAATTTGAAGGATTGATTTTTTCTAAATAATTTAGTAACCCACCAAGTGCTTTAGTCGCATTATTTAAATTCTTGAGTCCTAGGCCCTCTAAACTAAGAATTTGGAAATAGTTTTTTATAGTTGAACATGCTTCATTAATACTGAAAAAAGTTTCTTGGGTGACAGTATATGTAATTTGTTGATTTTGGTTTTCTAATAACTTTTTCTCTTTATTGCTTCCTATGATGATTTCTGATGTATCTAATTTAATAATTTCATCGAATAATTTCGAGAGTGATCTCCCCTCCATTGTAAATAATTCTCCTGTACTCACATCTGCTCTTGAAATACCCCATTCATATAAATCTTCTGAAATGTTTTCTGATAAGTGGATTGCTGTTATCCAATTATTTTTTTTCGCAACCAACATACCTTCTTCAATGACAGTTCCTGGAGTGATAATTCTTGTTATTCCTCTTTTTAGTGGTGTTCCATAATTACCAGTACTTTTTTCTAACTGATCACATATAACAACTGAATGATTCTTTTTAATTAACTCGGCGCAGTATCTCTCCATTGCATGATGAGGGACTCCTGCCATAGGGATTTTGCCAATTTCTTTGCCAGCATCTTTGCTGGTTAACGTTATTTCTAATAAATTTGATATAAATACAGCATCTTCAAAAAAACATTCAAAAAAGTCACCTAACCTATATAACAACAATCTATTGCTGTTTTCTTCTTTTAATTTCACATAATGTTTGAGAACTGGAGTTAATTTAAGTTTTTCAACTGTTTTATAACTGTAAGATTTTTCATTAATGCAATCATGCTTTCTTTCTGTATTTGAATGATTCTTGAAATTGTTTATAAAATTTGTAGAATTTTTTCTTTGCCTCGGCCTTTTTTTTGACTCTTTTTTTAATTCTTCAGTAGATAAATCTTCAGGAATTTGACTTGAGTTGTTTGGGTGTTTGAGTTCATGACTAATTACAAATAAATCTTTCTGAATTATTGTATCTTCTTGCATCTTTTTATTATTTCTAAATAGATATTAGGAACTAATTTTAGTTTTGCATTTTAAAACTGACTAAACGTATGTAAATTTTCTCCAAAAATATTCATTTTCATGAGATCATAGTATCTATAATAATTTAAAAATTAGTTTGAATCATGCAGGCAGTTAATTTTTTCTTCGTAAATGCTCTTTTATTTGCTTCTCTTATCGCAGTAGTAGGAGTTCCCGTTTTATATGTAACTCAACCCTCTACTGAAGAAGGACAGAAAGAAAGTAAAAGAAAAATATATTCTATAGCTGCAGTTTGGCTTGTTTTAGTTTTTGCTACTGGGATTGTTTCATCCTTAGTTTGAACTTAGTACCTTTTCATGAGAGTGTAGATATATAAGAAAAAAATTTAATGACTATTTTTGAGGGATCTTTTACCAATGCTTCTACTTTAAAAGTAGGAATAGTTGTAGCAAGATTTAATGATTTAATTACTAATAAAATATTATCTGGGTGTCTTGATTGTCTTAAGAGGCATGGTTTAGATACTTCAGAAACAAGTAAAGAACTTGATATCGTTTGGGTCCCTGGATCATTTGAACTGCCAATAGCAGCTAAAACACTCTTGAAAAAATCTAATTATGACGTTGTAATTGCTCTTGGGGCTGTTATTCGTGGAGAAACATCACATTATGATGTGGTTATCTCTGAGGCTAGTAAGGGAATTTCACAAGCTTCATATGAAAATAATGTGCCAATTATTTTTGGTGTTTTAACTACTGATAGTATGCAACAGGCTTTAGAAAGAGCTGGGATAAAAAACAACCTTGGTTGGAACTATGCTTTACAAGCAATTGAGATGGGTTCTTTAATCAAAAATTTAAATTAGTTTCAAAAAAAGTAAGGTTTTGTTCATTTCATTCCTTTTTTAAGATAAAATAAATTAGTGATGCGGATGTAGCTCAGTGGTAGAGCATCTCCTTGCCAAGGAGAATGTCGAGAGTTCGAATCTCTTCATCCGCTTATTAAACTGTTTAATTGGTTAGCTATTATTTTGCTAAATCAGATTATCTGAATTATTTCTTTTTTTTAAATACAAAATTTGAAATATAATTAATAGATAAATATAAATTTTTAAATGCCACTTACTATTTCTATTGAGGATTTAAAAGGATTATTTACTAAATCCTATGGGGAAGATGCACCAACAAAAGCAAAGTGGGCAGAGTTTTACAATGAGAATGTTACCTTTATTGATCCAACACAGGAAACGAAAGGATTAGATTCTTACGTAGAGGCCCAAAAAAAGCTGGTTAAAAGATGCGATGATGTCTATTTGGAAACTCATGCAATCTCAATCAGTGACAACTTTGGATTTGTAGAATGGACTTTGGGTTTAAAAATTATGGGTAAAGAATTTATATATCCCGGCACGACACGTTTGATATTTTCTGAGAATGGCTTAATTCAAGAACACAGAGATTATTTTGATTTTTGTGGTCCTACCTTTGGGCCTGTTCCTATTTTGGGTCCCTTGATAAGGTGGATTTATGCAAGATTTATATCTTAGAGATATAAGACATTAGTATAATATTTAAAATTTTGAATAATAATTTTCAAGCAAATAAATATCAAATATTAAGATTTTTTATCTCAGGTTCAATTGCAACATTTATAAATTTTATAGTATTTAATTCATTTTATTTAATTTTTAGAAACATAATATTTGCTTCCTTATTTGGCTACTCGACGGGACTTTTATCATCATTTGTTTTTGCAAAGATTTGGGTTTTTAGAGATATTTCACAAAAAAAAATAATTAAATCTTTTTTTATTTTTTGTTTAATTTATTTTTTAGGAGGTTTAGAAATGTCTTTAGTGATTATTTTTTTAAGTCGATTTATTGATAATTATAAGATTGCTTGGTTGATAGGAGCATTTATTGGAGCCTTAAATAACTATTTAGGTTCGAAATATTTTTTATTTAAGAAATAATTATATTTCGTGTACTAACAGATTTTGTGAAGTAACTTCTTTGAAATCAACTTGCGAATAAAACATTTTTTTGTTCGTAGTCATCAAATATATTTTCTTAGTATGTTTTATTCTCTTTGATTCTAAAAGATTTTTCACAATCATTTTGCCGTAACCCTTCCCTTGATGATCTTGATCAATTACTATATCCCACAAAACGCTTCTATAAATACCATCTGATAAGGCTCTCCCAAAACCAACTGGTTCATTATTAGACCAAATACTTACAATAACATCACTATTAGCAAGACATTTTTTCAGGTCTTTAATTTTTCTATTCTTAGCCCAAAAGGCATTACGATGTAGAAATTTCTGAAGTTTAAATAATCCTTTCGTGGGTTTGAGATTAGGACCTAATCCAAATAATCTTAATCCAAGAGCACCTTGTGAATGTTTAATTAAAAATACTGGTTTCATAAGTTTGGAAATCTTAGGATTTTGACAGAAATGTAATAACTTCTTTGTTAACTTAGATTTAATACCTTAATCGATAACTTTTAAAAAAATAAAGAGATATACAATTTACCCATTTAGTTGTATCGCACTAATTTATAATGATTGTAATAGGATAAATTTTTAGAGGAAAAACAATTATGCTCAAACTTTTGTTGGGAGACCCGAATACACGAAAGTTAAAGCGATATCAACCAATAGTTGAAGAAATAAACTTATTAGAAGAAGAAGTATCTATATTAGCTGATGATGAATTACGTAATGAGACTGATAAACTTAAATCAAAAATTTCCTTAGAGTCAAATATTAAAAAACAAAAGGAACTTTTAGAAGAAATATTACCAAAAGCTTTTGCAATTGTAAGAGAAGCAAGTAAAAGAGTTTTAGAAATGCGTCATTTTGATGTCCAGTTAATTGGTGGAATGGTTCTCCATGAAGGTCAAATTGCGGAGATGAAAACTGGAGAAGGTAAAACTCTCGTTGCAACGCTGCCTTGCTATCTAAATGCTTTAACTGGCAAAGGTGTACACGTTGTTACTGTAAATGATTACTTAGCTCGTAGAGATGCTGAATGGATGGGACAAGTTCATCGTTTTTTGGGCTTATCAGTTGGTCTAATTCAGCAAGATATGAGTCCCTCTGAAAGGAAAAAAAACTATGCATGTGATATTACTTATGCCACTAATTCTGAATTAGGCTTTGATTATTTGAGAGATAATATGGCTACTGAAATCGAAGAAGTAGTACAAAGAAAATTCAATTATTGTGTTATAGATGAAGTAGATTCAATTTTAATTGATGAAGCAAGAACTCCTCTAATAATTTCTGGTCAAATTGAAAGGCCACAAGAAAAATATCAAAAAGCCGCAGAATTATCATTGTCTCTTATTAAAGCAAAGGAGTTAAGTAAGGATGGTATTGATCCAGAGGGTGATTATGAAGTTGACGAAAAACAACGTAGTTGCATATTAACTGATCAAGGATTTGCCAAATGTGAAGAGTACTTGAAAGTAAATGATTTATATGATCCAAAAGACCCGTGGGCCCATTACATCACTAATGCTTTAAAAGCTAAAGAATTATTCGTCAAAGATGTAAATTACATTATTAAAAAAGATGAAGCAGTAATAGTTGATGAATTTACAGGAAGGGTTATGCCTGGAAGAAGATGGAGTGATGGACAACATCAAGCAATCGAAGCAAAAGAAGGTCTTAAAGTTCAGCCTGAGACCCAAACATTAGCATCCATAACGTATCAGAATTTTTTCCTTTTATATCCGGGATTGGCTGGTATGACAGGAACTGCTAAGACGGAAGAGGTGGAATTTGAAAAAACTTATAAATTACAGTCAACAGTTGTTCCAACTAACCAGATACGAAAGAGACAAGATTTGGCTGATCAAGTTTTTAAGACAGAACTCGGAAAATGGAAAGCTGTCGCTAATGAGACAGCAGAAATACATAGGAATGGCAGACCTGTTTTAGTAGGTACAACAAGTGTCGAAAAAAGTGAGTTATTAAGTACGCTTCTTTTCGAGCAGCAAATTCCACATAATTTACTAAATGCAAAACCAGAGAATGTAGAACGAGAGGCGGAAATAGTAGCTCAGGCTGGAAGATCAGGTGCTGTCACTATTGCAACAAATATGGCCGGAAGAGGTACTGATATTATTCTTGGTGGTAATAGCGACTATATGGCAAGGTTAAAATTAAAAGAGACTTTAATGCCCTTATTGGTTAAGCCAGATAATGAGCACAAGCCGCCAATACCTCAACAAAGAAATACAAAAGCTGGTGGTGGTTTTTCTTCAAAGGTTGTCTCAGTTTCAAATAAGAATACCAAAAGTAGTGTAGATAGTCTTTTCCCATGTCAGTTAAGCGAAGATATTACAAGAAAACTATCTTTATTATCTAATGAACTTGTAAAGAATTGGGGAGAAAGAAGCTTATCTATTCTTGAATTAGAAGATAAAATTGCTAATGCTGCTGAAAAAGCTCCAACTGAAGATAAACTAATACAATCTTTGAGAAAATCTTTATCAGAGGTAAAAAATGAATATGAGAAGGTATTAACTCATGAAGAAGAAAATGTTAGAAATGCTGGAGGTCTTCATGTCATTGGAACTGAAAGGCATGAGTCAAGAAGAGTTGATAATCAACTTAGAGGAAGAGCAGGTAGACAAGGAGATCTTGGAAGTACCAGATTCTTTTTATCTCTGGAAGATAATTTATTGAGGATATTTGGAGGAGATAGAGTAGCAAACTTAATGAACGCTTTTAGGGTAGATGAAGATATGCCTATTGAGTCAGGAATGCTTACTAGATCCTTAGAAAGTGCTCAGAAGAAAGTTGAGACTTATTATTACGACATCAGAAAACAAGTTTTTGAATATGATGAGGTAATGAATAATCAAAGAAAAGCAGTTTATAATGAGAGATTAAGAGTTCTGAAAGGGAATGATTTGAAGAAACAAGTCATAGGGTATGGAGAAAGAACTATGGAAGAGATTGTAGACGCTTATATCAATCCTGATTTACCTCCAGAAGAATGGGATATTGATCAATTGATTTCTAAAGTAAAAGAATTTATTTACTTATTAAATGATCTTAAATCAACAGATGTTAGTGTGTTATCTCTTGAAGAATTAAAAAATTATCTTCAAGAGCAATTACGTATTGCATATGATTTGAAGGAGACTCAAATAGAGCAATTTCGTCCAGGTTTAATGAGGGAAGCTGAAAGGTTTTTTATTCTTCAACAAATTGATAATTTATGGAGAGAACATCTTCAATCCATGGATTCTTTAAGAGAATCAGTAGGATTGAGAGGTTATGGTCAAAAGGACCCCTTGATTGAATATAAAAATGAAGGTTATGATATGTTTCTTGAAATGATGACTAATATGAGAAGAAATGTTATTTATTCAATGTTTATGTTTCAACCTAAAAGTGAGAAAAAAACAAATAATTAATACGAATTTAATCATCTCCTAAGAATTCTATTATTTCCTTGTCTTTTAGATTTTGTGCATTGCCAACTTTAGAAATATCAATAGATTCTGAATTAACCAAATTTTGAAGGGTTTTTTGTAATTTAAGAATTTGGTTTTCAAGCTGATCTATTCTGTCCATTAAATTTTTAATTACATTAGCTTCAGCATCTGGCAACGCAGAGTGTGCAAGAGGATTAACTTTAACACCACTTTGATGTACCACTCTACCTGGTATACCAACAACAGTACTATTTTCTTCTACATTACGTACAACGACTGATCCTGCGCCAATTCTAGTATTTGGCCCAATTATGATCGAACCTAGAACTTTTGCCCCTGCTCCTACAACAACATTCTCCATTAATGTTGGATGTCTTTTGCCATGACTTTTACCGGTACCTCCTAATGTTACTCCTTGATAAAGTAAGCAGTTATTACCAATTTCAGCTGTTTCGCCGATTACAACACCCATACCATGATCTATAAATACCTTTTTCCCGATTTTGGCACCTGGATGTATTTCTATTCCTGTGAATAATCTATTTAAATGACTTAATAATCTCGGGATTAAAGGTAATTTTATTAGCCATAATTTATGGGTAAACCTATGAATTATAATTGATTGAAAACCAGGATAGCAAAGAAAAATTTCAAAAATTCCTCTTGCTGCAGGATCTCTCTCTCTTATTATCTCAATATCTGACTTGAAAGTTTTTAGCATGATGACTTAACTGATAACTCCTATCTCTGTTTTTAAATGATTAATAGTTTTGATGCTTAAATAATTTTTTGCACATATAATTTGTGGTATTCTCAACAACTGAGAACGGTTTTTTGATAAGGTATTTTCAATAACGGACAAACTCGGTCCATCGCATATTATATGATTGGAAGCTTTTAAAAGGGCTAGTAATCTACTACTGTTATCAGAGATGGTAGTCATTAAGATAATATCACTTCCTATCATGCTATGTATAATAATTTCTGCGGCTCTTAACAGACCAGGACTGATGCTTACAATACCTAAACAACTCCCAGGTTTAAATTCTTTTATAATATTTAATTCTGTCTGAAAGTCGCTCAAATCAACTGCAACAGCTCTAACTCTATATTTTTTTGCTAATTTTTCTAATGGTTGTAAAAAATATCTACTTGTGACAATTGTTCCATTATTGGAGTTGCAAAGAACTTTTTCCAATTCTTCCATAGGGACAACCTCTACTGGGACGTTTATTTTAGGAGAGAGGTCTTCTGCAATTAACATAGAAGCACCTATATCTTCCCGAGGAGTACTAACTATTATTCTTGATCCACATTTAATACGCCAATCAATTTCATTAGTCAAAAGATTTCTAGTTTCTTGAAGAGTGCATCCAAGTTTGATTAATTGATCTATTGCTTTTTTTGTCTCTATATCAGGAGTTGTATTGATATTTTTTTTTGAACTAAAAGATTTTTTAAAATCTTCTTTTTTAAGATTATCTCTCACATAAATCCCTGATCCTGCTATCGCTTCTACAACTCCGTCCGTCTCGAGTTGTCTATAAACTTTACTTATAGTATTGCGATGCAATCCTGTTCGCATCGCTAATTGTCTTGTGCTTGGTAAGCGATGACCTGGAGGATAATATCTAGCTGCAATCGCAAAACAAATTTGATTATATAACTGTGTAGAAGCCGGAATATCAATTTCTTGTTGAATATGAAATTTCACTTTAGAAAAAACCTAATTAATTTCTTGTATGTGCATTAGTGGTACTTTAACATCAGTCAAAAATTTTGAATGAATTTCATATTATTAAATTGCCTTAGTTTACCCTTCTTCTTTTTTTATTAAAGGTGTTTTTCTGGGACTTAAAAACATAATCATATTTCTACCTTCCCTTTTCGGCCTTTGTTGAACTTCTGACTGTTCTTCTAAATCATTGGCCATTTTTAAAAGGAGTGTTTCTGCTAAATTTGAGTGCTGAATTTCTCTACCTCTAAAAAAAACTGTGCATTTAACTTTATCGCCTGATTTTAAAAATCTAACAGCTTGACCTATCCTTACGTCATAATCATGCTTATCAATCTTATATCTCATTTTTACTTCTTTAACTTCAGTTTGGTGAGATTTTTTCTTTGTTTCTTTTGCTTTTTTTTCTTGCTCAAATTTATATTTTCCATAATCCATAATCCTACAAACAGGTGGATTAGCCTTCTCGCTTACTAAAACTAGGTCAAGATCCCTTTGATCAGCAATTTCTAGAGCTTTTATTCTATCAATAACTCCTAGTTGCTGCCCATCCGAATCAACAACTCTTAATTGAGGGTATTTTATTCTTTCGTTAATATTTGGGAGCTCTCTGACAGGAGCCCGGCGATCAAAGCGTGGACGTGGTGGCATTCAGTTTCTTTAAATGATTGTTTTGATGATAAAAAGATCTACTTACTTTATAAAGTTAGCGTAAAGCATACTTTATATTGATTATTGCATCTTTTAGTAGGTTTTTGTTATTAAGCCAAATTGGATTGTTCTTATTACGAAACCATGTTTTCTGTCTCTTAGCAAATTGGATTGTTTTTGTTGTTGTTAGTTCAATAGCTTCTTCAATTTTTAAATTTTCATTTATTACATCTTTGGCTTCCTTATATCCAATCGTTTCTAACAAAGGTAGATTTGTTCCATATTGAGTCATAATATTCTCAGTCTCATCAATGATTCCAAATTCAAACATATTTTTTGTTCTTTTGAAAATCCGTTCTTTTAAATCTTCTCTATCTAGACCTAATTCTAATATTTTCCATGGAGGAGGGTTCTGTAATTTTTGAGATGACATTGGTTTACCTGTTACATAAAAGACTTCCAAAGCTCTTATTGTTCTGACTTGATCAGAATAATTAATTTTTTTTCTTAAGATAGGATCACAAATTTTTAAAAGTTCCCAACATTTTTCTTGACCTAATCTTTCGAATTGTGATCTTAAAGCTTTTTGAGGGGGGACATCAGGTGCAAAGAATCCCTTTATTATTGAGTTCATATATAGTCCGCTTCCGCCTACTAGAAAGGGAATTCTTTTTTGATTTATTTCTCGATTTATTGATTTTGTAGCAATTTCTTGAAATTGTTTTGCATTTACTTGGTTAGAGGGTTCTTCAATATCTATTAAAAAATGCTTTATTGTTTTTTGTTGTTCCTTAGTTGGCTTTGCTGTACCTACGTCCATAAATCGATAAAGTTGCCTTGAGTCGACATTATGTATATTGATATTAAAATATTTAGCAATGTTGATTCCTAGCTCAGTTTTACCACTCGCCGTAGGCCCGATTAAAACTATTACTAGAGGTTTTGGTGGGGACATATGTGATTTTTTGGAAGAAATATTCGATTTATATTATTAAAGTGATTAAATTTTGCATTTACTTCAAGCCTTTCTCTAATACCGATGGTAAATTTAATGAAACGTCTTTTAAAAATAACATTTTAAAAGTTTTATTTTATTTTTTATATTAAATGAGTGAGGAAAAAAGATCTAGTAAAATCTCCAATGACTATGGTGCCGAACAGATACAGGTTTTAGAGGGTTTAGAACCTGTTCGTAAAAGACCAGGCATGTATATTGGCTCAACTGGTCCAAGAGGTTTGCACCATTTAGTATATGAAGTCGTAGATAATTCTGTAGATGAAGCATTAGCTGGTCATTGCGATCATATTGAGATAGTTCTTAAAGATGATGGATCAGCTTTGATTTCAGATAATGGGAGGGGTATTCCTACAGATATACATCCAAGAACAGGCAAAAGCGCTCTGGAAACTGTTCTTACTGTTCTTCACGCAGGGGGAAAATTTGGGAGTGGTGGATATAAGGTTTCTGGTGGATTGCATGGTGTCGGAATTTCTGTTGTTAATGCTCTAAGTGAGTGGGTTAACGTTACCGTTTTAAGAGATGGTAGCGAGTTTAACCAAAGATTTGAGAAAGGAATTGCAAAAGGTGAATTAAAATCCCAAAAACAGCAAAATAAATCATTAAAAAAAGGTACAACAATTTGTTTTAAGCCGGATACAACGATATTTACTGATGGTATTGAATTTGATTATGCTCTTTTATCCTCAAGATTAAGAGAATTGGCCTATCTTAACGGCGGTGTCAAAATTCTTTTTAGAGATGAGAGGCAAAAATTATCGGATGGTGTTTTTAAAGAAGAAATTTACTTGTATGATGGTGGCATTAAAGAATATGTTGAGTACATAAATAAAGAAAAGGAATCTATTCATTCTGAGGTTATTTATGTCGATTCACAAAAAGATAATGTTTACGTAGAGGCAGCTTTACAATGGTGCTCAGATGTTTATACAGATAATATATTAGGATTTGCAAATAATATTCGAACAATAGATGGAGGCACACATATAGATGGCTTAAAAACAGTATTGACTAGAACTTTTAATGCTATAGCGAAAAAAAGAGGTAAAAGAAAAGAAGTTGATAAAAATTTGTCAGGAGAAAATATTAGAGAAGGGTTGACGGTCGTGTTATCTGTAAAAGTTCCAGATCCAGAATTTGAAGGTCAAACAAAGACAAAATTAGGAAATACTGAAGTAAGGGGCATTGTTGATTCGCTCATAGGAGAATCATTAATAAAGTATATGGAATTTAATCCTAATGTTTTTGATTTAATCCTAGAAAAAGCAGTTCAATCTTTCAATGCGGCAGAAGCAGCTAAAAGAGCTAGGGATTTAGTAAGGAGAAAAAGTGTTCTTGAGAGTTCAACTTTACCTGGGAAATTGGCAGACTGTAGTTCAAGAGATCCCTCTGGCGCTGAGATTTATATAGTTGAGGGTGATTCGGCTGGAGGTTCAGCTAAACAAGGAAGAGACAGGAGATTTCAGGCGATTTTACCTTTGAGAGGAAAAATACTAAATATTGAAAAAACAGATGATGCAAAAATATATAAAAATACAGAAATTCAATCACTTATCACAGCCTTGGGATTGGGTATAAAAGGTGAAGAGTTTAATATTAATTCTCTAAGGTATCATCGCGTTGTAATTATGACTGATGCAGATGTAGATGGGGCACATATTAGAACATTACTATTAACGTTTTTTTATAGGTATCAAAGAGATCTTGTTGAAAAAGGTTTCATATACATTGCCTGTCCCCCTCTATATAAAGTTGAAAGAGGAAAAAATCATAAATATTGCTATAACGAAAATCAATTGAAGAAAACTATAGAAGATTTTGGAGAAAAAGCTAATTACAATATCCAAAGATTTAAAGGTTTAGGTGAAATGATGCCTAAACAATTATGGGATACAACAATGAATCCTCAGACCAGAATGATGAAAAGAGTAGAAATTGAAGATGCTTTAGAAGCAGATAGAATATTCAATATTTTGATGGGAGATAAAGTTGCACCAAGAAGAGAGTTTATTGAAACTCATAGTGCGAATTTAGATATGGCGACATTAGATATATGATGAAAAATTTGATAAAAAATATTTGTTTAATTGGATTTGCTCTAATTGGTCCTATTACCTTACCTGCAGGAGGAATACAAAGAAATTTAAATGAATATAATATTCTTAATAATTCAAAGGAAATCATATTACTTGCAAATTGTTCACTTTATACTTTTCCTAAAGTAAACGCTACAAAATTATTGGTTCTAGACACTGGTTCGTCATTATCAGTTTTACAAGAATGGGTAGTTAATGAAAACGATACTTGGGCACGAGTAGAATTGCTAACAAATCAATTTATTGATCACCCTAATAGAACTAAAAGGGGTTGGATTAAAATATAGAGTTTGAAATTAGATGATATTATTTATATTTTAGCAGGAAGTACTTTTGGCTTGATTGTGAGAATTTTTGTAAAACATATTTCTTTAAGAAAGAAGGTATTTTCTTTTAATAATATTTTAATAGTAAATGTTTTATCCTCGCTTTTTTTAGGTATCTTTGTAGGTTTAAATATAACTAATAAGAATTTAGTATTATTTTTTTCTGTTGGTTTTTTAGGTTGTTTAAGTACATTCTCATCTTTTATATATCAGCTATTTAATTTGATTCAAGAAAGAAAATACTTAAGATTTGTCCTTTACTACGCTGAGGTTTTAGTATTAGCTTTTTTGTTTTTTTGTTTTGGATATTTTATTACTTCTATCTGAATATAATGAATAAAAAATATTTATTAAGCTTATTATTAACAGCATATTTTGCAACATTTTTAAGATTTTATTTGAACAATAATTTTGTTATTTCTATCATAGGTTCTTTTTTATATGGCTTTGTTATTTCAAGGACGATTAGTAAGTCAAAAAGAGAAATTTTATTAACTGGTTTCTGTTCTTGCTTTACATCTTTTAGTGGTTTTATTCATTTTTTATATCAATTTATTATCCAAGGTTACTATTTAAAATTATTTCTTTATTTCAATGTAATTGTTATTTTGAATTTAATAATAATGTATATTGGTTTTCAATTAAGTAGAAAATTGACTTAATTTTTATATAATATTACTGTTACTACGATTAAGAGCAATATCATGGAAGAAAATAATAATATCGAGGTAACAACCTCTTTATCTTCGGATCTAACTACTCGTGGAAAGATTACAATTCAGCTTGAGGAATTACTAGTTGCAGGAAATTATGATGAAGCCAAATTATTATTAGAACCCTCCCAGCCCGTTGATATTGCCGATGCAATTGGAAGTCTTCCTTTAATACTGCAGGCTCTCGCATTTAGGTTATTAAAAAAAAATGAGGCAATTGAGGTTTATGAGTATTTAGATCCAATAGTGCAGCAAACATTACTAGATAGACTTCGTTCCGGGGAGGTTTTGGAAATAGTTGAAAAAATGTCTCCTGATGACAGGGTTCAACTTTTCGATGAATTACCTGCAAAAGTTGTACGAAAATTTCTATCAGCACTAAGTCCTGGTGAAAGAAAAGTAACAGCAGAATTATTAGGTTATGAGCCAGAGACAGCGGGTAGATTAATGACTACTGAATTTATAGATTTAAAAGAAATGCAAACGGCTGAGGAAGCATTGTCTATAGTAAGAAAAAGGGCTGCATTTACAGAGACAATTTACAGTTTATATGTCACTGATAAAGAGAGGCATCTAACAGGAATTTTATCCTTAAGAGATCTTGTTACAGCAGATCCTGGTAGGCCTATTGGTGAGGTCATGACAAAGGATGTCGTTAATATTTCTACTAATACTAATCAAGAAGATGTGGCTAGAGCAATTCAAAGATATGATTTTTTAGCTCTCCCAGTTGTAGATAAAGAAAAAAGATTAGTTGGAATTGTAACTGTTGATGATTTGATTGATGTCATTGAACAAGAAGCAACTCGGGATATTTATGCTGCGGGTGCTGTTCAACTTGGTGATGAGGATGATTATTTTCAAAGTGGTTTATTTACTATTGCTCGACGGAGAATTCTATGGCTATTAATTTTAGTTTTAGCTAACGGCTTAACTACAAAAGTTATTGCAATGAATGACCAGATATTAAAAGAAATAGTATTACTCGCTGCTTTTATCCCATTGCTTATAGGTACCGGAGGAAATGTTGGAGCTCAAAGCTCAACAGTCGTTATAAGGGGTTTGAGTACTCAAAAATTAAAATCATTGGGAGCATTCAAAGTTGTGTTTAAAGAGGCAATTACTGGTGCTTTATTGGGAATTTTAATGATATTAGTGGTTTTCCCCTTTGCTTGGTGGCAAGGTGAGGGACCATTAATTGCATCCGCAGTTGGAATTAGCTTGATTTCGATAACAACGCTGGCTGCAACAGCCGGAGCTATTCTTCCCTTACTTTTCGACAGGATGGGTTTAGATCCTGCTTTGATGTCTTCCCCCTTCATAACAACTGTTACAGATATAGCTGGGGTGTTTATTTATCTTAGTACTGCAAATTGGCTACTTAATTCTTCTATTTTATAAATTCCAATAGGTATTTATTCTCATTTTTGTAAAATTGTGGATTTTTTTGTTTAACTTTACATTTCTTAATGGTATTGTTTACAAAACAACATTAACTTTTATGTCACCCGAAACATTGGTTGAGAATAAATTAGCTACTATTTCATCTTTAAAATCTAGTAACGATGTAGATTTAGTCAGGTCTTATTTGAGAGATATAGGACGAGTTCCATTGTTATCTCATGAGCAAGAAATAACTTTAGGTAGGCAAGTACAAGAATATATGCAAGTTGAAAGAGCTGAAACTGAAATAATAGAATTAACTGACAATAAACCCTCTGCCGAACAATTAGCTGAAAAGCTAAATTTATCTACTTCCCAAATCAAAAAAAGGCTCAGAGCTGGTCAACGAGCGAAAGAGAGAATGGTTGCTGCAAATTTAAGACTAGTTGTTAGCGTTGCAAAAAAATATACAAAAAGAAACATGGAACTTCTTGATTTGATCCAAGAAGGAACAATTGGATTAGTAAGAGGTGTAGAAAAATTTGATCCTGCTAGAGGATATAAGTTTTCAACATATGCATATTGGTGGATTAGACAGGGTATTACAAGAGCAATTGCGGAAAAAAGCAGAGCTATTAGATTGCCAATTCACATAACAGAAATGCTTAATAAGCTAAAAAAAGGTCAAAGAGAATTGAGTCAAGAAATGTCAAGAACACCTACAATAAGTGAACTTGCTAAGTATGTTGAGTTACCAGAAGATGACGTAAAAGATTTAATGTGCAAAGCTGGTCAGCCAGTCAGTCTTGAAACAAAAGTTGGTGATGGTGAAGATACGGTTTTACTAGATTTGTTAGCTGGAGGAGAAGATTTACCGGATGAGCAAATTGAAATGGACTGTATGAGAGGTGATTTACATTCACTTCTTCATCAGTTACCTGATTTACAATGTAGAGTTTTAAGAATGAGATATGGTATGGATGGAGATGAACCAATGTCTCTTACAGGAATTGGACGTGTTTTGGGTATTAGTAGAGATAGAGTAAGAAATTTAGAAAGAGATGGTCTTAGAGGTTTAAGACGATTAAGCGAAAGCGTAGAGGCTTATTTCGTATCTTGAATAAATTGATAAATTAAATTATTAGTCTCCTCAGGATTTTCATCATGAGGACAATGTCCAGCTTCTTTGATAATATCAAGTCTTTTTATATTTTTATAGTTATCTTTCCAAAATTTTGCTTCGACCACAGATTCCCAGGGATCTTTTTCTCCCCAGATCAACTGAATTGGAGCATTAACCTTATCAAAAAGGTCTGTTGCAAGATAATCATCAAATAGATTAATAAAACCACGAAAAGCCTCTTTTGAATTTTTTCTTTGAGAAGGATGATATAAAATTTCTATTAATTCTTCATCAATATTTTTACCTGAGGGATATGCCTTTTTAAGGATTTGTTTAATAACTGTTGGATTGGCAGCTCTCTCAAAAAGGGTGTTGCTAATAATTCTTTTACTTACTAATGTTTTTATTACTGGACGCAATAAGTTCATTATTACATTGCTTCTTTTAAGTCTCTTATCATCCATTGTTCTTTGGGCGCAATCAATTAAAACAAGGCCATTACAATTTTCTTTGAGAATTTCAGCAGCTTTTAAAGACACAACACCACCGATTGAATTGCCTACTAGATAAACAGGGGCATTAATTACCTCATTACAAAAACTAGCGATCTGACTCCCCCATAAGTCAAAGGAATATTTAACGTGATTTTCTTTATAAGATTCATAATCTAATAAAGCCCTAGGCTGACTACTTTCTCCAAAGCCTAGTAGATCGATTGAATAGCAATTATAACTATTTCCGAGAAAATCTTGATTATGTCTCCAATGTCGTTTTGATGCTCCAAAACCATGAATTAATAAAATATTTAAATCTATATTTTTAGAAGATTGTTTTGATGAAGACCACGATATATCCCAGTCTCTCCATTTCCAATTTTTTGAATTTATAAAATGCATTAAAAGAAAAATATTAATTAAACTTTAATTCAAAAAAAAAAAAACCGTTTTTGATTAATTATTCTTTATTTAAATAGATTATTTGAATATGAAAAAAACAAAAGTTGTTTGTATTGGAGAGGCTTTAATAGATAGAATCAAGAATAAATCAAATCAAGAATTTACCGATTTCTTGGGAGGAGCTCCTGCTAATGTAGCTTGTGCATTAAGAAAATTGCAAATAGATTCAGTATTTATTGGACGTTTGGGAAGTGATGAATTTGGTAAGAAATTTATTAAACAATTTAAAGAATTAGAGGTAAATATAGATTTTTTGCAATTGGATGATTGTCTTCCTACTCGAATCGTTAAAGTAAATAGAAATAATTCTGGAGATCGTTATTTTTCAGGTTTTGATACAAGCTCAAATACAGTTTTCGCTGATGAAGCTCTTGATAGGCATGAAATTAAAAAAGATATGAAAAGTTTAGAAAAACTCTTTTCAAAAACAAAATATTTTGTTTGTGGAACGATTATATTATCGTCTGGAATGTCATTAGATTCTATTTACTTTCTATTGAGTTTAGCTAATAAATTTGATGTAAAAATAATAATTGACTTGAACTGGAGAGAGGTTTTTTGGGATTTTGCTACTTCTTCATTAGAAACTAGTAAAAAGGAGAGATTTGATTTAATTAGGAATTTATTGAATAAAGCACATATTTTAAAGTTGGCCAAAGAGGAAGCAATTTTATTTTTTGAGAATGAAAATCCTTTGGAAATATCTGAAAAATTGTTAAACCATCCTGATGTAATAATTACAGATGGAGCAAATGCCATTTTGTGGTTTATAAATGGAGTACAGGGCATTACTGAAGTATTAAATTCGCCAAAAATTATTGATACAACTGGTGCAGGTGATGCTTTTTTAGCTGGATTAATTTCACAATTACTTTCGTTTGATTATCCTTCGAATGAATCAGAAATACAAAATTGTGTAAGGTTCGCAAGTGTTTGTGGGTTACTGACTTGTCTTGGTGAAGGAGCGATCGAACAACAACCAGATTATTCAAAGGTTAATGAGTTTGTTGGGTCCCAGATTTTGTAATTCCTACCAAAATTTGTAGCGTAACTTATTTCTATTTTCCAGAAATTATTCAAAACTGGCTTTATTAATTCCGGCCATTCAATAATCATTATAGCTTCATTTTGTAAAGCCTCTTCTTCTTCAGAAATAAAAAATTCTTTTGCCATTAAACTATTTTCTAGCCTGTATAAATCCATGTGAATAAGTGGAATTGTTCCGGAATTGTAATGATGCGATAAAGCAAATGTTGGGCTTGTAATATCCTCTGATATAGAAAGACCTATTGCAATTCCTTGAACGAATGAAGTTTTCCCCGCTCCAATAGGGCCTTGTAGTAAGATAATTGATTTTGGATTTAACCCTTCAGCAAATTTCCTTCCTAATTGAATTGTCTCTTTTAAATTCTCAACAAACACAAAATTATATAGAAATCATTTATAGTTAAATTATAAGTTTTTTTTTAGAAATGGTTATTGCAAACTCGATTAAAACATCAATACCAAATTATGTAATTACAGATATCTCTTTATCAGATTTCGGGCGTAAAGAAATTAAAATTGCTGAAACTGAAATGCCTGGATTAATGGCATTAAGAAAGAAGCATAATTCCGATAAGCCTCTTAAAGGTGCAAAAATAGCAGGCAGTTTGCATATGACTATTCAAACAGCTGTTTTAATTGAAACTCTTGTTGATCTTGGTGCGCAAGTTAAATGGGCCTCATGCAATATTTTTTCAACCCAGGATCATGCGGCGGCTGCTATTGCAGAACAAGAGATTTCTGTCTATGCAAAAAAAGGTGAGACTCTGGATGAGTATTGGCAATATACTCACTACATTTTAGATTGGGGTTCAGACTCTCCAAATATGATCCTTGATGATGGGGGAGATGCCACAGGTTTATTGATACTTGGTAGTAAGGCAGAAAAAGATTTGTCAGTTTTAAATAATCCTAGTAACGAAGAGGAAATAGCTTTATTTAAATCAATTAAGTCTAAATTGCAAGAAGATAGCAGTTTCTACTCTCGTATTAAAGGAAATATTATTGGCGTTACTGAGGAAACTACTACAGGTGTTGCACGACTTTATCAATTGCAAAAACAAAACGCACTACCATTTCCTGCTATCAACGTAAATGATTCAGTTACTAAGAGTAAATTTGATAATCTATACGGTTGTAGAGAATCTCTAGTTGATAGCATCAAGCGCGCGACTGATGTAATGATTGCAGGAAAGGTTGCATTAGTTATAGGATTTGGGGATGTTGGTAAAGGGTCTGCTCAATCATTAAGAGGACTTGGAGCAATAGTTAAAGTTGCTGAAGTTGATCCCATATGCGCTCTTCAAGCAGCTATGGAGGGATTTAGTGTTGTCACACTAAATGATGTAGTTGAAGATATAGATATATTTGTTACTGCAACTGGTAATTATCAAGTTATAACAAATGATAACCTTATCAAAATGAAGGACGAGGCGATAGTTTGTAACATTGGACATTTTGATAATGAGATTGATGTTGCTTCATTGAAAGACTACCCATGGGAAAATATTAAGCCTCAAGTCGATCATATTACTTTGCCAAGTGGGAATAAAATTATTCTTTTAGCAGAAGGGAGACTTGTTAATTTGGGTTGTGCAACAGGTCATCCAAGTTTCGTTATGAGTAATTCTTTTACTAATCAAGTATTAGCTCAAATTGAACTTTTCAATAAGTCAGATGAATACTCTAAAGAGGTCTATGTTTTACCAAAACATTTAGATGAAATGGTGGCCAGATTACACTTGGATAAAATTGGGGCTAAGTTAACAAAACTAACTAAGGATCAAGCTGACTATATTAATGTCTCTGTTGAAGGACCTTATAAACCAGAACTATATAGATATTAAATTTGAGTTTAATTTTTATTAATTTACTCACTTCTATTCCTGAATATATAAGCAAAGCTGTTGAAACAAACTCAACAATTGCTTACCTAACAATATGTTTGGCGATGTTCCTCGAGAATATCATCCCACCAATTCCTTCAGAAATAATAATGCCTTTAGGTGGCTTTTTTGTTTACCAACAGAAATTAAATTTTTATATTTTGGTTTTTTGGGGCTTATTTGGAACGATAGCTGGCTCTATGCCTTGGTATTATTTAGGGAAATTAGTAAATGAAAAGAGACTTTCAAACTTTTTAGACAAAAGGGGCAAATATATAGGAATAACCTCTAATGATCTTATTAAAAGCAAGAGATGGTTTGATAAATATGGGGTTTCATTAGTTTTTTGGGGTAGATTAGTGCCTGGCATAAGAACATTAATTTCAGTCCCTGCTGGAATGGAACTTATGTCACTTAGAAAATTTTTAATTTGGACTAGTTTAGGAAGTTTAATATGGGTTACATTATTGACTTATGCAGGTTTTGTATTTGGTGAAAATTATCGAATTATTGAAACATATCTAGACCAAATTAAATATATTGTAAAACCTATACTAATTCTAATATTCGTTTATTTTTTAATAAAGTTTTTTTTAAGACTTTATAAAAAATATATTTCTTAAAAAGGAATATCTCCAGAGTTATTATTATTTGAAAAATTACTATTATCTGTTTCTTTTTTAGAGCTTAATAAATTTAATCGATCTACTCTAACGACTGGTTTAAATCTATCTTCACCTGTATTCTTATCTTTCCAACTATCAATTTTTAAGCTTCCTGTGATACCAACTAAAGAACCTTTTTTGACATAGTCAGCAGCTATTTGTGCTTGTTTGCCCCATATTTCTAAATTAAACCAATCAGGTTCATCACTTCTACTTATTCTGTTTACTGCAAGAGTGAAGTTGGCAACTGTACTTCCAGATTCGAAGTATCTCACATCAGGTTCTCTTCCAGCTCTACCAACCAAATTAATAGTGTTAATTTCCATAAATTAGTTTTTTTTTATATTACTCATTTTTTTTGTTTCTGCTTAAAGTTTTGCAAGCTATTCATAACTAAATAAAAGATTTTTGAGAGGTATTGAGAAAATAGATATATTATTTATTTAATAGATTTCTTATCGTGATTTTTAACAGATTTAAATTTTCTAGGGATATTGGTATTGATTTGGGTACTGCTAATACTCTTATTCATGTATCAGGTAAAGGTGTCGTTTTACAAGAACCTTCTGTAGTAGCAATGGATCTTGAAGAGGGAGTTCCTTTAGCAGTAGGTGAAGAAGCAAAATTAATGCTTGGAAGAACCCCAGGAAATATAAGAGCTGTTAGACCTTTAAGAGATGGGGTTATTGCAGATTTTGATGCTGCAGAACAAATGATAAAAACTTTTATTCAAAAATGTAATGAAGGAAGGGGGATTTTAGCTCCAAGAATAGTTATAGGCATTCCGAGTGGGGTTACTAGTGTTGAACGAAGAGCCGTTAGAGAAGCTGGATTGGCTGGAGCTAGAGAGGTTCATTTGATTGATGAACCTGTAGCTGCAGCAATAGGAGCTTCATTGCCAGTAACTGAACCAATCGGAACTATGATCGTTGATATTGGGGGCGGAACTACTGAAGTAGCAGTTCTAAGTCTGGGGGGGACAGTCTTAAGTGAATCTGTAAGAATAGCGGGTGATGAACTTAATGAATCGATAGTAATTTATCTTAAAAAAGTACATAATCTTGTTGTCGGTGAGAGAACTGCAGAAGATATTAAGATAAAAATTGGATCAGCATTTCCAGATGATGAATTTGATACTACGTCTATTGAAGTTAGAGGCTTACACCTTTCATCTGGCTTACCAAGATCTATTGCTTTAACCGCTGGAGAAATTAGAGAGGCTATGGCCGATCCTCTTAGCAAAATTGTTGAGGCTGTAAAAAGAACCTTGGAGCGTACTCCTCCTGAATTAGCGGCAGATATAGTTGATAGAGGCATTATGCTCGCTGGAGGTGGAGCGCTTGTAAGAGGTATAAGTGATTTACTTAGCCATGAAACTGGAATTTTTACGCACATTGCAGAGAATCCATTACTATGCGTAGTCAATGGTTGTGGAGTGGTATTAGATGATTTCAAAAAACTCAGGAGAGTTGTTGATACTCCTGATTTTATAAGGAATGCGATTAGAGATTAATTGAATGGTAGATATTCGACGAATATCAACTAACCGTTGGTGGAATAAAAAGAATAATTGGGGTTTATTTGTATTTTTATCGTTCTTATTTTTTGTGAGAATATCAAAAGGATCTTTATATAAAGATTTTTATTTTTTAATTTCAAAACCTTTTTGGCCAGGACAATTTCAAAGGGAAGTTTTAACTAAAAGTGTTGAACAAGAGTTCTTGATCAGTTTAAAACAGTTAGAAAAAGATAATAGAAGATTACGTGAAATTTTGTCACTACAAAGATTGTCTGACTCTGAAAGTATTGCTGCGAGTGTAATTTCAAGAAAAAACGGGAGTTTTTGGAGGCAAATTATCTTAAATAAAGGTGCAAAAGACGGAGTAGAAATTGGGAGTTTTGTTGTGGGTCCAGGAGGCTTATTAGGAAGAGTAGATAATACTTCTTTATTTACTTCGTCAGTAAAATTATTAACTTCTCCTGAAAGTCAAGTTGGGGTTTGGATTGAAAGGATTCAGATCCATGGATTATTAGTGGGCTCAGGAAATGATTATCCAAAAGTGATTTTTTATAATAAGGATGTTGATGTTAAGGTGGGTGATTTTGTTTTATCTTCCCCAGCAAGCACTTTATTACCTCCCAATATTCCTATAGGTATTATTCAATCTGTTGATGAAGAATTTAAAGCAAAGAAAACAGCGAATATTTTACTTTTAGGAAAACCTCAAGCAATTGATTGGGTACAAATCTTAAAAGTTGAAATTTGAATGGGAAACAACTTAAAAAAAAAAATATCTTTAATTTCCTTTTTGTTAGTACCAATAATTTATTTTTGGGATCCTAATTGGTTGGAATTCTTAGGAGTTCAGCCTTATTGGCCGTTATTCTGGTTATTGCCTTGGTCTATGATTTATGGATCTTTTGATGGTTTAATAATTGGTTTATTTTTAGGACTTATTTTAGATTCATTGAATCTTGAAAGTAGTTTCACGCAAATTCCTGGTTTGGTTTTATGTGGAATTTGGTTTGGAAAGTTAAGTATTTCAAATAATGTTTTTGTATGGCATTTTAGATTTGGTTTAATCAGCTCTATTGCAAGTTTTTTTTGTGGATCGCTATATTTTTTGCAAATCTTGGTCAAATATTCGTTTGATCACACAATCTTTTTGTATTTACCTAGTATTAAAAATATTTTTGCTCAAGTTTTTGTTACCGGTTTATTAGCTCCATTAATTTGTTCATTACTCTTTAGACTCTTCAAAGCATCAAAAGGAAGGGACAAATTAATTAGCTTTATAGATAAATAAAAGATTTTAAAAAATTTAATGGGTTTTTCAATAATAAAATAATTTTGTAAATTTAAGGAATTTATCTTTTAGAGTACATAATGTTATATTTTTAATTGTTAGATTATATTTACAAGATATTCTTTGCAAAATTATATTTGCTTTGAAATATCTGAAAAAAAAATTTCCCGATGTCAAAAGCAAGTATTTTAGTTGTTGATGATGAGCCAGCTGTTTTGAAAGTATTAGTTACTAGGCTTCAATTAGCAGGATATCAAGTACATCAAGCTACTAATGGAGAAGAGGCTATTGAGGCTTTTCATAGAGAATCTCCAGATTTAATAGTTCTTGATGTGATGCTTCCAAAAATGGATGGATTTGCAGTTTGTAGAAGAATCAGAGCCGAATCAGTTGTTCCTATAATATTTTTAACTGCCTTAGAGGCTATCTCAGAAAGGGTGGCAGGTCTAGATTTAGGAGCTGATGACTATCTGTCAAAACCATTTAGTCCTAAGGAATTAGAAGCGAGAATAGCCACAATCTTAAGGCGTATGGGTCCTAGTATTACAGTTGCTGAAACTAAAGAGGTTCCTTCAGGTAAAGGAGTAATGAAATTTGGAAATCTAGTAGTTGATACTAATAGAAGACAAGTCTCTAGAGCTGGAGAAAGAATTAGTTTAACTTACACAGAATTTAGTCTTCTTGAACTATTGTTTGATGAGCCAGGTAAGGTAGTGCCAAGAGCTGAAATACTAGAGCAACTTTGGGGATATCCTCCAAGACGAGCAGCTGATTTGAGAGTTGTAGATGTTTATGTGGCAAGGCTAAGAGGTAAGTTGGAGCCAGATCCAAGAAATCCAGAGTTAATACTTACTGTTAGAGGAATAGGTTATGCTTCCCAAAGAGTTGGAGAAACAGCAACATCTTTGGCAAGTTGATCCTTATTCTGATAGCTTGATTAAATAAAACATAAATATTGATTTTAATTTTGTCTGAAATAAGAGAAGCTCGCCTATTAAAAGCTAATTCATTAGTAAATAAAGGATTTGAACCCTACGCAGAAACTTTTAAAATATCTCATTCCACTAAATTTCTCACTGAGAAATTCGGCTATTTAGATAATGGTCAAGATTTTAACTTAGATGTTTCTCTCGCGGGAAGAGTTTTAGCAAAAAGAGTGATGGGAAAAATTGCTTTTTTCACTATTACTGACCAAGAAGGGAAAATTCAACTTTATTTAGAAAAAAAAATTATTGATTTTGAAATTCATGCAAAACTACTTTCTTTTGAAGATCTCAAAGAAATTGTAGATATTGGCGACTGGATTGGTGTTTATGGAACTATAAAGAAAACTAATAAAGGAGAACTTTCAATAAAAGTATCCAAGTGGGAAATGCTGTCTAAATCATTGCAGCCATTGCCTGACAAATGGCATGGTTTAACAGATATAGAAAAAAGGTATAGGCAAAGATATCTGGATTTAATAGTTAATCCTTCATCAAAAAACGTATTTAAAACAAGAGCAAAGTGTATCAGTCTAATAAGAAGATGGCTGGATGAAAAAAATTTTCTAGAGATAGAAACACCAATACTGCAATCTGAGGCCGGAGGGGCTGAAGCTAGGCCATTTATTACGCATCATAATACCTTAGATATACCATTGTATTTAAGAATAGCTACGGAATTACATCTAAAAAGAATGGTGGTAGGAGGGTTTGAAAAAGTATATGAGTTAGGACGAATTTTTCGTAATGAAGGGATAAGTACTAAGCATAATCCTGAATTTACCTCAGTTGAAATATATCAGGCCTTCTCTAATTACATTGATATGATGGACTTAACTGAAAATTTGATCAGAGAAATTGTATCAAGTTGTTGTGACTCTTTAGTTATAAATTATCAAGAAAAGGTAATTGATTTTTCCAAACCTTGGAAAAGAATATCAATGAAAAATGTTGTTATGGAATACACAGGGATTGATTTTGACTCTTTTGATGGTGATTTGAATAAAGCTATGAAGGATTTAGAGGAAATTAATATTGAGATTTCTCCTAAAATAAATACCTTAGGCAGACTTTTAAATGAAGTTTTTGAGCAAAAGGTGGAATCTCAACTCGTTGAACCAACTTTTGTAATTGATTATCCAATTGAAATTTCTCCCCTTGCAAGACCCCATAATGAAAATAAAGAAATGGTTCAGAGATTTGAGTTATTTATTGCAGGACGCGAATTAGCTAATGCCTTCAGTGAATTAATAGATCCAGTTGATCAAAGGCAAAGAATGCAATTACAGCAATCTTTACGAGATGCAGGTGATCTTGAGGCACATTGTATAGATGAAGATTTTTTACAAGCTTTGGAAATAGGTATGCCACCCACAGGAGGTTTAGGAATTGGAATTGACAGACTTATTATGTTACTTACAAATAGCCCTTCAATTAGAGATGTCATACCCTTCCCATTGTTAAAACCAGAAATAACTTCTACTAAATCTGAAAAATCAACCTCGAATGAAGTAAAATAGAATTTGATCCAATACGAAAATTTTTAAATGAGTGGTGAACGTGTTGGTTTCCGCTTCAAGCACGCAGATGCAGTAGTGAAAAGAAATCCTCAAGGCCGATCAAGAAGAGGCTGGGTTATGGAACCAGTTGAACAAACTACAAGTAGAGGTACCAAGATGCCTGCTTATAGAATTCGCTGGAGAGATAGCGAAAGGCCTGAAACTGTTTTGCAGCATATGTTAATTGCTGATCCAGATCCTTCTCCCCCTCCCAATTCAATAAGATTAGACCCTGATTAAATTATCTTAAAGAAATATCTTCTTAATTATCTCTTAAGAGCAGTTTTTATTTCTCTTTTAATATCTTTTTGTTTATCGGCTTGTCTTTTATCATGTAATTTTTTCCCTTTACCAATACCAATGGTTAATTTTATCCATGACCCTTTTAAATAAATAGATAAGGGAATAATAGTTAAACCCTTTTTTTCAGTATTGTATTTAAGCCTTATTATTTCTTTTTTATGTAATAACAATTTTCTATTTCGTAAAGGGTCGTGATTAAAAAAAGAGCCTACATTTTTATGTGGTGATATGTGAACATTTAATAAAAGTATTTCACCATCTCTGAAAGAACAATACCCATCTCTTAAATTTATATTGCCGTTTCTTATAGATTTTACTTCAGTACCCAAAAGTTCAATTCCAGCTTCGATTGTTTCAAGTATTTCATACTGATATTTTGCATATCGATTTTCTGAAAGACGTTTAAAAACGGCTTCTTTTTTTATACTTTTATTTGCTTTTTTTGAAATTTTTGCCATTGCAGTTGTAAAAAATCTTTCCCCATAGAACAATTGCCATTAATCTTTAATTATGGCAATAATTTCTTCAAGTTTAGATGAAACTAATATTCCTCGCTCAAGAAAAGAGTTGAGGTTAGTTGATTCAAAGATTATTCCTGAGGAAAAACTAAATAAAAATTTAAATTTAGCTCGGCCAAATTCCTTTAAAGAATTTATTGGACAAGAGCAAATTAAATCTTCATTAAAAATAGCAATAGATGCTTCTAAATATAGGAAAGAAGTATTAGATCATACTCTTTTATACGGCCAACCTGGTTTAGGAAAAACTACCTTAGCGTTATTGATCTCTTATGAAATGAATACAAAATGTAGAGTGGCAAGCGCACCTTCAATTGAAAGGCCAAGGGATATTGTGGGATTACTTCTTGGATTAAAAGAGGGAGAGATTTTATTTATTGATGAAATACATCGTTTAAATAAATTAACTGAAGAGCTTTTATATTCTGCAATGGAGGATTTTAGGTTGGATTTAACGATGGGAGCGAATAGAGGGGCTCGTTGCAGAACAATTAATCTTCCGAAATTTACTTTGATCGGTGCTACAACTAAACTTGCATCAATTAGTGCTCCTCTTAGAGATAGATTTGGACTATGTCATAAAATTGAATTTTATTCAAATGATGAATTGCACCAAATAATTTTTAATTTTGCTACTTTGATAAATCTTCAATTAGAAAATGATGCTTGTAGCGCGTTAGCAAAGATTTCTAGAGGTACTCCAAGAATTGCCTTGAGATTATTAAAAAGAGTAAGAGACTATGCTCAGGTTATAAAAAATACAAATAAAATTTCTTTGGAGATAATCGAAAAAGCTTTAAATTCTCAAAAAATAGATAATAAAGGTTTGGATAACGTAGATAGGAAATTTTTGTCTTTTTTAAACCTTAATAATAATAATCCGATTGGCTTAGATTCAATTGCTGCAGGTTTGGGAGAGGAATCATCAATGTTAGAGTTTGTAGTTGAGCCATATTTAATTCAAATTGGATTTATTATGAGAACTCCCCGAGGAAGAAAACTTACATCTTTAGGAAAAAAATACATTAGTTCCAGAAATGAAAAGTATTAGAAAGATTAAGCTTTATCTTTTATTGATTTGCTTTTTAATCAATATTGTATATGACACTCCTAGTTATTCACTAAGCCCACAGGAAGATTTATTTAAAAATGCTTTAAATTTAAGCTCCAGTGGAGAATTTAATCTCGCGTTAAAGCAATGGAATAAGTATTTGGAATTATTTCCTGATGATGCAGCAGCTTTAAGTAATAGAGGAAATATAAAACTTGTTAATGGTGATCCTGAAGGTGCAATAGAGGATCAAGATAAAGCCATTGAGTTAGATCCAGGTGAGGTTGATCCTTATATTAATAGAGGGATAGCAGAAGAATCTTTAGGGCTTTGGTTAAAGGCAAAAAATGATTATTTATATGTAATCTCAAAAGATAAAGATAATTTTTCTGCTTTATATAATTTCGCTAATGTTGAAGGGTCTTTGTCAAATTGGCAGAGTGCAAGGAATTTGTTTTCTAAAGCTTCAGAATCAAATCCTGGTTTCGCTATGGCAAGATCAAGTATGGCTTTGGCGGACTACCAATTAGGAAATATGGAAGAGAGTGAAAAAGAATTAAAAAATTTGATCAGACGTTATCCAACTTTTGCTGATGCGAGAGCAGCATTAACAGCCTTGGACTGGTCAAAAGGGATGTCTGGTGAAGCTGAAAGTAATTGGATTGCAGTTACGGAATTAGATTCAAGATATGCTGATGAGGAATGGTTAATAAACGTTCGCAGATGGCCTCAAAAACCAACGAAAGATTTGATGAAATTTATAGCTCTGAAATAATAAATGGAAAGAGATAAATTGTTAAAAAAAATTGATTCATTCAAGGATGAACTTATTAATATGAGGAGGCACATTCATGCTCATCCAGAATTAAGTGGCTTAGAAAATCAAACGGCAATTTTAATAAGTGGTTATCTGAAAAAAATTGGTGGGAGAGTTACAGAATCAGTTGGAAGAACTGGTGTTGTAGCTGATTTCGGACCAAAAGATAAAGGTTTTATTGGTTTGAGAGTTGATATGGATGCCCTTCCAATATACGAGAATACTAATTTAAGTTTTTCTTCAAAAATTGATGGCATCATGCATGCTTGTGGACATGATTTACATACATGTATTGGTTTGGGTGTGGCGAAAATTATTAAGGATTTAAACCTTAAATTTGGGACAAGAATAATTTTTCAACCTGCTGAAGAAATTGCTAGCGGTGCTAGGTGGATGATTGATGATGGCGTGACTATTGGGTTAAAACAAATTTTAGGAGTGCATGTTTTCCCTGACTTATTGGTAGGGACTATTGGGATTAAAGAAGGAAGTCTAACAGCAGCGGCTGGGGAACTTACAGTTGAAATATTAGGAAAATCAGCACATGGTGCGAGACCTCATGAAGGTGTAGATGCTATATGGGCAGCATCTAAAGTGATTTCTGGTATTCAAGAGGCAATAACTAGAAAATTAGATCCTCTAGATCCTGTCGTCATTACCTTTGGGAAAATAAATGGGGGGAATGCATATAATATTTTGTCTGAAAAGGTTAATTTAACTGGAACAATAAGATGTACAAATTTGCAATTATTTAGGGATATGGGTGATTGGCTTAACTTTAATATTTCCTCTATCGCAAGGAGTTGTGGGGCTGAAGCTAAAGTAAAATTTAGAGAGATAGTCCCACCTGTAAATAATGATTATGAAATAAATAAGGTTTTAAGAGACTCCTCAATTAGCATTTTAGGTCATGAAAATGTTATTGAATTACAAAAACCATCCTTAGGTGCTGAAGATTTTGCTGAGTTTCTAAATGAAGTTCCTGGAGCAATGTTTAGGCTTGGTGTCTCAGGTGAGAAAGGTTGCGCTCCACTACATAGCTCAAAATTTGATCCAGATGAAAGAGCAATTAATGTAGGGGTTAAAGTAATAACTGAATCTATAGTAAAATTAAATAATTAATGGGATAAAGATATATAAATGAAATTTGAAAAAGTTTATATCTTTTCACTTGTTGCACCTTTAATGATTCTTTTATCAACAATAGGATTCTTCTCAAGGAAAGAAAGTAAGAGGATATTTTATATACCAATTGGTTTGATGGGAATTTTTATAATTTCTGAAAAAGAATTTAGTAGAGGAATTAAGAGAAAAAAAATCTTAAATAAAATAAAATCTTATAAACAACCTAAATAAAAATATTTTCTATATTTTTTGAGAATATAAGATGACTTTTTATTAAAAAGAGCTATTTTTAAATGTAGCTAGGGGTGTTAAGTAAATTACTTAGCTGAGATCATACCCTTCGAACCTGAAACAGTTAAAACTGACGAAGGAAAGTTTCAATTTGATCGAACTCTAGTAATAAACAATTTAAATCTTAAAAGTCATGCGAAATTCCTGGATACAACCACGTATTGGGCAGAAGAATATTACTCAGATGAATTTCGCTAAAAATGGTCATATTACTGAAGAGATGAATTATGTTGCTAAAAAAGAAAACCTTCCACCTTCATTAATTATTGAAGAAGTTGCAAGGGGTAGATTAATAATTCCAGCTAATGTAAATCATGTAAATCTTGAACCAATGGCAATTGGGATTGCTTCTAAATGCAAAGTCAATGCAAATATTGGTGCTTCTCCCAATGCAAGTGATATTAATGAAGAAGTTGAGAAACTTAAATTAGCAGTAAAATATGGTGCTGATACAGTTATGGATTTATCCACAGGAGGAGTAAATCTTGATGAGGTTAGACAAGCAATAATCAAAGAATCTTCTGTTCCTATTGGAACTGTTCCGGTTTATCAAGCTTTAGAAAGTGTGCATGGATCAATAGAAAGATTAACAGAGGATGATTTCTTACACATTATCGAAAAGCATTGTCAGCAAGGTGTTGATTATCAAACCATTCATGCTGGTTTATTAATAGAACATTTACCTAAAGTCAAAGGAAGAATTACTGGCATCGTAAGCAGAGGTGGAGGAATTTTAGCTCAATGGATGTTGCATCATTTCAAGCAAAACCCCCTATATACAAGGTTTGATGATATTTGTGAAATTTTCAAAAAATATGATTGTACTTTTTCTTTAGGAGATTCACTTAGACCAGGATGTTTACATGATGCATCAGATGATGCGCAATTAGCTGAATTGAAAACATTGGGTGAACTTACAAGAAGAGCTTGGACTCATAATGTTCAGGTTATGGTCGAAGGACCAGGACATGTACCTATGGACCAAATTGAGTTCAATGTTAGAAAACAGATGGAAGAATGTTCAGAAGCTCCTTTTTATGTTCTAGGCCCATTAGTTACAGATATTTCTCCAGGTTATGATCATATTTCAAGTGCAATAGGTGCAGCCATGGCAGGATGGTATGGAACTGCGATGTTATGTTATGTCACTCCTAAAGAGCATTTGGGGCTTCCAAATGCGGAAGATGTTAGAGAGGGTTTGATAGCTTATAAAATTGCTGCTCATGCAGCTGACATTGCCAGGCATAGAGCAGGTGCTCGTGATAGAGATGATGAGCTCAGTCATGCAAGATATACTTTTGACTGGAACAAACAGTTCGAACTGTCTTTAGATCCTGAAAGGGCTAAACAGTACCATGATGAAACCTTGCCAGAAGAAATATTTAAAAAAGCTGAGTTTTGCTCAATGTGTGGACCTAAGCATTGCCCCATGAATTCCAAAATTTCTGATGAAACTCTTGATGAATTGAATAATAAACTTACAAAATGCGATACTACAGTTTAGTTTAAGTTTATAAAATTTCTTTAGTCTTATTTACAACATTTTCAACTGTAAATCCAAAACTAGTCATACATTTCCCACCAGGAGCTGATGCACCAAACCTGTCCATTGTAATACAAATACCATCAAGCCCAGTGTATTTGTGCCATCCGAATGAATGGGCAGCTTCAACTACAACTCTTTTTTTGATACTACTTGGCAAAACACTTTCTTTATAAGAAGCTTCTTGCTCTTCAAATAGTTCTACGCAAGGCATGGAAATAACTCTAGTCTTTTTGCCTAATTTTGAGATTTCTTTACTTGCTTCAATGCAGAGGTTTAGTTCACTGCCAGTACCGATAAATATTACATCAGGAGTTCCCTCACAATCCAAAACTATATATCCACCTAATGCAACTTTTTCAATAGAGGTATTCTCTTGATTTGGCATGGCTTGCCTACTTAGGCAAAGAGCAGAAGGTCTTTTTCTGTTTTTAATTGCAAGCTTATAAGCACCACTTGTTTCATTACCATCTCCAGGTCTAAATACAAGCATATTTGGCATTGCTCTTAGTGAGGGGATTGTTTCAACAGGTTGATGTGTTGGGCCATCTTCTCCTACTCCAATTGAATCATGAGTAAGTACATAAATAACTCCCAGCTCACTGAGAGCAGATAGTCTCATTGAACCTCTCATATAGTCTGCAAAAACAAGAAAAGTCCCTCCATAAGGTATTAATCCACTGTCGTGATAAGCAATTCCATTTAATATTGCTGCCATGGCATGCTCTCTCACACCAAAATGTAAGTATCTCTTTTCTGGGGAATGTGCCTGAAATGAGCCTGTTTCTCCTTTTATATCTGTGTAATTAGAGTGAGTTAAATCCGCAGATCCTCCAATTAATTCAGGAAGATTAGGCCCAAGAGCTCCTAGGCATATTTGAGAATGTTTTCTTGTTGCGAGACCCTTATCATCTGTCGTATATGAAGGCAGATCTAAATCCCAGTTCTTTGGTAATTCACCTTGGATCATTCTTTTGAATTCTGCTCCTTCAGAGGGATATGTGTTTTGATATTCTTGAAATTTTAAATTCCATTTTTTTTCAGAGTCTTCACCTTTAGTAATAGCTTGTCTAAATTGAGAATATACATCCTCAGGTATTTCAAAGGGAGGATATTCCCAATTTAAAAACTCTCTTGTTAAGGAAGCTTCTTCTTCTCCTACTGCAGCTCCATGAATTCCTGCCGTATCTGACTTGTTTGGTGACCCATAACCTATGACTGTAGAAATTTTGATTAAAGAAGGTTTATCTTTTACAGATTTAGCATTTTCAATTGCTTTGGTAATTCCTTTCACATCATGATTGCCATCTTCAACATGTTGCACATGCCATCCATAAGCTTCATATCTTTTTAAAACATCTTCTGTAAACGAAACATCTGTACGTCCATCAATTGTGATTTGATTATCATCATATAGAGCTATTAATTTTCCAAGCTTAAGATGACCCGCAAGTGAACATGCTTCAGAGGCAATCCCTTCTTGATTACAACCGTCTCCCATTATTACATAGGTATAATGATCAACAATTTCGCAATCTTTTTTATTGAATTTAGCTGCTAAGTGTGCTTCTGCAATTGCTAAGCCTACGGCGTTAGAAATCCCTGCCCCTAATGGCCCTGCAGTTACCTCAACACCCTCAGTCTCAAAGGTTTCTGGATGCCCAGGTGTCTTAGATCCCCATTGTCTAAATTCTTTAATATCTTCAATAGAAACTGACTTATATCCAGTCAGATGCAGAAGAGAATATAACAACATACACCCATGGCCCGCTGATAATACGAAGCGATCTCTATTAAACCACTTTGGATTATTGGGATTGTGATTGAGAATATTGTGCCATAATGCATAACCCATAGGAGCGCAACCCATAGGTAAGCCAGGATGCCCGCTATTAGATTTATTTACTGCATCTACAGCCAGCATTCTTATACTATTTACACATAGTGATTCTAATGAAACAGATGCAGCGACCATTGTTTTAAGTAAGGTAATTTTGGAATACAGAGTTGGTTTTCATCAATCAAGTTTGCTAAATGCTAGACAAACGTTGTGACCACCAAAGCCGAATGAATTGGAAAGAGCAACTCTTATTTGAGCATCTCTAGCATTATTTGGTACATAATCAAGATCACAATCTGGATCAGGATTGACGTAGTTTATTGTAGGAGGGACAAAATTATGTGTCAAAGAAAGAATACAAGCTACAGCTTCTATACCTCCTGAACCCCCTAAGAGATGACCAGTCATCGACTTAGTAGAGCTTACAGGAATGAGGTAAGATCTGTCTTTAAATATGGATTTAATTGCAGAAGTTTCATTTTTGTCATTTGCTGCAGTGCTAGTTCCATGAGCATTTATGTAATCAACCTGAGCAGTGTTAATTGAACTATCATCAATTGCTAGCTTGATTGCTGCTGCCCCTCCAGTCCCCCCTGGAGAAGGCGAAGTAATGTGATGTGCATCACAAGTTGACCCATAACCAATAATTTCAGCATAAATTTTTGCGCCTCTTTTTTTTGCACTTTCAAGAGTTTCTAGAACAAGAATCCCAGATCCTTCTCCAATAACAAATCCATCCCTCTCAGCATCAAAAGGTCTACTCGCGGTTTGAGGACTGTCATTTCTAAAAGAGAGTGCTTTGGCGCTTGCAAAACCTGCTACTCCAAGAGGAGTTATACTTGCTTCTGCTCCTCCGCAAATCATCGCATCTGCTTTCCCCAGCTGTAACAATCTAAAAGAGTCTCCAATAGCATTTGATCCAGCAGCGCAGGCGGTGGATACAGCGGAACTAGGACCTTTTGCTCCTAACGCAATAGCAGCAAGTCCTGTCGCCATATTTGGGATCATCATTGGAACTGTGAATGGGCTTACTCTTTTTGGACCTTTATGACTCAATATTTGAGCTTGACTTTCCATCGTAAGTAAGCCTCCAACACCAGAGCCAATAATTACTCCAATTCTTGATTCATTGGCTTCTGTTATTTCAAGTCCAGAATCATTGAAAGCTTGCTTTGCAGCAATTACTCCAAATTGAGAAAATCTATCCCATCTTTTAGACTCTTTTGCTTCAATAAAATTTTCGGATTGAAGATTTTTAACTTCTGCTGCAAACTTGCAGGGATGTTGTTCAGGATTAAAGAGAGTTATATCTGAAACTCCATTTGCCCCCGTTTGTAGGCCGAGTAAATATTCATCAATGTTGTTACCAATTGGAGTTACTGCCCCTATACCGGTAATAACTACTCGATGGAAATTTGGCATCCTAAATTAACCTTTTTTTTCTTCGATGAATTTAACAGCATCTCCTACTGTTGCGATACCTTCAGCTGCTTCATCAGGTATCTCGATATCAAACGCTTCTTCAAGTGCCATTACTAGCTCTACTGTGTCAAGCGAGTCTGCACCTAAATCATTTTGAAAGTTTGAATCAGATTTTACTTCGGCTGATTCAACACTTAGTTGCTCAGAAACAATAGAGCAAACTTTTTGAAGGATTTCTTCTTGTGACATAGTTTATGGAATTTACTAATTATCTATATGATTTTATGCCCTAGAGTTAACAAGAGTGAAGCATATCTTAATTTTTTTAATTTCTTTGTAAGACAATAGTATTATATTATGAGGTTCTCAAAGACAATTTTTACATGTCACACGCAGTTAAAATTTATGACACATGCATTGGATGTACCCAATGTGTAAGAGCATGCCCACTAGATGTTTTGGAAATGGTTCCATGGGATGGTTGTAAAGCCGGTCAAATAGCTTCTTCTCCAAGGACAGAGGATTGCGTTGGCTGTAAAAGGTGTGAAACAGCGTGCCCAACAGATTTCTTAAGTATCAGGGTTTATTTAGGTGATGAGACATCAAGAAGTATGGGTTTAGCTTATTAATTTTTATAGTGCAGTTTAAAGAGAGTCCATATTTTATTAAATACTTAATTTTGTTCAATATAATTGAAGAAAATTTTTTATATGTGCGGAATTGTTGCTGTTACCGGTTATAAAAAGGCATTACCCTTGCTTATTAATGGTTTGGAAAAACTTGAATATAGAGGATATGATTCTGCTGGTATTGCCATAATAAACGCTGAAACAAAGAACATAGTTTGTAATAAAGCAGAAGGAAAACTTAATAATTTAAAAAATAATTTAAAAAATACCGAAATACCTGGAACTGTGGGAATAGGTCATACACGTTGGGCTACTCATGGAAAACCAGAGGTTAAAAATGCACATCCTCATATTGATACTTCAGGAGAAGTTGCTGTTGTCCAAAATGGGATTATTGAAAATTATCAGGAATTAAAAATTAAATTACAAAAAGAAGGAATTGTTTTTGACTCTGATACTGATACAGAAGTCATACCACACTTAATAAAAAAAGAATTATTTGCTTTAAGTCAACTAAATCTTGAAAATAATGGTTCAACTTTATTGGTAGCAGTAAGAAACGTAATCTCCGATTTAGAAGGATCATACGCATTAGCAGTACTATGGTCTGGTGCTCCTGACGCATTAGTTGTTGCTAGAAATCAAGCACCTTTAATAATTGGTCTAGGGGAAGGAGAATTTATATGTGCAAGTGATACGCCAGCAATAGCAAACTTTACAAAAATTATTTTACCTTTGGAGGATGAGGAGATAGCTCTTTTAACTCCTTTAGGAATAGAAATTTACGATTCCAATAATGAGAGACAATATCGAAATCCAATTTCTTTACAAACTGCAGACCAAGTAAGCGATAAAAAAAATTTTAAACACTATATGTTAAAGGAAATCTATGATCAGCCTGATATTGCTAAACATTGGTTAGAAAAATATTTAATTAAAGATTTAAAGACTGATCAATTTCAAATTAATTACTCTTTTGATACGGAGTTTTTTAACTCTATTGAAAGAATAGAAATAGTTGCTTGTGGTACAAGCAAGAATGCTGCAATGGTGGGTAAATTTTTATTAGAACAATTCTCAGGTATACCAACAAATGTTTTTTATGCTAGTGAATTTAGATACTCCCCACCGCCATTACTTCCTAATACTTTAACAATTGGAGTGACTCAGTCTGGAGAAACTGCCGATACTATTGCAGCTATAAATATGGAAATTAAAAGGAGATCTTCAATTGAGGATAGAAACTTTAAACCAAATTTAATTGCTATAACTAACAGAATTGAAAGCTCAATTGGTAGACTAATTCCAAATGTTATCAATATTAGTGCTGGAATTGAAATTGGTGTTGCTGCTACAAAAACTTTCTTTGCTCAACTCCTTTCTTTTTATGGATTAGCTATAAAATTTTCTCAAATTAGAGGAAGCCAAAGTAATGAAAATATTAATAAATTAATTTCAGAATTAACTAAATTACCGGTATTAGTTGAAGACCTTTTAGAAAAACATAATAAATCATCTGAAAAACTTGCACATGATTTTTTTAATATCAAAGATGTTATTTTTTTGGGTAGAGGTATAAATTATCCCATAGCTCTTGAGGGAGCTCTGAAATTGAAGGAAATTAGTTATATTCATGCTGCAGGTTATCCTGCTGGGGAAATGAAGCATGGACCAATAGCTTTATTAGATAAAAAAGTACCTGTAATTTCAATAGCTACTCCAGGGGAAGTATTTGATAAGGTTATCAGTAATGCTCAAGAAGCAAAAGCTAGAGATGCCTATTTAATTGGTGTTGCCCCTCAATGTCATGGCACTGAAATATTTGATTATTTGATGATCATACCTTCAACCAATGAATGGATTTCACCTATGCTTGCTATTATCCCCCTTCAATTATTGAGTTATCATATTGCTGCTCATAGAGGACTTGATGTTGATCAACCAAGGAACTTAGCAAAAAGCGTAACAGTAGAGTAAAAAGTTTAAAAAAGAGAATTTAAAGCTCCAATAGCCCTGAAGGGGGAGTCAATAATATAAATTTTTTTTTAATATCCACTACTGGAACAATCTCCTTAACAAAAGGTATTAGAACCTCTTTATTATTTTTCAAAAGTTGAATCACAAGTAAATTATTTTTCTCGTTGGCTAAGTTAATAACTTTTCCGATTATGTGTAATTGGTTATTTTCTAAAATTTTGACTTTTAAATTCACTAGTTCGGTTAAGTGAAATTCTCCCTTATTCAATTTTGGAATTGCATCAACTTTTACGAGGATTTTATGTCCCTTTAAGTTTTCTGCTTGATTTCTATTATTTATCTCTTTAAATGTAATTATGAATAATTCTTTACCTGGTTTTTTAAAACCATGCGTAAGCTCTAATTCTTTAGGATTCTCCTTTTCTTTTTGTATCCATCTTTTACCAGGTTCTGTAAATCTTTCTTCAAAATCACTAAGAGACTTAACCTTGATTTTTCCATTAATGCCTTGAGGAGATGTTATTAATCCAACAATCAACCATTCATCATCATTTATCATAGTGTATATGTAAATTATTTCTATGGAAATTTCAAATAAACCAATACTACCCGGTTCTATAGTAGTAGTTAAAGATGTTAATTCTATCTATAGAGGTTATAAAGGATTTGTACAAAGAGTAACTAATAAAAGTGCAGCTGTTCTTTTTGAGGGAGGTAATTGGGATAAATTAGTAACATTTCGATTAAATAATTTGGAACTTGTTTGAAGAATTAATTTTTCTTTCTCTGAAAAATCTTTTGTATTAAAATACTTGCAGCATTTTTCTCGGCTTTTTTATGAGAATGCCCAAAGCTAAAAGCTTTTTTAGATCCATTTATGTATATTTCACAAGAGAATCTTTTTGAGTCTCCGTGATTTTTTGATACTTCATATATTTTATAAATAGGTAAATCAAATCCTTGACTTTGGCACCATTCTTGTAATGCAGATTTGGCATTATACTTATGGGGTGCTTGTAAATATAATTCGGCATCTTTTTTCCAAAAATTATCTAACCATATATTGACTTCATATATTGAGTTAAAACACTTATAAATTGCGCCAATTAATGCTTCACTTGTTTCAGCAATTATAGTATTTTTTGAATTCTTATCACCCATTGCTTTGGGTCCTTTTATTATTACTGTTTCTATTAATATTTTTTTACCTAATTCAGTTAACCATTCATCACTTACTATTTGAGATCTTAATTCCGATCTATTACCAACACTCATCTTAGTATATGTTCTTTCTATAAAATCTGATGCTGATAATCTAAGAACAGCGTCCCCAAAGAATTCTAATTTTTCATAATTAACCATCTTGTTTGCGGAGGAGTGTGTTAATGCTTCATTGAAAGTATGAAGTATTAATTTATCTTTTTGGTTGATAATTTCATTAAATCTTTTTGAGTTGATATCAAGAGAATTTAAGAACTTAATAATTTGTTCAAGTCTTTTGTCATCAAGTAAGGTGTCCATATAGATTAAGTTTTTTCATTAAATAGAAAGCAGGTCATAAGCCGGGTTCTGTTCATCTTAATAAGATGGGCAATCATCTATCTAGGACTGGAATTACTTCACAGCCTCAAGCGGCGCTTAAAAATAGATTTTTTAATGGTCATGAATCTACTTAGCCTTGCACCCAGCTGGGGTTTACCTAGCCAACACTTCTCAATGTTGCTGGTGCGCTCTTACCGCACCCTTGCACCCTTGCCATACATAAGTATTAGGCGGTATGTTTCTGTGGCACTATCCTCACGGTTACCCGCACTGGGAATTACCCAGCAAGCCTGACCATATGGGAGCCCGGACTTTCCTCAAAAAAGTTTATTTTCAAAACAAAATAAAACATTTTTGCGATTGCCTCTCCTGCTTTCATTTAGCATAATGCTTATTAACCCAAAAAACATCTCTTGGGGCTGTAGCTCAGTAGGATAGAGCGACGGTTTCCTAAACCGTAGGTCGTGGGTTCGATTCCCTCCAGTCCCGTTTAAGTTAATAAACTATATGTAGTAGGCGTGCATATTTGCAACTCTCTAGCTAGCGTGTAATTAGTAATAAAGCTTTTATGGCTAAGCTGCACGATATGCGTTTGAAGCTCTTAATTCAGCAAGAGCATGAACGTATTTCTAAATCTCAACCAAATGATCTAGATTTGTCTATAGTTCAGGCAAGATGCCTTTGTTGGCTTTCTTTATTAGCAGAAGCTCATGAAGATCAAGCAAATGATGCAGAAAAGAGAGGAGATGCTGAACAAGCAATGGGATGGTTTGCAGACTCAATGAGATTGAGAGATGTTATTACTTTAGTCACAAGTATTGAAATTCCTTTGCCTGATAGTCCAGACTCTCTCGATGAAAATGATGAATTATGTGATGGGCCTACCATCTTACCTAAATAATGCAATGATATTGTTTAGTGTTATTTATTCTTTTGAAAGAGGAATCATTCCAATGCCCTAATTGTCAGAAATTTTATCAGGAACATGATCGTTTAATTCGAGAATTTCCTACTTTTAAACAACAACAGGAATTAAACTGAGCTTCTACCCAATCTTTTAGAACTTTTTGTAGCAAAGTTACTGAAGAATTACAAAATCAATTATCTGATAAAGATAATAAACATAAATTTTTTGAAAATAATAAACATATTTCTGATGTAGAAATTACAGATGCAATAGAAGGACTTGAAGATGTAAATGCTAATATATACTCTATTGAAGCTTTGATAGAGAGGATTTTTGATATAAAAGTTTCTAAAAAGGTGGAAATTAAATTTCAAGAAATTTTTAAAAAGTTATCTCCTGATCCACTAAAAATTGATAGATTAATATTTAATAGAATATTTCATCAAACATCTGATTCATCTAATAGTAACTTTAATTAGTTACTTCTTCAATATCACATGTAATTTCAACTGGCATTGGGGAAACTTTCCAAATAGATTCGCAATATTCTCTGATAGATCTATCTGAAGAAAAATATCCTGATCTCGCTGTATTTAATAGAGCCATTTTATTCCACGATTTTTTATCATTCCAGAAGTTACTAACTTCATCTTGTTTGTTTAAATAGTCTTCGAAATCAGCCATAACAAAAAATGGATCATTTCCAGTCAAACTATTTAATAAAGGTTTGAATAATTCTTTGTCTCCATTACTAAAATGGCCAATTTCTATTAAACGAATTACTTCTTTTAACTCAGGACATTTATCAATGAAAGTCTTAGGAGAATAAGCATTATTTTTTAAGTGCATTATTTCACTTTCGGTCTTTCCGAAAAGGAAGAAATTTTCTTTTTTAACAAGATCTCTCAACTCTACATTTGCTCCGTCAAGAGTTCCTATAGTTAAGGCTCCATTCATGGCAAATTTCATATTTCCTGTGCCTGATGCTTCTTTACCAGCTGTTGAAATTTGCTCAGACAGATCTGTTGCTGGATAAACTATTTCACCAAGTTTGACATTATAATCAGGTAAGAAAACGACTCTTAAAAGTCCTTCCATATCAGGATCCGAATTGACGACATCTGCGATGCCATTAATAAATCTGATAATTAATTTAGCCATAAAGTAACCAGGAGCAGCTTTCCCTCCAAAAATAACTGTCCTTGGAGCTTTATAATTACTCGTACCATTTTTGATTCTTAAATACTGAGCAATAATTTGTAGAGCATTTAAATGTTGTCTTTTATATTGATGGATCCTTTTAACTTGGACATCAAAAAGACTTGATGGATCAACAAGTATTCCTGTTTTTGTATGAATAAAACTGGCGAGCTTTCGTTTCCCAAGTAATTTAGTTTCCTCAAATTCTTGAAGGAAATTTGCATCATCTTGTTTCTTTTCTAATTTTTTTAGTAGTTCCATATTTGTAATCCAATCTGGACCAACTTCTTTTTCTAATAAATTGGATAAAGATGGATTTGCTAAGGCAACCCATCTTCTAGGAGTTACTCCATTAGTTACATTGGTAAATTTTTCAGGCCATAATTCTGCAAACTCTGGAAGAAGTTGCCTTTTGATTAGGTCAGAGTGAAGAGCAGCAACACCATTAATATGATGAGCTCCTATAGTAGCTAAATGAGCCATTCTTACTGACTTAGATCCTTCTTCGTCAATAATAGAAAGTTTTTGTAAAATCTTGTCATTACCTGGGTAACGAAGTCTTAATTGTTGTAAAAATCTCCAATTTATTTCGTAAATAATTTCTAAATGACGAGGAAGTAAATCATTAAATAGACTTAAATCCCATTTTTCCAAAGCTTCAGGAAGCAATGTATGGTTTGTATAGGCTACTGATGAAATAGTTATATTCCATGCATTGTCCCAACCCAATTGATACTGATCTATTAATAGTCGCATTAATTCAGCAACTGCAATTGCGGGATGTGTATCATTTAATTGAACAGTCCAATGTTTGGCAAATTCTGTTACTGGGATAGATCTTTTTTCAAGACTTCTCAACATATCTTGGAGAGAACAACTGACAAAAAAATGTTGTTGTTTGAGCCTTAATCTTCTCCCTTCATCAGTTCCATCATTTGGATAGAGAACTTTAGATAGAGTTTCAGAAGCAACTTTTTCTTCTACCGCACCATAATAATCACCAATATTGAAAGCATAAAAATCAAAACTCTCTGTTGCATCAGCTCTCCATAATCTTAATCTGTCGCATGTATTTACTCTGTAGCCTAATACTGGAACGTCATGAGGAACACCAATTGCATGTTCTGAGGGAACCCATCTTGATCGATAATTCCCTTTATCGTCTCTGTAACTTTCAGTTCGCCCCCCAAAGCCAACAAAACATGATTCATCAGGCTGGGGTAATTCCCATGGCCAACCACCTTTAAGCCATTTATCAGTGACTTCAACTTGCCAACCATCTCGTATTAACTGGTTAAATATTCCGAATTCGTATCTAATACCATAACCAACCGCAGGAACTTGTAAAGAAGCTAAAGACTCCATATAACAAGCCGCAAGTCTCCCAAGACCACCATTACCTAAACCTGGCTCCTCTTCGACTTCAAGAATTGTTGAAAGTGATTCTATTCCAAACCTTTTTAAGGCGTCTTCTGCTTCTTGTGTTATTCCAAGATTCAATAAATTGTTGCTTAATTGTGGACCAATTAAAAACTCTGCTGATAAGTAGGCAACTGTTTTTTGAGGTTTTTTTCTTATTACTTCTTGACTGGCCAAATATCTTGTCATTAATCTATCCTTAACTGCATAACTTAGAGCCATGTATAAGTCATGAGGACTAGCGGATGTTGCTAATTTGCCGAGGGTAAAGAATAAGTGCTCTGTCATTCCCTTGAAGAGCGCATCAGAATCCATGCCAGCCTTCTCAGGATCTAGATAGCAGCCTGGTGTAGGCAAGCGTAGATCAAAGGGTTCGTTGGAGTTCATTAGATTTGACATATACCAGACATTAGCTATTTATTTTATAAATTCTTTGTTGTAACTTCAGATCCACACTTGTTGAGTATTTTTGCTTTTTTTTACATACTTAGTAAAGTGGGCCCTCCATAAACTATCTTCCAATTAGACCGTTTAATTTTTCTCGCATTTAAAATGTATCATTTACTTGCTGAATTAAGTGCACATGATTTAGAAGTTGCTGAGACGCTCATCGGAGTAATTAGATTTCTATTGATATTTTTAGCTGCTAGAGCATTAGCAGAAGTATTAGTAAGACTAAGTTTACCTACAATTGTTGGAGAGCTTTTGGCAGGGGTTGTGATAGGAGCATCTGGTTTTCATTTATTAATACCACCCTCTGCTCATACAGAATTAAATCAAGGATTGGTAAACGTAATAAGTTCCTTAGCATCAATACCTCCAGAAGTTGTTCCTGATGTCTATTTTGAGAGTTTTCCTTCTCTTCAAGCTGTAGCAACACTTGGATTATATGCACTTCTTTTCTTAACAGGACTAGAAAGTGAATTAGAGGAATTAGTTGCAGTTGGTGCGCAAGCTTTTACAGTTGCTATGGCAGGTGTGGTTTTGCCTTTTGCTTTCGGTACTTTTGGATTAATGTTTATTTTCCAAGTGGATCTTATTCCAGCAGTATTTGCAGGAGCATCAATGACTGCCACAAGTATAGGTATTACAGCAAGTGTTTTTGGTGAATTAGGATATTTGAAGACTAGGGAAGGTCAAATAGTTATTGGAGCAGCAGTTTTAGACGATATTTTAGGCATTGTTATTCTTGCGGTAGTTGTAGCTCTTGCTGCTGGAGGATCCTTGGAAATAGCTCCAATAGTCAAATTAGTTGCAGCAGCTGTTGTATTTGTAATTGCTGCTATTGCATTAAGTCGTACAGCAGCTCCTGGATTTGATTGGCTTCTTGATAGGTTGAAAGCTCCTGGAGCAGTGGTTGTAGCGTCTTTTGTGATACTTGTTTTATGTTGTTTTGTCGCAACTGCGATAGGTCTTGAAGCAGCTTTAGGAGCTTTTGCAGCAGGTTTAATTCTTAGTAGTTCTAAAAATAACCATGCTATCCAGCAATCGGTTTTGCCTTTGGTTTCATTATTCGCGACTATCTTTTTTGTACTGGTAGGTGCTGGTATGGATTTATCAGTTATTAATCCACTTGATCCAGCAAGCAGGTCTGCTCTAGTAGTCGCAGGATTTTTATTAGTTGTGGCAATTATTGGAAAAATTGCTGCTGGATGGGTTTTTTCAAGTGATAAACCTACAAATAGATTAGTTGTAGGTCTAGGAATGATGCCTAGAGGAGAAGTGGGATTAATTTTTCTTGGATTAGGAACAAGCGCTAAGCTTTTAACACCATCCCTTGAGGCAGCAATTTTATTAATGGTCATTGGAACGACATTCCTCGCTCCTGTTCTTTTAAGAATTGTTTTGAAAGATAAGCCTCCTGGTGGTGATAATAAAATTTCAGATGATGTTGCGGCTGATCCAGTAGGTCTTCTTTAAAGAATAATTTTATTAGAATTAAAACACTTAATAGTTTATTAAATGGAAAAAACAGGGCTTATAAGTGATGAGGTTAATTATGCTTGGAATTTTTTGAATTATCCAGTACATACTATTACTGCAAAACCTAAAGGAGAAAGTCTAAATTCATGTGCGATTTTGTTGATACATGGTTTTGGAGCTTCCACTGATCATTGGCGTTTTAATATCCCTGTTTTGAGTCAGAAATATGAAGTTCATGCAATAGATCTTTTGGGTTTTGGAAAAAGTCCCAAGCCAACTGATGTGCAGTATTCAAGTCATCTTTGGAAAGATCAAGTTGCAACATATGTGAAAGAAGTAATTAAAAAACCAACATTTATTGTTGGTAATTCTTTAGGTGGGTATGCGTCTCTAGCTGCAAGTGCAGAACTAAAAGAATTATCTGCAGGAGTAGTGTTACTTAATGCTGCTGGAATGTTTAGTGAAGAAAAAGTATCAAACAAAAGCCTTTTACAAAGATCTTTAAAAACTTTCTTTGAAACATTTTTGCGAGGTAATATTTTTCTTCAAAGGACCATATTTGAAAGTATGAGACGAAGAGTAAATATTAAAAAAGCATTAAAAAATGTCTATAAAAATCAAACTAATGTTGATGACTATCTTATTGATTCAATAAGAAAAGCATCACTGGATCCAGGTGCCTTTAACGTTTTTAAAAGTGTTTTTAATCCTGCAGGTGTTCAAGGAGAACCATTTGATGAATTGTTCAAAAAGCTGAAATCTCCACTTTTGCTCCTGTGGGGAGGTAAAGATCCTTGGATGAATACAGCTAGCAAAAGACTTCTTTATAAAAAATATGGTCCTGAAAATACTAAAGAAGTGATTCTTGATGCTGGACATTGTCCTCATGATGAAGTCCCTGAATTAGTTAATCAACATATACTTGATTGGATTGATTCCTTGTAGTGAGATTTTTGTGAAAATTAATTCTGTTGATAATAAAAAAGGTATTTATGTATTTCAATTAGACGAAAAAAATTATATTAATTTTTGTCCTAACAGGGGTGGGCTTATAACTAACTGGGTTTCTGATGGAAAAGAAATAATATATTTTGATGAAAAAAGATTTATCGATACAACAAAAAGTATTAGAGGAGGAATTCCAATCCTATTTCCGATTTGCGGAAATCTTGATATCCCTAATTCTTTATTTGGGAAAAATTATGTGCAATTGAAGCAACATGGTTTTGCAAGGGATTTGCAATGGCAACACTTCCTAAATGATAAAAAAAATTCTCTTTTTTTAATTTTAAAGGATAATGAAAAAACTAAAATTTATTATCCATATAATTTTGAGCTCAAAATTGAAGTTTCTCTAAAAATTAATTGCTTAAAATTTAAAATAAATATTCAGAACAAAACTAATATTGAGATGCCAGTAAATTTTGGATTGCATCCTTATTTTAATATTTCAGATTTTAAAAACTTAGATTTTATAGATCACCCGCTAACTTGCCAGGACCAAAAAAATAATTTCTTAAGAAATACTTTTGATGAGTTAAAAAATATTAATAATGGAATTGATTTACTTATGTATGCCGCAGGAAAAAGTTCTTTTCGAGATAATTTTTTGAAAAGACAAGTTACTTTAATTCATCCTTCTCCTTTTGATTTAGGTGTGATTTGGAGTGATCCTCCCAGAAAAATGGTATGTCTTGAACCATGGACTAGCCCACGTAATTCTTTAGTTAATGGATTAAAAAAAATTTTGATTCCTCCAAATTCCTCCCAAATATTAGATGCCTCAATACTTATAAATACTTTTAAGTAATTACTTATAATTATGAAAGTTATAGTGATAGATGATGATCCAACAGGTTCTCAAACAGTAAATAATTGTTTATTGCTCTTGAAATGGGACTATTCCACTTTAATCAAAGGTTTTAAAAGTAAATCTAATTTATTTTTTATTTTGGCTAATACTAGGTCTTTATCAGAAAATGGCGCAAAATTAAGATTAGTAGAAATTTGTAATGCCCTTAAAAAAGTTATCTCACAAGAATCATATGAAGAAGAATTTATTTTTGTAAGTAGAGGTGATTCTACTCTTCGTGGTCATAATTTTTTAGAGCCTCAAATTATAAATGATTGCTTGGGACCTTTTGATGCTACTTTCCATATTCCAGCATTTATTGAGGGTAAAAGAATTACAATTGATGGAAGCCATTTTGTTGATAATATTCCTGTAAGTCAAACGATTTTTGCCGAAGATAAAATTTTTGGATACAAAACAAGTAATATCAAAAAATTATTATTTCAGAAAAGTAAATCTCAAATTAAATTTAATGATATTCAAAGTTTAAAATTATCCGAAATGAAAGTTCTTGAATGTAAAGAAAAAAATATTGTTTTTAATAAGATCAGGAATTTAAAAGAAAACTCTCATGTAATTGTTGATGTTGAGAATTATTCACAACTTAAAAAGTTTTCTTTATCAATAAAAAAATTATGTAACGAAAAGAAATTTCTTTTTAGGACGGCTGCAAGTTTTATAAGTTCAATTTCTGATGTAACAGATAATCCTCAAGAACCATTTTTTTATTCGGATATTAGAAGAAAAAATGGTGAAAAAAAATTTCTTCCAGGATTTTTAGTAATTGGATCTTATGTAAAACTTTCAACAATACAACTAAAGGAATTCCTAGAAATAAGTAGTTGTATACCAATAGAATTGGATGTGTTTGAATTTCTCAGAATTTCTAAATTAAAAAATAATGACCATCAATTGGTTTTATTTAAAAACAAATTTTTAGAGCAAATCAGATCTATATTGAAGCAAGAAAATACTCCTGTTTTATTTACCTCAAGAGAGGAAGTTTCACTAGGTAACAACGATGAGCAAGTAAATTTTTATAATTCTCTTGCTCATTTTATTTCTGAATTAGTTTCAGATTTGAAAAATGAAATAGGGTATTTAGTATCTAAAGGGGGAATAACTTCAAATGTAATTCTTAGTAATGGATTAAAAGCAAATTATGTTTATTTGCAAGGACAAATAATTACTGGGGTTTCTCTAGTTACTTTCAAGCTTGAAAATGATGAGAATCTTCCAATCGTGACATTTCCCGGAAATATAGGTAACCATGATGCATTGGTAAAAGTATGGAGTATTTTAGAAAATAAAAAAATTCTTCCAATTAAAAATTTGAGATAATTGCTTCAGCAAAACCACTACATGATAGTGGTGCTACATTTGGTTCCATTAAGCGTGCTAGATCATAGGTGACTTTTTTTTCTTCAATAGCTTTGCTTATTCCAGAAGTTACCAAGTTCGCTGCTTCATTCCAACCAAAATATTCAAGCATCATTACGCCACTAAGAATTACCGAACCCGGATTAATTTTATTTAATCCTGCATGCTTTGGGGCTGTTCCATGTGTTGCTTCAAAAATTGCGGAATTATCTCCAATATTAGCTCCTGGGGCCATACCTAAACCTCCCACAATTGCAGCAGCGGCATCAGAAACATAATCTCCGTTTAAGTTCAAGGTCGCAAGAATAGAATATTCTTGAGGCCTTGTTTGAATTTGTTGGAAAATACTGTCTGCTATTCGATCATCAACCATAATGAGATTTTTCCATTTGTTATCCCCATGAGAATTTGATATTGAGGCTATTACTTCTTTTATTTCTTCGCAAATAAATGCTTTTTTATTACTTGTTAGCTTGTCAAAGCCTGGCTCTATTTTTCTGGCATTATTTTCGATAGTAATTTCTGGATTTTTGTGAATATTATCTAAAATCCAGCTTTCTCTTTCCGTAATGCAGTCTGCTCTGAATTCATTTACTGCTAAATCATAGCCCCAATCTCTAAAGGCACCTTCTGTATATTTCATGATATTGCCTTTGTGAACTAAAGTTACATGTTTTTTATTTCCTGATAATCTTTTTGCATGTTCTATGGCCTTTCTGATATGTCTCTGACTTCCTAATTTACTTACGGGTTTTATCCCAATGCCTGAACCTTCCGGTATGGATCTATTCTTTAAATTTTTACTATTTGGAATCACCACATTATTTAAATGATTAATTAAATCAATGCAAGTTTGATCATCTGCTTCCCATTCAATACCCATATAAATGTCTTCTGTATTTTCTCTATAAACAATTACGTCTAAATTTTGTGGATTTTTATGAGGACTAGGTGTCCCTGAATAGTATTTACAAGGTCTAACACAGCTATATAAGTCAAAAATTTGCCTTAATGCGACATTTAAAGATCTAATCCCCCCTCCTATAGGAGTTGTTAATGGACCTTTAATCGCAACGCCAAAGTGTCTTATGGCTTCAATAGTATCCTGTGGTAAATAGTTGTAAGTACCGTATATTTCACAAGCTTCATCGCCAGCATATACCTTGAACCAATTTATTTTTCTTTCATCTCCATAACTTTTTTTTATTGCTTCATCAAGAACAAGCTGGGTAGCTGGCCAAATATCTACCCCAGTACCGTCACCTCTTATGTAAGGGACAATGGGATTATTGGGAACATTAGGCTTCCCTTGATTAAAAGTAATTAACTCTCCTTCTGCGGGTAAATCTAATTTTTCAAATTTAGGCATAGCGCTTGATTAAATAGTTAAAAAGTTAACTAGTATAGTATTCTGGTATCTTAAATTGTAATTAAGGATATCCTTTAAAAACTAGAAATTAATTATTCAAATGTGAATAGATAACAGTTTATTAATCAGCATTTCCACATCTTTGTTAAAAGAAAAAGAATTTAATAAGCAAGGCTGAAGAAATTATGTCAACTTCAATCAAAGGTTTATTACCGCTTATGAATGCAAGTTCAAATGTTAGTAATCTTGAAATAGCTAATAAGGTAGCTACTACCGCTGCATTATTTCGTAAATATTTCCCAGATGCGAGTGTTAATTTTAGTCCTTGGGATAACGCAAATGATAGAGATTGGTTTGATACTCTTGATTTTTCTTTTCATTTTCCTGGTTGGAGTCCAAGTATAGAATGTAGAGCAGTTTTACTGCAATTAAGAATTGAAAATAATTGCGACAATAGAGTACCTAAGTTGTTAGGAATAGTAATGCGCGGAATGATAATTCCTGCTGAAAGATGGAGAGTAGCTACTATTGGTGATTGGGAGATGACGGGGACTCATTTACCTCAGAAGGAACAAAAAGATAATCTTTTTTTAGTTTGTAAAGAACTTTACAATTTATTCTCTACAACATCTACTGGTAACAAAAATTAGCTGTTTTATATATTTTCCTTGTAGATTAAATATATGTACAATTCTGAAAATACATAAATGGCAGTTGCTCTAGCAGGACAATTAAAAGAAGGGACAAAAAAATCCCATACTATGGCTGAAAATACTGGCTTTGTAGCTTGTTTTTTGAAAGGTGTAGTTGAAAAAAAATCATATAGAAAGCTGATAAGTGATTTATATTTTGTTTATGAAGCTATGGAAGAAGAAATTGAAAGATTGGTTCAGGAGGAACATCCCGTAATAAAACCTATCGGCTTTAAATCACTTTTTAGAAAAGAAACACTTGAAAATGATCTTAAATTTTATTTTGGAGATAATTGGCAGAATGAAATTAATATTTCTAAATCTGCGAAAGAATATGTTAACAGAATTCGTTTGGTGGCAAAAAAATCTCCTGAATTATTAGTCGGCCATCACTATACCCGCTACATAGGAGATTTATCTGGCGGTCAAATTTTAAAAAAAATAGCAAAAAAAGCTTTAAATTTAGATGGAAATAATGGTTTAAACTTTTATGAATTTCAAAATATTGATGATGAAAAAAAATTCAAAGAAGAATATTCTAAGACTCTTAACCAACTCCCAATAAATCAAAATGTTGCTGATCAAATAATTGATGAAGCTAATCAAGCTTTTACTTATAATATGAAAATGTTTAAGGAGCTTGAAGGTAACTTAGTAGCTGTATTAGGAAAGATTGTATTTAATTACCTTACAAAGAAAGTTAGGAAGGGGAGCACAGAAACTTAATATTTATGTTTGAATCATTAAAAAATTTTGTGAAGACTAATATTGAAGATTTAGATGGTAAAGAATTAGAAATATCAAAGGAATTTAAAGAATATAATAATAAAGACTCGAAATACACTATTAAAAATTGGCTTTTTGAATCCCCACAATATAGAAAGTGGAGAATTACTAAATTAGATGGAGGAGATAAGCTCCAGGTTTTTAACACTGTTGCTTATCCAAATTTAAAAAGTGAGTTTCCTATATTAGGCGTTGATATTTTATGGTTTGGAACTTCTCAAAAATTACTAGCTATTTTTGATTATCAACCATTAATTCAGGAAAAATCATACCTTCAGAAATATTGCTCAAGTTTAGATTTTATAAAAAACCAGTATTCTGTATTCGACAATAACAAAATGAAAAATATATATGATTCAAAAAAATATTTTTCGCCATGGGTAATGATTTGTAGAGGTAATAAATTTAATCTTGATAGAGATTTAAATAATATTTTTTGTTCCTTTGTTAGTAATTATTTAATAATTACTAAACCAAATCAAAATAATCAATTCTTAAATTTGGAACAAATAAAAAATAGTCAGATAGATTACGATAAATATAGTGCCGAAAAAGATCCTGCTGACAAGTTATTTAAAAAATTTTTTGGTGAAAAGTGGACTGAAAATTTCATTAATAATTTTCTTTTTACCTTGAATAATAATCCCCTAGAATAAATGCTAATTCAAAATACTATTTTTTATAGAGAAGAATGGCAATGGGCTAAATTTATAAAATTCTTAATTTCTAAGTTAGCCAAATATCATTGCGACGAACATAAAATACCTTCTGATTTTTCTTATAAAGAGTCAACTTATGGTTCAAAAAAATCAAAAAATAATATAAATCTTTTCACATGGGGAGCCACTCATCAGAAAAGAATTAACTTCGCAAGAGCTGTATGCATTAATAGTCCAAATTATTCTGTTTTGAATTTTTTAATTATCCCAAATACTACCTATAACATTCCATTCTTAGGGGTGGATTTTGTTTCTTTGCCTAATAGTCATTTATTAGTTTTAGATTTTCAGCCGTCTTTAAAAGTCGAAAATCAGTTTAATTCTGAATTACTCGAACAACTTATAAAACTTAAGAAATCTTGTCATTCTTCTCTCCCTGTTGCTGAAAAAATGTCTGAAGATGTAGCAAGATTTTTTTCCCCAGGATTGATCTGGTCTAGATTACCGAAAAAACAAGAAAGTGATAATTTGATAAAAAATCAGCTTTATAATTCATTTACTGAATATTTGAATTTGTATCTAAAAACTCTTTTTGAAAGTGATAAAGTTGGGCAAGGTTTACAACAAGAGTTAATTAATGGTCAAAATGATTATTTGAATTATAGAAGGGATAAAGACCCAGCAAGGCCAATGTTATCAAGTTTATTTGGTAAGGATTTTACAGAATCCTTAATTAATAAAGTATTATTTTCTACTAATAAAGTTTTATAATTTTGGATATTTTAAATAAGATGAAAAAACAATCAGTTCTTTTTGTATGTTTAGGTAATATCTGTAGGTCTCCTGCTGCAGAAGCTATATTTCTGGATTTAATAAATAAGAAAGGATTAAATGATTGTTTTATTGTTGATTCTGCGGGGACTGGCAGTTGGCATATAGGGAAGAATTCTGATACTAGAATGAGAATAGCTTCACAAAAAAGGGGTATAGAAATCGCAAGTAGAGCTAGACAAATAAATTCTAATGATTTTGAAAAATTTAACTATATAGTTGCTATGGATGACTCAAATTATGAAAATATTATTGATTTGAAAGCTCGAAAATCATTGTCTAATTTTGCATCAATAAAAAAGATACAAAATTTCAGAGCAATTTTTCAAGAAGTAGAAGTCCCCGATCCTTACTTTGGAGGGGATGAGGGATTTGATAATGTTCTTGATATTTTAGAAGACTCTGTAAGTGGTTTTTTAGATACTATTTGTTAAATTATTCGCGTTGAATCTCTTTTGGAATATTTAAATTGTAGATGTTAATAATTTTTTCTACCATTTGATTAATTGAATACCCATCGGTAAGAAGTTCAATTGCATCTTTTGCTTTTTTGAGAGGAGAAATTTCTCTTGTTGAATCCTCAAAATCTCTTTTACTTATAAGTTCTCTTAATTGATTGAAGTCTATTTCTTCAGTGCCTCTTAGTTCTAATTCTAACTTTCTTCTTTTAGCTCTTTCATCAATACTAGCTGTTAGGAATATTTTAAGTTCTGCATCTGGAAAAACTGTTGTTCCTATATCTCTACCTTCAGCCACTAAGCCTCCAGATTTTCCAATTTTTCTTTGCTCATTAACCAAAAATTCTCTAACTTTTTTTATTGATGAAATTTTAGAAACAATAGAACTTATTTCTTGTGAACGAATTGCTTCAGTTACACAAAAATCATTTATGAATACATCTTGCTGACAAAGAGAATTTGACTTAAAAATAATAGAAATATCATTAAGAATTTTTTTTAATTCTGACTCTTTAGCATAATTAATCTTTTCTTTTTTAAAGAGCCAACTTATTGCTCTATACATTGCTCCAGTATCTAGATATAAAAGATTTAACTCCTTGGCAATTAACTTTGTTATGGTACTTTTCCCTGAACCTGCTGGCCCATCAATCGCAATAATTGGGTTTCTTTTCATAAGAAAAACGTGATCAATTAATCTTGTTTTCCCACATTTTATCGCACCAGCTAAAATTGAAATATTATCCTTTGTTTGAACTTTTTTCAAACTATAGGGATGTAAATGTTCTAGATATTCAATTGAAATATTTTTTGATTCGAGTTTTTTGGTTAGTTGTTTTAAGTCAATCTTTTTATCCTTTTCAAAAATTTTTTTTGCATGACTTAGTTCATTTGAGAATAATTTGATAATTTCCTTTTCATTTTTGGATAAAAGATTATTACGCGAACTAAATGGGACCCCATCAGAATCTCTTTGAGTAGGAACAGAAATAACATTGATATTGAATTTTTTTTCTTCTAAAAGGTTTTTGATGATTAATAGTTGCTGCCAGTCTTTTTCTCCTAAAAAAAGATTTTTAGGTTGTATGAGTTTTAGTAATCTATAAACAACAGTGCAAACCCCATCAAAATGCCCCACTCTTGTAAGCCCACATAAAGCTGAAGATAATTCTTTAGAAGCTTTCAAATAACTTATGCTTTTATTATTTTTGGGATAGATATCAATTATATTTGGAATAAAAATTACATCTGCCCCATTAGAAAAAGCAATTTCAATATCTTTATCAACAGTTTTAGGGTAGCTTTTAAGATCTTCTTTGCTTTCAAATTGAAGTGGATTAACAAAAATACTTAATAAGTTTGTATTGCAATTTGAACTTTTTGCAGTTGATATTAATTTTTGATGACCATTATGAAGATTACCCATAGTTGGGATAAAGTTAATATCACTTTTGAGATTTCGTCTCCATTCTTTAAGCTCTTCTGTTTTTCTTATTATCTTGCTCACTTTGTTTTAAAAAATAAATCTATTTAATAAATAATTACTGGACAAAAGCAATCTACGGAGGAATATCTATATAAGGGAAGTCTATCATTTTTATTTTATGGATTACAAAACATCGGGAGTTGACATAAAAGCTGGAAGAGAATTTGTCTCAGAAATAAAGGAGGCTGTCGAGTCAACATATTCAACTAACGTCATGGAAGGGATTGGAGGATTTGGTGGTTTATTTAAAATCCCTCTTGAGGGTTTAAAAAAACCTGTCTTAGTATCAGGAACTGATGGTGTTGGAACGAAATTGGAATTAGCGCAAATCAAAAACTTTCATTTTGAAGTTGGGATTGATTTAGTAGCAATGTGTATGAATGACATTATTACAACTGGGGCAAAACCGCTATTTTTTCTTGATTATATTGCTACTGGTAAGCTTGAAAAAAATCAATTATTAGAAGTTGTTAAAGGCATTGCTCATAGTTGTCGAGAAAATAACTGCTCTATACTTGGAGGAGAAACTGCCGAGATGCCTGGATTTTACTCAAAGAATAAGTATGATTTGGCAGGATTTTGTGTTGGAATCGTAGATGAAGAAAAATTAATTAATGGCAAAAAAATATGTGAAAATGATTTGATAATCGCATTACAAAGTAACGGAATTCATAGTAACGGATTTAGTTTAGTTAGAAAAATAATTGAAAATAATAATCAAATTGATAAGCAATTTGAAAAAAAATACCACTTAGATTTTTATGATCAATTATTAAAACCTACAAAAATTTATTTTAAAATTGTAAATCAAATTTTATCTCAGAATATTCAAATAAAGGGAATGTCGCATATCACTGGAGGAGGAATTCCTGAGAATTTACCTAGGTGTATGTCCTCTGATTTTATTCCTTATATAGATAAGAAATCTTGGAAGATTCCTGCTTTATTTCAATTCTTAAAGGATGTCGGTCAGATTCCTGAACAAGATTTTTGGAATACTTTTAATCTTGGGGTTGGGTTTTGTTTAATAATTGATAAGAAATATAAGGATGAGATTTTAAATATTTGTGATGCTTGCGAAATATCAAGTTGGGTCTTAGGGAAGGTTCTCAAGAAAGATAATTCAGAAGAGAATAATTTTTTGCCTGAAATAATAATTTAAATCGTTTGAATAAAATTTTATTGAGAAATTACAAATTAAATTTATCTACACAAATGAAAAAGTTAGGTGTAATATAATAAAACTAACACCGAGTTATATCGGAGATTTAAGTAATTAGATTTAACTTTAATACAATGCCCTTTGAAAATAATCAAAGAATTACACGTAGACGTAGTTCAGCTGGACCTACACCCCCTAAAAGACCAATAGGTAATAATTCAGATTTTAATGGGCGCCAAAATCAAGGTCCCCGTCCAACTTTTTTAACTTTGAGAGATCACGGAAAGGTATTTGTTGCTGATTTACCAAATTTATCTGACGGACAACTATCGCATATAAGTAAAGAGGCTAATGAGGTTTTAAATAGTCTTGAGAAAAGGCTCAGTGACCTTGAGAATGAATCAAATTCTATAAATTCTGAAAATGATACTTTGATAAAAGCATCTACTAAAAGAGATGTCACAATGAGATTTATCAAATCTATAGAAGAAGAACAAGATTATAGAAAGAATAATCCTGCGTTAAGGGATGCTGCTTCTGAATCATTACCAAGAACTTTTCTTGAGGTTGCAAGACATAGGTTACCTGGGGCAACTTTTGATTCCCTTCTTAGAGAAGCCCTTGAGGCGTGTGCTGTAGATGAGAACCCTAAGGAAATTGAAGTTATTGACGAACCCAAAGAGTCTGTAAAGATTATGGATATACCCTCTTCTAACGCTAATCCTTCTTTTGTTGTTAGTATCGATCCAAGTAAAAAAAACAATAATGGAAGCTTATGAGCCTAACCTCAATTTGATAAGTGATGAAACAAAAAAAGAATCGCGATTTTCTTTAGATAAAGATAAGGTTCTGTGTAATCACTGTAAAAGGACCGCTTCGAATGGGATACGTTGTTTAGGGATATGTGTTTCAGATAATGATTATTAGAAAGATTAACTTTTAAAATTAATGAATATTAAACCTTCCTATATGAAAAAGAAATAGCACTCAGTCACAATAAATTAAACAATTCTGATTAGTTGGATTTTTTCTACATTCTCTATCCCAGAAGGTTTGAAACTCTTTAGTGCATTGCCCAAGTTCTTTGGGAGTTTCATTCAGATTTAACCCTGCATAGTTAAATGCTGTTAAGTATTTTGGAAGGATATTGAATTGATTGAATAGCTTCATAAAGCCTCCTAAGCCCGTACTTTATTTTCCTTTAAAAAATTTAAAATTAATAGAGTATTTTTACCCTATTAGAACTTCTTTGTGGTTATTAGTACTATATTTATCTATTCTCCAAACGCATAAGTGATATTTGAATCAAAAGATCAACAATAACTTTTATGATAATGGTTTAAAGACTTGAGAGGTGCAAATAATCCCCCCTGTATTTAATTTATGTAAGTTCAGATATTTTGTTTTCCATATATTCAATTTTATTTGTTATTAATGAAAAAGTTAAAGTCAGTAAGTGATTGATTTTTAGCCATAGTA
>QCUQ01000001.1 GCA_003210655.1 Prochlorococcus sp. AG-679-M10 | reverse complement strand
TGCTTTATTAGTTTTCATCTCTTTAGGAACTAAAAAGATGGAAAATGATCCTAAGGGCTTGCAGAATCTACTTGAATTTTTATGGGACTACATCAGAGATCTTGCAAGAACTCAAATTGGTGAAAAAGTATACAGAGATTGGATGCCTTTTATAGGAACTCTATTTTTATTTGTGTTTGTAAGTAATTGGGGAGGAGCGCTTATACCTTGGAGATTAATAAAATTACCAAGTGGAGAATTAGGAGCTCCAACAGCTGATATTAATACAACAATTGCATTAGCATTGTTAGTTTCTTTATCTTATTTCTATGCTGGGCTAAGTAACAAGGGTTGGAGATATTTTGAATATTATGTTCATCCAACACCGATAATGCTGCCTTTTAAAATTTTAGAAGACTTCACTAAACCTTTATCTTTATCTTTTAGGCTTTTTGGAAATATTCTTGCTGATGAACTTGTTGTTGGTGTTTTAGTTTTTCTAGTCCCCTTGGTTTTACCCATTCCTGTAATGTTTTTAGGGTTGTTCACAAGTGCAATCCAAGCATTAATCTTTGCTACACTCGCTGCTTACTACATAGGAGAAGCCGTTGAGGAACATCATTAGTTTCTGTTCATTCATTCAGACTCTTTTACAAAGAGCCTATAATCTGGCAAAATAATTAATCGCGTAGGTCTGAAAATTTCAGACCCATTCTTAAAAAAAAGAATGTCCAAGCGTCTTAGACAAAAAGATTTATCACAAGCATTAAGCTCTATTATTTCAAAATTATGGATTCCATTACTTCCGCTGCGTCTGTTGTAGCTGCTGGTCTAGCAGTTGGGTTAGGCGCTATTGGCCCAGGCCTTGGACAAGGTAACGCAGCTCAAGGTGCTGTTGAGGGTATTGCCCGCCAACCTGAAGCTGAAGGTAAAATCAGAGGAACTCTACTTTTATCTTTCGCTTTCATGGAGTCATTGACAATCTATGGATTAGTTGTTGCTCTAGTTTTACTTTTTGCGAATCCTTTTTCCTAAAAGTTAATGTTGCTTTTAATTCTTATTAGCAATATTTAAATATTATTTTTTAATTTCAACTGAAACATATGTTGGCCTTTGATTTTTTTGGTGCTACTGAAGGTGGTTTATTTGATATAAATGCCACTTTGCCTCTTATGGCAATACAAGTAGTAGCTCTTACTTACATACTAAATTCTCTTTTTTTTAAGCCTGTAGGCAATGTTGTTGAAAAAAGAGAAAAATTTGTAAGTAATAATATTATGGACGCCAAAAATAAACTTTCAGAAGTTGAAAAATTAGAAGCTGATTTATTAAGTCAGCTTCAAAGCGCTCGCTCTGAAGCTCAAAAGATTGTGAGCGAAGCTGAGAATGAATCTGATAAGCTTTATAAAGAAGCTCTTGAACTTGCTAATAATGAAGCAAACGCTTCTAAGGAAAAAGCAAGGTTAGAAATAGAAAATCAGACATCTTCAGCTCGCGACCAGCTTTTTAAGCAAGCTGATGACTTAAGCGAACTTATTGTTAATAGATTAATTCTAGAAAAATGAATTTACCTCTTCTAGCTACAGAAGGTTTTGGTTTAAATCTTAATTTATTCGAAACTAACGTTCTTAATTGGGCCGTTGTTGTTTTTGGCCTTTATAAATTTTTACCAGGTTTTCTAGGTAAAATGCTTCAAAAAAGAAGAGAGGGAATTCTTCTTGAATTAAAAGATGCAGAAGATCGACTTCTTAAGGCCACACAAGCTTTAGAGAAAGCAAAGACTGACTTATCTTTAGCAGAAGAAAAAGCTAGCCAAATAAAAGCAGATTCTCTTAAGAGATCTGAATCAATCAGAATGGAAAGTGAGAAAAAAGCTATTGAAGAGATGGCACGAATAAAACAAAGTGCAATCTCTGATGAAAGCTCAGAAGCCTCAAGAGCAATTTCTCAACTTCGTAAAGAAGCTGTTGAATTAGCTATTAAGAAAGCTTTAGATTCTCTACCAAATAGACTTGATCAAACAACTCAAGAAAATTTGGTAACTCAATCCATAAATAATATTGAGATGAATTAATGCCACTTTTAAATTCCGTTACTACCCCATACGCAGAAGCATTACTTCAGGTTGTTAGTGAAAATGATCAAACTGAAGAAATGGTTAAGGAGGTGAAACAATTACTTTCCTTAATAAATGATTCCCCTGATTTAGAAAAAACATTATCTTCTCCAGTTTTAGAGACGGATACTAAGAAAAAAATCATAATTGGAATTTTTTCAGAAAAGATTAATTCTTCTCTTCTAAATTTTTTAAAACTATTGGCTGATAGGCAAAGAATTGGAATTGTAACCTCAATTCTCGATAGATTTTTAGAAATTTACAGAGAAAATAGTAATATTGCTTTGGCAACTGTTACTTCTGCTGTGGAGCTTACTGATGACCAAAAAGGTTTAATCACCAAAAAAATCATCAATATAGCTGGTACTGAAAAATTAGAACTTGTAACTAAAATCGACTCATCCCTCATTGGGGGTTTCGTCGCGAGTGTAGGATCTAAAGTAATTGATGCTAGTCTTGCCTCTCAAATTAGAAAGCTTGGTTTGTCACTATCCAAGTAAATTCAAAATCCAACCTTAAATTCTTAAATCCATGGTATCTATACGCCCTGATGAAATCAGTTCAATCTTAAAACAACAGATAACTGATTATGACCAATCCGTAAATGTAACCAATGTAGGAACTGTTCTACAAATTGGTGATGGCATTGCAAGAATATACGGCTTAGATCAGGTCATGGCTGGTGAATTATTAGAATTTGAGGATGGGACTGAAGGTATAGCTCTTAATCTTGAAGATGATAATGTCGGTGCAGTTTTGATGGGTGAAGCGTTGGGTGTACAAGAAGGAAGTAATGTAAAATCAACAGGAAAAATCGCATCCGTCCCAGTCGGAGAAGCAATGAAAGGGAGAGTTGTTAACCCTTTAGGGCAGCCAATAGATGGAAAAGGTGAGATCCCAACAAGTGATAATAGACTTATTGAAGAAATGGCTCCAGGCATAATTAAAAGGAGATCAGTTCATGAACCTATGCAAACAGGTATCACTTCTATAGATGCGATGATACCTGTGGGAAGAGGTCAAAGAGAATTGATTATTGGAGATAGGCAAACTGGAAAAACTGCTATCGCAATAGATACGATAATTAATCAAAAAGGCCAAGACGTCGTCTGTGTCTATGTAGCGATTGGTCAGAAATCTGCATCAGTAGCAAACGTTGTTGAAGTTTTAAGAGAAAAAGGAGCTCTTGAATATACTGTTGTGGTAAGTGCTGGAGCCTCTGAAGCGGCAGCCTTACAATATTTAGCTCCTTACACTGGAGCTGCAATAGCTGAGCATTTCATGTACCAAGGCAAAGCTACTCTTGTTATTTATGATGATTTAACTAAGCAGGCTCAAGCTTACAGACAAATGTCTCTTCTTTTGAGAAGGCCACCAGGAAGAGAAGCTTATCCTGGAGATGTTTTTTATTGTCATAGTAGATTACTTGAAAGGGCAGCAAAACTTTCAGACGATATGGGTGGCGGATCAATGACAGCTTTGCCAATTATTGAAACTCAAGCTGGAGATGTCTCTGCATATATCCCAACAAATGTTATCTCAATTACTGATGGACAAATTTTCTTAAGCGCAGATTTATTTAACTCAGGCTTGAGACCCGCAATAAATGTTGGTATTTCAGTTAGTAGAGTTGGGGGAGCTGCACAAACAAAAGCAATTAAGAAGATTGCTGGAACACTAAAATTAGAATTAGCTCAATTTGATGAATTGGCAGCATTTTCTCAGTTCGCTTCTGATCTCGATGAGGCTACTCAACAACAACTTGAAAGAGGTAAAAGATTAAGAGAATTGCTAAAACAAGCTCAATTCTCACCTTTAAATCTTGCTGAACAAGTTGCAGTTGTATATGCAGGTGTTAAGGGGCTTATTGATGAGGTACCTGTTGAAGATGTAACCAAATTTGCTGCTGAACTTAGAGAATACCTTAAGATAAATAAAGCAGAATTTATTGAGGAGATTCTTAAAGAGAAGAAACTTAATGAAGGCTTAGAAACCACCCTTAAAGAGGTAATAAAAGAAGTCAAATCCTCAATGCTTGCCACAGTTTAAATTTATTTTAAGTAAAAATTATGGCAAATCTTAAAGAAATCAGAGATCGAATTGTTTCTGTTAAAAATACTAGAAAAATAACAGAAGCTATGAGATTAGTTGCAGCTGCAAAGGTCAGGAGGGCACAAGATCAAGTACTGAAAAGTAGACCTTTCGCTGATAAACTAGCCCGTGTCCTAGAAAATATTCAATCTAGGGTTCAGTTTGAATCTGTAGACTCTCCTCTCTTATCCAAAAGAAACGTAAAAACAATCTCGTTAGTTTGCATAACTGCCGATCGAGGTTTATGTGGTGGCTACAATACGAATATAATTAAAAAGGTAGAAATTAGGTACGCAGAGTTGATCAAACAAGGTTATGAACCTAATTTGATTTTAGTTGGCAAAAAGGCAATAGGTTACTTCCAAAATAGAAAAGATAAATATGTAATAAAAAGTACATTTAAAGAGCTAGAACAAGTACCAACAGCGATAGATTCTGAAGGAATTACTAACGAAGTCTTAGCCGAATTTTTATCTGAAAACGCAGATAGGGTAGAAATTATATATACCAAATTCATTACTTTAGTAAGTTGTTCGCCAGTTGTTCAAACATTGTTGCCATTAGACCCTCAAGGAATTGCTGAGGAAAATGATGAGATTTTTAGGTTAACTACAAAAAATAGTAAGTTACTCGTTGAAAAATCCAATATAGAAAAGAATGATTCAGATAAATTACCTTCTGATATTGTTTTTGAACAAAGTCCTGATCAGTTATTAGATTCCTTATTACCTTTGTACTTGCAGAATCAAATACTTAGAGCGCTGCAAGAATCTGCTGCTTCAGAACTTGCCTGCAGAATGACGGCTATGAATAATGCAAGTGATAATGCTAAAGAATTAGCAAGTACTTTAAATCTTACATATAACAAAGCTAGACAAGCTGCTATAACTCAAGAAATACTAGAAGTAGTAGGAGGTTCAGCAGTCTAGCTGAATCGTTAAAAAATGTCGGAATATAATATCAAAGTTGAATTAGAAAACAAGACGTATGTTTTTTTATGTCCTGAAGATCAAGATATAATATCTGCTGCTAATGCTAATGGAATTTATCTACCAAGTAGTTGCTGTTCGGGAGTATGTACAAGCTGCGCCTCAATGGTGATCGATGGATCAGTTGAGCAAGAAGATGCAATGGGTTTAAATGATGATTTGAAGGAAAAGGGTTTTGCTCTTTTATGTGTCGCGTATCCAAAGTCTGATCTACATATTATTGTCGGCGATGAAGTCGAAGATAATCTATATAATGATCAATTTGGTAAATATCAAAAATGAAATTAAGAAAGGTTGATTTTTATTTAGATTGGACAGGATCAAAAAATATCATTAATTTGAGGAGATTTATAATTAAAAATCTGATGAAAAAAGGGGAAGTTATAAGATGGTCTATCGTAGATATTAAAGATTCAGTAGAGTCTCTGAATATAAAAAAAATAAGAATTAAGGCTGTGCTTGCAAATTCAGTAAATTCAAAAATATAAATCAATGTCAATATCCCCCACAATATTTATTGTTCCAACAGGAATTGGATGCGAAATAGGTGGATTCGCTGGTGATGCCCTCCCTGCTGCAAAATTATTAGCCTCTGCGAGTGGATGTTTAATTACTCATCCAAATGTCATGAATGGGGGATCTCTATCTGAGCAGAATAAAGATATTTTTTATGTGGAAGGTTATAGCTTAGATCGATTTGCTAAAGGAGAAATTGGTCTTAAAAGTGTAAAAAAGCAGAAAATTGGAATAATTTTTGATTCAAGTATTGAACATGAAATATTAATGAGACATCTACAAGCCGCAGATGCTTGTGTAGCAACTTTAGGGATTGATGTTGATTCTTATGTTTTAACAAAAGAACCGCTAGGTATAGTTATTGAGTCTGAATCACAATGTATAAGTGAAGGTTTAATTGAAAATCCGGATACTTTAATTGAAGCAGGAGAAAGGCTAATAAAGAAAGGGATAACTGCAATAGCGATAGTAGCTAGATTCCCTGATAATGCAGATTTGATTGAGACAAATTTATATAGGGAGGGAATGGGAGTTGATCCTATTGCTGGAGTGGAGGCTGTAATAAGTCATTTGATAAGTAAGTTTCTCAAAGTCCCCTGTGCCCATGCTCCTGCATTAAGTTTAATTGAATTGAATAAAAATCTAGATCCTCGTGCTGCTTCAGAAGAAATAGGATATACATTTTTGCCATCAGTTCTGATTGGATTAAGTAAAGCACCAGATCTTATAGAGTTGACCGATGAGAATGAAATTATAACCTTACATCCAAACCATATCGAATCTATTGTTGTTCCAAGTGGGGCATTAGGAGGAGAAGGAGTATTAGCCTGTATTGAAAGAGGTTTAAATATAATCTCTGTAAAAAATAAAAATATACTAAATCTTGACAATCATAATTTAAATTATCCCAAACTTATTGAAGTGGATAATTACTTCGAGGCGGCAGGCTTAATACTTGCTCTTCGAGAGGGGATCAACCTTAGATCAATGACAAGACCATTGAATAAAATTCAAGAAGTGAATTTTAAGAACTAGCTATTTAAATTAGAGATTGCTATTGGTACTCTCCAGTCATTACCTAGTGATTGACTACTTAATTTTAGTATTGGAGGAGCTTGCTTTCTTTTGAATTCTGCTTTTTTAATAAGTGCAATTATTTTTAGAATTTGTTCTTTGGTATGACCATCTTGTTCAAGAAGTTGTAAATCTTTTTTATCTTCAATAATTCCCTTAAGAATTTTATCCAATAAAGAGTATGGAGGAAGTGAATCAGTATCAAGTTGATCAGGACCAAGTTCAGCGCTGGGAGGCTTATTGCAGATTTGATCGCCTACAATTTTGACTTTAGTATCTAATTTATATGCTTCTCTCCTTTCTATTGAATCTTCACTATCAAGCCAACTACACAATTTAAAAACATTAGTTTTATATAAATCACCTATTACAGATAATCCTCCATTCATGTCACCATATAATGTGCAATATCCAACAGCTAATTCAGATTTATTACCTGTTGAAAGTAACAAATGCTTTTCTTGATTAGCCAAAGCCATTAAAAGAGTACCCCTTATCCTTGATTGAATATTTTGATTTGTTATTCCTTCTGCTTTGAAGTTTAAGCTTTTTATAAAAGAGTCTTCAAAAGAGGACATTATATTTTCAATTGAGATTGTATTTAAGCTTATATTTAGTCTTTCGACTAAATCTTTTGCGTCGATTTTCGAATGTTCTGAACTCCACTTTGAAGGCATTGAGACGCAAAATATATTTTCACTTCCTAATGCAGCCGTTGCTATGACTGAAACTAATGCTGAATCAATTCCTCCGCTTAGGCCAATCAAAGCTGAATTAAATCCACATTTTTTAGCATAATCTTTAACTCCCAAAACTAAAGCATCAAAAACTGAAGAAATTTCAGAATCTCTTTTTTCTTCTACTAAATTAAAATTTTCATTAATATCCCAACTAGAAGTATCCTCTGAAAAAGATTTTAATTGCTTTATTTTAGATCCATTTTTATTGATAATGAAACTATTTCCATCAAAAATTAAATCATCATTTGCCCCTACTTGATTAATGTATATCAAGGGTACTTGAAGATATTTAGCAGCGAAGCTTGAAATTTTATTTCTCAACTTGAATTTGTTGAACGTGTATGGAGAGGCCGATAAATTTAATAAAAGATCAATTTTTTCGCTCTTTAAATCTAAAATAGGATTTTTTTTGTGAATACCTCTCCCTTCTATGTTTTCATTAACCCATAAATCTTCGCATATAGTTATTCCAAGCTTATACGTTTTGTTTTCAATTGTTTTAGAGATTACAGATACTTTCTGATCTGATCGAAAGTATCTTTTTTCATCAAACACTTCATAAGTTGGGAGAATAATTTTACGTGCAATCGTTTTCCATTTACCACCCTCAATAAGAACAATAGAATTATAAAGATTTGGGAAAAAAGAATCATCAATTTTTTCTGCAATACCTACCGTAATACTTAAATTTCCATATTTTTTATTAATGGATATGGATAATTGATCTAAAATAGTATATTGTCTTTCAATTAAATTTTTTTTTAGAAGTAAATCTTTAGCAGGATAACCCCATAAGGATAATTCTGGAGTGAGAACCATATCAGCAGCATTTGAATATGCTTTCTCAGTTACATTAAGTATTTTTTTTGCATTCCCGTCCAGGTCTCCCACAATTGGATTCAATTGTGCAATGAAAAACTTCATTCAACTACTAATAGATTCATATAAGTTATTCTTTTTCATTATATCGATTAAAGATTTAGGTAAGTCAGAATAATTGTTATTTAATCTAACCATTGAACTAGAAATTTTGGGAATGTTTAATGAAGAAATTTCAAAGAAAACTTTATAAGTTTTTAACATTTTAAGAGTCTTAGATTCAATGGGATATCCTTCTCTTTTGATTATTAGTAATTTGACCGCATGAATAATTTGTTCAAAATTTTTCCATGAGAAAATTTCTGTAATTAAATCGCTACCTATTACAAAATCGATTTTACTGAAGGCATAAATTTTTTTACATTCATCAATAGATTCTATAGCCCATTGGCTACTTAATTTTTGGTTAAAAATGATTTTAGGATTATTTATATCTTCTATTAGTGATTTTAATAGAAGGTTTCGAAAGAAAATATTTTCTTTATGCTTTTTTTTTGGATTATCACTTGCATAAGTAATAACACAAGAATAAATGGTTGATAATTCTTCGAGTATTTTCTTGTGACCAATAGTTGGTGGATCCGCACTAGTCCCAAATAAGGCAATTCGATTTTTAGTATCAAATTTCAAGGGAGAAAAATAGAAAAATTATTATTTAAATTTTTATTAGATAAATAAATTTTTGTATATTCAAAAATTTCAGGTTCTTTCATAGTGATTTTTTTGATTATGTTAGATGGATCTAAAAGACATCCTTTGCTTTTTTTAAATATTTCTCTAGCTGCTAATTTCCCCACTATTTTTGTTGAGCGAACTGATATTGCTGCTTGTACAATAGCAACTGGTCCGTAGGGTAACAACGATAAACCATTTGTAAAAGGAGCAGTGGCCAAGAAAAATTTACGTAATAAATTAAAAGATGTATTTATACCAACTTGAGTGGCTCCAAGGAAAATATTATTTATAGAAATTTTTCTGATAATTTTTCGTGCTGATTCACCTTTAAGATTTAACCCATAAACTTTACTCAATTCACTAACTAAAGCAGTATCTAATGCTAAACCTCCAGCAATATCAAGCAAAATTAATGGATTCAATGCCACCCCTGATGCTTTGATTGTTGCAAATTTACCAATAATTGATTGAGCTTCACTTTGTCTTTTTTTTAATCTTTCTTCTTTTATTTTCAAGAATAATTTATCAGCTAATTGAAGAGAGTTTAAAGTCAATAAACTTTCTCCATGATTATTTATTAACTCACTTAACTGGTTCTTAATATTATTTTTCGAATTAATTATTATCGGGATGTTTATATATTGTGGAAGTTTTAATCTTATATTTTTTAAAATTATTTTTAAATCATGACCTTTCCATATATCAATTTTGTTAAAAATGATAATAATCTTTTTTCCATTCTTAATAAATGAATTGATTTGAGATACCTCATTTCTGTTTATATCTCCAGCTATTGTAAATAAAATGAGTTCTGAACTATTGATTTGTGAGAATATATTTTCTGGGTCTTTGATGTCACAAAAATCAAAGCCGGGAGCATCAAATAATTCGATAGTTTTTAGGCTTTGATGTTTAAAATTCCATTCTTCCCTTTCAATTTTTTTTGTTGTCCCATTAATAATGTCAGTCTTAAAAACGTTTTTTTCTAATAATGAATTCAAAATAGAGGATTTACCAACTCCTGCTTTGCCATATATTCCAATTCTTAATTGCTTTTCGTTGAGTCTGAAAAGTTGTTGATTTAAAGAAATAATTTCTTTGTTTAAATTACATTTTTCATAATTTGTAAGATCTATACTTTCCCACCATTTTTTCAAAAGTAAATAACTTGTATCAATATTAATTTGCTTCATATTTATTCTTGCCACCAACCTGCTAATACTGAGAGGACAGCTTCTGATCCGATTATTCCCACGAATCCTCCGAATTCATCTACTACTACTTTCACTCCTTTATGATCCTTGTCAAATCTTGTTAACAACTTGTCTACTTTTATCATCTCTGGGATGTAGTCGACAGGATCACATAGTTCAGATAGTAATTTTTTATTTTCTCCCTTAATAAGACTTGTTAGTAGGTTTTCACGTTTTGCTACCCCTTGTATTTTGTCAACTTTATCTCCTAGCACAACCCACCATGGAGAATCATTTGAAATTAATAGTTTTGAAATTTCATCAAGATTTGAGGACCCATCAAGACTGGGCGCTGACACTCTAGGGATCATTAAATCTTTCGCTTTTAAATCATTTAATTGAAAAACCTTAAGTATCATTTCTGCTTCATCAGCCTCTATAAATCCTTTTTGTGAGCCTATTTTTGCCATTTGTCTAATCTCTGCTTCATCAGTCGATATTTCGTTCTCCGCAGTGATAACAGGAAATAATTTCTCTATTAATATTAAAAAGGGTCTCATTAAACTATTTAACATCCTCAAAATAGGAACAGAAAACATAGCTATTTGTAAGGAAAATCTTGTACCTAGTGCTTTTGGAAGTACTTCGCCGAGTAATACAACTAATATATAAAAAACAATTGAAAATAATGTTAAACCTAAACTACTTTTAATTATAAAGGCCCCATAGACTCCTAAAACGAGGCTCCCAATTATGTTAAACCCATTATTAGTTATGGTAATTACAGTTAAAGTTCTTCCAAGATGTTTTCTAAGTTTAAGTAGTTGATTTGCAGAACTTTTAGGTTTTTGTTTTGATGCCAATTCTAAAATCCTTATTGAATTGACTGCTAAAAAAGCTGCTTCTGCTCCTGAACAACATGCTGAACCTACCAAAATGAAAATTATAAGTAAAATGAGAATGTAAACACTTGGTTCCATTAAAAAGATTAGTTTTTAAATATCTTGTAATTCATTCTTCCACTTTTTTATAAAATTCGCCAATCGAAGATTTTATGTATAAACCTAATTGTGAAATATTTGAAGAAAGAAGAGAAATTTTCTTTAAAAAATTAAGTGGCAAAGCTGCTATTATCCCAAGTTCCAGCTTGGTTAGGCATCATGCAGATTGTGAATATCCTTTTAGACAAGATAGTAATTTTTGGTATCTGACTGGCTTTGATGAGCCTGATTCTATTGCTCTTTTCTTATCTCATAAGCCAAAAGGGGAAAGGTTTATTTTGTTTGTTGCTCCAAAAGATATTTTAAGTGAGGTCTGGCATGGCTTCAGATGGGGTATAGAGGGCGCCGAAAAAGAATTTAAGGCTGATAAAGCTCATTCAATTAATGATTTTAAGGATTTGCTTCCAGTTTATATTGGTGATTCAGAAGAGATTGTTTATTCTATTGGTAAACATACCAAAATTGAAAACATTGTTTTGGAAATCTTTTCTCAACAACTTGAAGCTAGGTCAAGAATAGGAATAGGAGCAAATTCTATAAAATCTCCTGAAATATATCTCAATGAAATGCGCTTAATTAAAAGTGATTTTGAGATAAATAGGATGAGAGAGGCTACTCAAATTTCAGCTGAAGCTCATGAATTAGTAAGGGAATCCATTGCATCAAAGAAAAACGAAAGACAAATTCAAGGGCTAATAGAAGGATTCTTTTTAGAAAAAGGCGCAAGAGGACCAGCCTATAATTCTATCGTTGCATCAGGTGATAATGCTTGCATTTTGCATTACACATCAAATAACTCTGAATTGAATAATGGGGATTTATTATTAGTAGATGCAGGTTGTTCATTAATTGATTATTACAATGGAGACATAACAAGAACTATTCCTATAGGAGGGAAATTTTCTAAAGAGCAGAAACTTATCTATGAAATTGTTTTAGAAGCACAAAAAACAGCAATCAAAAATTCTGTAAAAGGTTCTAACTCTACTAATGTTCATAATGTTGCTTTGAGAATTCTGATAGAGGGATTAAAGGACATTGGACTATTAAGAGGAGATACTGATGGAATAATTGAAAACGGATCTTATAAACACCTATATATGCATAGAACTGGACATTGGCTGGGTTTAGACGTTCATGATGTTGGAGCATACAGGATGGGAGAATATGATGTTCCTTTACAGAATGGGATGATACTTACTGTCGAACCAGGTATTTATATAAGTGACAGAATTCCTGTTCCAGAAGGGCAACCCAGTATTGAAGAAAAATGGAAAGGTATAGGAATTAGAATAGAAGATGATGTCCTAGTAAATGAAAAAGAGCCAGAAATTCTTAGCTTCGCCGCACTGAAGGAAATTTCTGATTTAGAATATTAAATATTTGACTTTTACAGATAATAGATTTATTTTTTATGAGAGATAAAAATTTAACATGGATAAAACTAACTCTTATGATTACAAATTATCTCAAGCAAGAGGCTTAGCTAGTCAACTTGGAATGTTTGCAGAAGAAAATGATATTCCTAAGGATCTTTGGGATTCTTTAGAGACAACAATTTATGATTTTTATGAAGTATCTATTGAAAGATAAAGCAAACTTTTAGTGATAATCAATAAATAAAAGCAAGAATTTTTGATCAAAATGATCAATTAGTGACCATTAGCTGATAAATTATAAAAATAAATCTAATAATACTGAATGACTTCATCAGATAAGGTTAATGAGAATGCTAAGGAGCAGCAAGAACAAAAAAATGTTTCTCAAAAATCAAAAACAACTTCACCAAATGCAGGGATGATGGGAGCAAACGCCGTTTTAGCTGCTGCTAAAATTGATGAAGATGGAGTTCCTACAGGATATACGCCAAAACCAGATGAGGGTAGATTTATTATAAAAATCTTATGGTTACCTGATAATGTCGCATTGGCAGTAGATCAAATTGTTGGAGGAGGTCCAAGTCCATTAACTGCTTACTATTTTTGGCCAAGAGATGACGCATGGGAAAAATTAAAAAGCGAACTAGAGAGTAAAAGTTGGATTACAGACAATGAAAGAGTTGAAATATTGAATAAAGCTACTGAAGTAATTAATTATTGGCAAGAAGAAGGTAAAACGAAAAAATTGGAAGAAGCAAAGCTTAAATTTCCTGAGGTCGCTTTCTGTGGAACTGCTTAAAATTTAGTTTTTTGAAGCTTGAATTCTAGCCTCAGCTTTTGATATCTCATTAAGGGCTTTAATCTTTTCTGAACTTTTCTCATTTTCAGGAAATTTACTTATTACCGATTTTGCTTTTTTAAGAGCATCTTCAGCATTTTGGATGTTAATTTCGGAACCAATTTCAGCACTGTTGACAAGAACAATAACTTCATCTGAATCTATTTCAGCAAAGCCACCCATTAAAGCTATAGATTTCCATTTAGAATTCATTCTTAGTCTTAAGACCCCAATATCAATAGCCGTAACTAAAGATATATGACCTGGAAGTACACCAATTTGACCTGTGGTACTTGGAAGAATAACCTCTTCAGCATCACCTTCGTAAACATTCTGATTTGGAGCTAAAACCTTTAGTGAAATTGCCATTAATTTAAATTTTTAGATAGATTAAAACTATTTATGAAAGTTGAAAATTTATTTTTCTGTTTTTATTTTTTCTGCCTTAGCTTTTACTTCTTCGATATTACCTACCAAGTAAAAGGCTTGTTCGGGTAAATCATCTAGATCACCAGCTAATATCATGTTAAAACCAGCAATTGTATCTTCTAGTTTGACATATTTACCAGACATTCCTGTAAAGATTTCTGCTACGAAAAAAGGCTGAGATAAGAATTTTTCAATTTTTCTCGCTCTGCTTACTGTCAATCTATCTTCTTCAGATAATTCATCTAATCCAAGAATGGCGATAATATCCTGGAGCTCTTTATATCTTTGTAGGGTTGATTGAACCGCACGAGCTGTCTTGTAATGCTCATCACCTACTACTGAGGGTTGAAGCATCGTGCTAGTTGAATCTAGAGGATCAACTGCTGGATAAATACCCTTAGCAGCAAGACCTCTAGCAAGAACAGTTGTAGCATCTAAGTGTGCGAAAGTTGTAGCGGGAGCAGGATCAGTTAAATCGTCCGCTGGAACATATACTGCTTGAATTGATGTGATGGAGCCCTCTAAGGTTGATGTGATTCTTTCTTGTAATGCTCCAACATCAGTTCCTAGAGTTGGTTGATAACCAACCGCAGAAGGCATTCTTCCTAACAACGCTGAGACTTCAGAACCAGCTTGTACAAATCTAAATATATTATCTACAAAAAGAAGTACATCTTGCTTGTTTACATCTCTAAAATGTTCAGCCATAGTTAATGCCGATAAGCCAACTCTCATCCTTGCACCAGGGGGCTCATTCATCTGGCCGAAGCATAACGCAACCTTAGATTGAGATAAGTCATCTGCATTGATGACACCTGACTCCTTAAATTCTTCGTATAAATCATTCCCTTCTCTTGTTCTTTCCCCAACTCCTCCAAAAACTGATACACCACCATGCTCTTTAGCAATGTTATTAATTAACTCTTGTATTAATACTGTTTTACCTACGCCAGCACCTCCAAACAAACCAACTTTTCCACCTTGCCTGTAAGGAGCTAATAAGTCGATAACCTTAATTCCAGTTTCGAAAACTTTAGGCTTAGTCTCTAAATCAGTCAATTTAGGTGCTGATCTATGAATTGGGGCGGTATCTGAAGTTTTTACAGGACCTTGTTCATCTACTGGTTCTCCTAATACGTTAAATATTCTTCCTAAAGTCGCCTCTCCCACAGGAACTGATATTGGAGCACCTGTATCAGTCGCCTCCATGCCCCTTACGAGGCCGTCTGTGCCGCTCATCGCAACTGCTCTTACTCTATGATCTCCAAGCAGTTGTTGAACCTCTGCTGTAAGGGCTATCTCTTGTCCTGCAGGATTCTTGGCTTCAATTCGTAAAGCATTCAAAATTTTTGGTAATTTACCCGCAGGGAATTCCACATCCAGAACTGGACCTATTACTTGACGTACTACACCTTTTGCTGGTGCTGAAGTTGATGGAGTTGCTACCATTTTTTATTAACTTGGTGAGGATTAGCTGATTTTAGAACAGCTCATAATGCGAAATATTACCACCCCGAGGGTATATTCGTTAACTGGGTTCGGCCAACCGCACAGTTAAAGAGTGGTTTAATTGCTGCTTAACAGATTATGTTATTCATCATACGGTTTGAGTAATACTCTCTCCAGTTTTTTGACGCATAGCGTCGCATTTATGATCCACCATTAATCTATGGCAGCTGTTTCACTTACAGTCTCTACAGTAAAACCACTGGGAGATAGAATATTTATCAAAGTTTCCGAATCTGAGGAAAAAACTGCTGGTGGCATCCTTTTGCCCGATTCAGCTAAAGAAAAACCACAGGTAGGAGAAGTTGCTCAGGTTGGTCCTGGGAAGCTTAACGACGATGGTTCTCGACAAACTCCCGAAGTGAGTATTGGCGATAAAGTCTTATACAGCAAATATGCTGGAACTGACATTAAATTGGGAGGAGACGAGTACGTCTTACTTTCAGAAAAAGATATTTTGGCTGTAGTTAGCTAATTTATTTGTTTCAAAAATTATTAAAACTTATTATTAAATTACTTGCCTAACATGGCTAAAAGAATTATTTACAACGAGCAAGCTCGTAGAGCGCTCGAAAGAGGCATTGATATCCTTGCTGAGTCTGTGGCTGTAACGCTTGGACCTAAAGGGAGGAATGTTGTCTTAGAGAAAAAATTTGGGGCCCCTCAAATCATTAATGATGGGGTAACAATCGCAAAAGAAATTGAATTAGAGGACCATATTGAAAATACTGGTGTTGCTCTAATCAGACAAGCTGCCTCAAAGACAAATGATGCTGCTGGTGATGGCACTACTACCGCCACTGTTTTAGCTCACGCAATGGTGAAAGCTGGCTTAAGAAATGTAGCAGCAGGAGCCAACGCAATTACTCTGAAAAAAGGCATTGACAAAGCCACAGAATTCCTAGTCGGCAAAATAGAAGAAAATTCAAAGCCCATCAGTGATAGCACTGCCATAGCTCAATGTGGAACTATAGCTGCAGGTAACGATGAGGAAGTTGGCGAAATGATTGCTAACGCAATGGATAAAGTTGGTAAAGAGGGTGTTATTTCTCTTGAAGAGGGAAAATCTATGACCACTGAGCTGGAAGTTACTGAAGGAATGCGATTCGATAAAGGTTACATTTCACCATATTTTGCTACAGATACTGAGCGTATGGAGGCAGTTTTAGACGAGCCTTATATTTTGCTTACTGATAAAAAAATTGCTTTAGTTCAAGATTTAGTTCCAGTTCTCGAGCAAATAGCAAAAACAGGAAAACCACTAGTAATTATCGCCGAAGATATTGAAAAGGAAGCTTTAGCGACTTTAGTTGTGAATAGATTGAGAGGCGTACTTAACGTTGCTGCAGTTAAAGCTCCAGGATTTGGGGATAGAAGAAAAGCAATGCTTGAAGATATGGCAGTTTTAACTAATGGTCAGCTAATTACCGAAGATGCAGGCTTAAAATTAGAAAATGCAACTTTAGAAATGTTAGGCACTGGCAGAAGAATTACTATCAACAAAGAGACTACAACTATAGTTGCTGAGGGTAATGAAAAAGCTGTTACTGCGAGATGTGACCAGATTAAAAAGCAAATGGATGAAACTGATTCTTCTTACGATAAAGAAAAACTTCAAGAACGCTTAGCTAAGTTAGCTGGAGGTGTTGCAGTTATCAAAGTTGGAGCAGCTACTGAAACTGAAATGAAGGATAAAAAACTTCGTTTAGAGGATGCTATTAATGCAACAAAAGCTGCTGTTGAAGAGGGGATCGTTCCTGGAGGCGGTACAACTCTCGCTCATTTGGCTCCAATTCTTAAAGATTGGGCAGACAAAGCATTATCAGGAGAGGAATTAATAGGAGCTAACATTGTTGAGGCTTCATTAACTTCTCCTCTTATGAGAATTGCTGAGAATGCAGGTTCAAACGGAGCTGTAATTGCAGAGAATGTAAAATCAAAACCATTTAATGATGGATTTAATGCAGCTACTGGAGAGTATGTAGATATGTCTGCTGCTGGAATCGTTGACCCTGCAAAAGTTACTCGTTCAGGGTTACAAAATGCAGCATCTATTGCAGGAATGGTACTTACCACTGAATGCATTGTTGCTGATTTGCCAGAGAAAAAAGATGCAGCACCTGCTGGAGCTCCAGGAATGGGAGGAGACTTCGACTACTAATTAACTAAATTTTTTATTTTTAAAGGGATTGTTTCTATAATCCCTTTTTTTGTCTTAAAGTATGTTTAAATTTGATTTTTCTATATCCAACCTGCACTAAGAATGATTGCAAGAGATAAAAATATAATCAAAATAGTCCAAGTTATTTTGTTTAGTGATGCTTCAGCGCTGCTGGCGCTTGTAAACATTGAGCTTCCACTAGCCGCTATTCCTCCCATGCCATCTCCCTTGGGACTATGAAGCAAAACTAAAAGTATTAGTATTAATCCAGAACCAACCCATATCCAAGTAAATATTTGACTCATATTTTTAATGTGTTATTTATTTAATTTAAACATGTTGAACGACTTTATTAAATCCTTTTAATTCGATTTCTTTAATAAGTGATTTCCCTGTCATCTCTTTTGGAATAGGAAGATTTAATAATTGCAATAACGTTGGAGCAATATCTGCTAATCCAGCATTATCTCTTAAATAAATCTCATTCCCCATATTTGGAATTTTTCTTTTCTCACCTTCAATAAAAATTAAGGGGACTTTATTAATAGTGTGAGCTGTCCAGGGTTCTCCATCAGGACCTTTCATTAGTTCTGCGTTTCCATGGTCTGCAGTGATAAGAATACTGCCTCCCATTTCTCCTGTAGCATTTACTATCTTACCTATACATCTATCGACGGTTTCGATGGCCTTTGTAGCTGCGGCCATATTCCCTGTATGTCCAACCATATCAGGATTAGCAAAATTTATAACTACAAAAGAATACTGTCCAGTTTTTATAGCATTTGAGCAACTAATAGTTAATTCTTCAGCAGACATTTCCGGAGCCATATCATAAGTTGCAACTCTTGGTGATGGAATTAAATGTCTCTGTTCTCCAGGCGAAGGGACTTCTACTCCTCCATTAAAAAAATAAGTAACATGTGGATATTTTTCGGTCTCTGCTGTCCTGTATTGTTTAAGACCATTCTCTGAAACTATTTGGCCAATAAAGTTGTTGAGAGACTCAGGAGGGAATGCTACTTTAACTGGTAAATTTGCTTCATATTGAGTGAAAGTTAATATATCTAGATCAGGGATACTTTTTCTTTTAAAGTTATCAAATTCTTTTTCCGAAAGAGCCTTTATTATTTGTCTGGCCCTATCTGGACGGAAGTTAAAACAAATTAAACTATCTTCATCTCTTAAAAAGTTTTTAGATATTCTTATAGGCTCTAAGAATTCATCGGTGATATTTGCTCTATAACTTTTATTTAAATATTCTTCTGGGGAAATATCAGTTATTTTCCCATTTGGATCAGTTAAATTTACAAAAGCTTTTTCTGTTCTTTCCCATATTGAATTTCTATCCATTATCCAATATCTTCCGCATATAGATGCTATTTCTCCTACATTAAATTCTTCTATGCAATCTTCTATTTGTCTTATGTACTTATAAGCACTTTTTGCTGGAGTATCTCTACCATCAGTAATAACGTGAATAGCCACTTTTTCTATATCTTCTTCAGAAGCCCATTTTATTAATCCTAATAAATGATCAATGTGACTATGAACTCCTCCATCTGAACATAGACCAGTTATGTGTAAGGTTCCCTTTTTTTTCTTAATTGAATTAGCTATTTCCTTTAACTTAAGTACTTGAGTTAATTGGTTATCTTTCACAATATTTGTAATTCTTACAAGTTCCTGTTGAATGATTCTCCCTGATCCAATTGTGAGATGACCAACTTCAGAATTACCCATTTGACCATTAGGCAAACCCACATCAGCTCCGCTCGCATTAATAAGAGTATGAGGATACGCATGCCATAAAGAATCCATTACAGGGGTATTGGCATTTTTAATTGCATTATCTAAAAATTCTTCACGATGGCCCCATCCATCAAGAATTGCAAGAACTACTGGACTTTCAGGAACTTTTTTTTTATTTATATTCTTGCTGCTTAAGTTTGACATCTCTTAATTAAAATGCAGGGTTTTAAAGAAGTAATCTTTAATTTAGCCGTAAAAGCTGTTCCATACAATTTATATGTAATTTAGTTAGCTTTTGCTAATTTATTAAGGATGTTGAATAAAGTTAATTTTTAGAAGAATCATGTCCAATCTAGCTAAAAGAATCATAATACTTACTGAAGATGAGCTAAGAAAAACTTTCTCTCGACTAACTTTTGAAATGATAGAAAAGATTTCAAATTTAGAAAATCTCTTATTGGTGGGGATCCCTACAAGAGGAGTTCATCTCGCTGAAGTTTTGAGAAAAGAAATGTTGGATAAAACAGGAGTTAATGTAAAAAAAGGAATAATTGATCCGACTTTTTATAGAGATGATCAAAATAGAGTTGGAACTCGTTTAATAGAGGCAACTGATTTTCCTACATCTATAGAAAAAAAAGATATTGTTTTAATAGATGATGTTATTTATACAGGAAGAACAATTCGAGCTGCAATTGAAGCTCTTCTTTTATGGGGAAGACCGAAAAGTATTATGTTATTAGTAATGATAGATAGAGGTCATAGAGAACTACCAATTCAGCCTGATTTTTGTGGAAGAAAAGTTCCGACTAGCAAAAAGGAAACTGTTCATTTATGTCTAAAAGAAGTTGATGGTGAAGAAGGCATCTTCTTGGATAAAGTTTAAAAGATATTTCCTAAATTAAATTCACCTAATTCTTTTTCATTAATATCCAGACATCTGAGATAAAGACATGAATCTTTTTTAATACTAAAATAAAGTTTTAAGCTATCTTCTCCAATTTTACACCCATTGTTCAAGTTTATTTGTAAAGGTTTTTTATTCCATTTAAAAACCTCTTCTTCATTTTGAAATTCTGATAACTTTGGTAATCCATTCTCAAAAATTACATCAAAATTTCTTTTCGTTTTAGTTTCTCCAATAATTATCTCGAAAATGTTCTGACCATCTTTACTGGCTTGAAGAATTAACTCAAATGGTTTTTCTGTAGGCCATATTTGGCCCTTATAAAAAATTGGATGCCAGAAATGTTTTTGTTCTCTTTTATTAAATAATCTTATAGATATTCCTTTGATTAAGATATCTTTAATCATTACTCCAGGAGTCATAGCAAGAGCTCCTATTGCTATTGATTCAATTGGTGGGGGAGATTTGATATGTATTCCTGAAATCTCATTAGCGATCCACTCTTTTATTAATGGAATTTGTGTTCCTCCTCCAACCAAAATCACAGAGTTAAAATCATCTAAATTACAAAATTTCCCCCTAGCTTCATTTAATAAATCTTTAAGTAGGACATTTAAGTGACTTAAAAGATTATTCTCGATCAAAATCTTTTCAAATATTTCTTTACTCATGAAAAATTCTCTTTCTTCATTTTCAGCTGTAAATAATGAGATAAGGTATCTTCTCTCAGGTTCAATTTCTGGGTCACTAAGCTTACATTTTAATTTTTCTGCTACGGAAAGATTTCTCTCATCTTGATTTGAGGGTAAAAAGTAATTAACAATCCACTGATCTATATCTTTACCTCCTACTTTTGAACCCGATTTGCTTATTATTTCAGCACATCTTAATTTTTGTTTTGATATTGCACTCACATCCTTTCCTTGAAACTTCAATAATTCTGCAATAGGAGCAGATTTACCTTCACCACCTTGTGTTTTGATTACGCTCATATCGATCGTACTACCGCCAATATCGATAATCATAATAATTGAACCTAGTGGAACATTCATGCCTATCCCAGCTGCAGTAGGTTCATCAACTAGTGCTACCTCATTAATAGGCAAACTTTCACAGAGACTTATTAACCACTTTCTGTAACCCTTATAAGTGTCAATTGGGGCAGTTAAAACAAGCCTTTTAATGTTTAATTCTATTGGAATATTTTCCCAAAGAATTTTGAAAAATTTTTCACCTGATTCGATTGGACTTAAAACTTTTTCTTTTTTCTTTTCAATAGGATTACCAATTAATCTTTTGAAATTTGAATGAAAATATTTTTCTGAATAAGATAAATTTTTCTTTTTCAATGCAGATAATCCTATCCTTGCAATATTGTCTTCACCTTCGAACCAAACTACTGATGGGATGACTCCAGGAGAAGATGTAATACCAGGTATTTCTATTAAAATAAAATTGCTTTCTTTTTCATCCTGAAAAGCTAATACTGTATTAGTATTTCCCAAATCAAGAGCAAGAGTTCCTGAGTAATTATTTTCCATAACAAATTTCTTATTATATTTTTAAGTTCGTTTGAAAATTTATAACTTTAATGGGGTTAATATTAATGTAAACTATAATGTAAATAATAAGAATATCTTTTTATGAACGTATCAAATAATCCCAATATTGATCATAATGATCTTGCAAAAAGAGGCGAAAGTTTAATAAGGAAATCTACTAATAGATACTTAACTACTGTAAGGATTGCTTTTAGAGCTAAACAAAGAAGGTTTGATGATTTTGATGGTTTATTAGAAGAATCAGCTATTAAACCAGTTCAAAGATCTATTATTGAATTAAGTGATGAACAAGATCAACCAGATTTACTTCCTGGTTAGCTTTGTCAATTGAAGAAAATAATTGGAGATTAATTAAAGATACTAAAAAAGGTAAATTTTGTTTTTTGATTGGTGTAAATAACTGGGCTATTGAGTTACAAAAACATGAATTTGAATTGCTATATAAATTACTAATAAAACTGAATAATCAATTATTAGAGATAAAAGATGAATTAATGGACGAAGAGTTTATTAATTTAGAAATAGAACAATTACCTTGGTACGCAGAATTAGAGGGTAAAAAATATGCATGGAACTTAAGATTAATATTTGAAAGCTCAGAGCAAACTCGATCATTTGAAATGTATTGGCCTATACCAATAGCTGAAAATTTATTTTATGAAATAAAAAAAATGTGGGAATCAATGGATTGAAAAATTAATTAAATTGGAAATTTTTAGGAAAAATTCCCCGATCGATAATTCTTTTTTCACATGTTTTCCACAGCAAACTTCTAAAAAATATTTGTAGATCAACCCTATGTGGAAAACTCGTAAAGATAAGAATTTTTTATATTACTTATAAGATTTATACGGTTTAGATAAATTTCTATAGAAAGTAAGTCTCCGAAAGGGGTCTTATCCTTAATACGACTGAGACATGGATAAATATTAAAAGTTGACTATTTACATTTTTTAGAGAAAACTGATCTCAATCCCTCTCGACCTTTCTCCACTTTTTTTGAATTATGCAAGAATTAAACTGTGATATTAATCAAAAATATATCAACAAAAAAGAAGAAATAATTAGCTTTAAATGCGACCTTCATGAAAATCTTCAACAAGCTATGATTAAATTCGTTGAAGATCATCCTAATTGGGATCAATATAGAATTTTACAAGCAGCAATCGCTGGATTTTTGATGCAAAAGGGATTTCAAAATAGGGATCTCACCAGACTATATATAGATAAAATGTTTTCTATGGATTTTAATAACTAAATGAGAATTAACCTTATTTTATTTTTTCTAATATCAATTTAGCTATTTCCATTTCTATTGGAATTATAGATAATCTATTTCCTTTCTTTACTAGTAATAGTTCTTCCTCTTTAAATAAAATTTTTAATTCAGGTAAATTTAAGAATTTATTTGCTTTAAAAAGATATTTAACTTTTACGCAATCCCACCTTGGTTTCTCATGACTAGATTTAGGATCATAATATACTGACTCTTCTTGAAATTGAGTTGGGTCTACAATATTTAGATCGATAACCTCCATAAATCCAACAATTCCAGGAGGTTTGCAATTTGAATGGTAGAAAAAAACTTTATCTCCAATAGCCATTCTTCTCATGAAATTGCGTGCCTGATAATTTCGTATTCCATCCCATAAAGTAACTCCATCCTTTTTTAAAGTATCAATACTGTATGCATCTGGTTCACTTTTCATTAGCCAGTAGTTAGGTTTAGTCATATTAGTTATTTAGAAGAAAGTTACAATGTGTGAACGGTGTGAACAGAGTGAGTATTAGTTCTTCTCTGATTAGGTTCAAGCCGTCGATTTATTTAATCTAATTTACCGTATAAATATGAATTAAAAATATAGAAACAGATCTCTAGAGATAGAATTTTTTATTATTTAACAACAAGAGCAACCGCTGTCAGATTCAGATTCAGGATGAATAGAAGTTAGTGCATCTGCAATATCTCTCAGCATATCTGCAACATATTCAGGAGGGCACCCAAATTTATTAACATAAGCAACACTCTGTTTTGCCATATCTGTATAGGCAGGCAAGATCATGTTGTCTAGCTGGTCTTTAGTTGGTTGCCACTTTAATTCGCAATTATCTGACATCTGTGAAAATAATAATTTAATTTTCAGTTTAATGACTAAAAAACAATTAACAATAAGTCTGTATAATTTTTACTTTCTAAAGTTTTTGAATTCTAATTAAGGGTTATATATTTATTTTTTAATATGATTATCATTTTCATTATTTGCTATTAATAAAAGCGTTATAGTCAGTTTGTGATTGCTTTTTAGTCTTGTATTCTTTATAATTAAATTCGAATATCTAATTTATTATGATTACTGCCTTATTAAATAATATTCTTATCAATAAGATATCTATTTCTAATAAAGAGGAAGTATGTCCTGGATGTGGATGCACTTGTCCTTGTGAGTGTAAAGATTGCGCAGAATGCTCAACTTGTGGCGATCATTAAAATTTATAAATTTTAAAAAACTAGTTATAGCTTCATTCTTAACCTTGCTGTTCACACAGATTTGCTTATCTGTTCACACATGAGTATTTGATTGGGGCTATTACTGTATTTTGTATTGTCTTACTAGAACTACGCACCAGATCCTCAAGCTGCTTCTGGAGCAAATATTCGATTATCTTTCCTCCAACAACTACAGCCCTTAACTAAATGATCTCCTTGAGGAATAAGCCTCTGGTGAAAGGGACAGGTCAAGATAGTTACACATTGATCTGTCGTGCTGTAGCGAAAGTGAGTGCAAGTAATGCAAATCTTTGTTCGCTTGCTTTTCAGCTCTCCGTGATAATCGAAGTATTCCCATTCCTGCCAGTCCTCCATAATTAGTTAGTACAAGTGTACTAATATTTATATCATTAGTAAAGGTTAGAGGTCAATAACTTATTTGCTTGTTAGTAAAATTTCTCTTGCTTTATGCCATCTTTTCTCGAAAGACTCTTTACTTACTTCTATCTGATTACCATACTTATCTCTACTGCTGTAGTAGACGTCTAGAACGTACTCTACGAAGGGTTTAAGAGCTTTCATGCTTTTCGATTTAAGAAGCTTTGCGAACGCTTCCATCGACCTCTCAAGCTTGTCTCTCTGAAGGTTATGAATCCACATTGAACCCTGATGATGGTAGAGAAGAACCTTGACTGCGTCGTCGTAGCTGAGCCACGGATGAGCGTCTTTTATTTGTTGTGTTCTGTCCATTTTATTTGGTATGAATTGTTTATTTGTAGTTTTTGAAGGGGTGAAGGGGGGTAATCGTCCTTACCAATACGTATATATGAGTCCTCACAAATTTCTGCCAAAAATTAGGAGCTGACTAATTTAATAAATAGGGGTTGGATGCGGGCTTCTATAGCTGGACTGCAGATCCCTTAGAAACTTAGGTTTTTTTATGAACGTTTTATTCCTACTAAATAGTTTCGCTTAAAAGGATAGTAAAAAGTGCAGTCTTAACAGTAAATCAGAGAATATCATAAGATGCATTTTTACTCTGGAAATCTATGCAAAATCAAGTAGGGGCGTGAATCCTCAAGGGAAAGTGTTTATAGGGTTACTTTCATAGAGATGTATAGATTATTTTAAGTATCTTACAAAAGAAATAAGTACTGATTGACTTATCGAAAGTTCAATAGATAATCTTTATTTTGGATATAAATAGATTATTGTTTTTCAATCCACGCTTAATTATTATTGGATGCTTAAGACCTTCTGTTCAGTTTGAGTTGTTAAAAAGAGCTAATAGATTTCCTATTATTTCTTTATATTTATTCCAGAATATTGTACTCGGTTGGTTGGCTGAACCTCTTTATTGGTTGCAAAAAATTCTTTACAAGAAGCCAAGGAATATGCCTGATCCAATTTTTATTATAGGTGCATGGAGAAGTGGAACAACATACCTCCACACAGAAATAGTTAAAGCTACTAAAGCAGCTACAATAAAAAATACGTTTTCATGTTGCCCTCAGGCAGCCTTAATATTTAAAGAACTTTTTCGCAAATTTATACCATCTTATAAAAATAGATTTTTTGATTGGGTCCCATTATTAGCAGAGGGACCTCAAGAGTTAGATATTGCCTTAATGAGATTGAGTTGCGAACATCCTCCAACATCAATTGGTCTTGGAAAGTCATTATCTAAGGATTTAGAAAGATGGTACAAATGGAAAGCTACATTAGATTTCAAAAAAAAATTAAAATTACTGCTTGAATGGGCATGGATTCATGATGGTTTACCTGGTAAAGTTTTTATCAATAAAGCTCCAGCATTCACCACGAGAGTCGACTTATTACTTGAGTTATTTCCCAACTCAAAATTTATTTACATTGAACGTACATACGATCATGTGAAAAGTATAGAAAAATCTATCAAATCATTTAATAAGGAATTTGGTTTTATTCCATATCTTGGTAACGCAGGGGAAGATGCAAAGTTTACTAGATCTTTCATATTAGATAAATGGCAAATAATGAAAAATATTATTCCTAAGGACAATTTAATAGAAGTTACATATGAAGATCTTATAAAAACTCCAAAAAAAACTATAGATAATATCAAAACTTTTACAGGGGTAAGTGTTATTTAAATCAAAAAATAAACTAGAAAATTTTTGCAAGCGCATCAATTAAAGGAGTTTGATTAGGATATTTTTTTTCAAATCTACAGGCTTCTTCAGTAGTTGGAATTATTTCATGAAGAAGGAGGTCTTCAACCCATTCAAGATCATTCTGTACAAAACCTTCTTTTGCAACTGATTTAAGTAATTCTATTTTTAATTTATCCCAAGCTTGTTTTTTATCATAATTATTTTTTTGCTGTATTTGCTTAAAAGTTGATTGAATACCTAGATACCATTTTCTGACTTGTTCGACATTATCAAAACCAGATGTATCTATAAATTTAGTCAAACTGTAATTAAATTCTTGAAAAACACTTATTTTCTATTTGCTTATAAAAAAACATAATATATATTTAAGTTCCAGATTTATCTCGAGCTCTAAGATTACCAAGAGCATCTAACAGAGGCGTTGAATGTTTAAATCTAATAGTAAGTCTTACCGCTTCCCACAAAGTAACATCTCTTTTTGATGTAAGAATTTCTCTGGTCCAAGCCAAGTCATCCTCGCCAAATTGACCCTCAGGAGTAATTCTTTTTATCTCATTTTCAAGTTCTTTCCAAACCTGCTCATCTGTCCAGTTACTGATTGTTTGGATATCTTTATAGAGAATTCTTATTCCGCTCTGCCACTCATCCATTCTCTTTTCCATTTTTTCAAATTTATTCATTATTTATCTCTTAGTGTCGAATTTAATACTTTTTTCATGAATTTTCTTACAGCAAATTTACCAAGAAGTAGAAGAAAAATGTAAGATCTATTAAATTCATGTAAGATAACGTCAATTGTAACGGAGATTTTTTATAGCATCTAATAGAGGGGTTTTGTGCTTAAACCTTTCGTACATTCTTTTGGCTTCCGTTAATGTAATATCTTTTTTTGATGTAACTATTGCTCTAACCCAATCTAAATCATCAGATCCAAAGCTACCTTTTGAATTTTTTATCATCTCAGTTTCAACTTCTAGCCAAACCTTATTATCAGACCATTTATGGAATTCTTGAAGATCTTTATATAGAGCTCTTACGCCTTCTTGCCACAAATTCATTTGTGCTTCGAAAACTTTTTCCTTCATTACTTTTTTCGTAGAGTCGAATTTAATACTCTTTTCATGAATTTTCTCACACTATATTTTCCAAAGGGTAAAAATCTTGATGCTTGAAGTAATTTCTTTTCTAGAAACGCAACATAATTTCGGTGAGAGATAGGCTCCATAAAAAAGCCTGAAATATATGCACTAAGCCAACCAAATAAGCAAATTCTTCCTATCCACATAACTTTTTACTCAAGTGATTTAAACATTTAAATCCTTATTTTTATAAATTTTACTGAGCATTACATTCATTTTATTAATCTTATAATCTGTTTCCAATTCTAATTCTTCAATAAAACCGTCTGGTTTCAAAGCTTCTTCTACTAATAATAAATCTTCTCCCACTGATTCTTCCATTTGTTCTTCTAATGATTCTTTATTGGATTCTGATATTAAAGAGAGTATATCTTCAATTTGTTTTAATTTAGAATTTTCATCAATATCTGATTGATTAGAACTCTTAGATTTTAAAATTTCATTAATTAATAATTTACTTTCATCAATTTTTGATTTTAAATCATCTGACTTTGCCTTCGATAAAAGAGATTGATATTTTTTAGAATTTATTGCATCTTCTACAATGCTTCCAACCATACTAGATAACGATCTGCGCTCAATTTTTGCAATTACCTTAAGCTTTTTAAATAACTCTTTCTGAAAAAGAACCTGTACCCTATCAAGCTTAGTAGGCATTAGTTGATTAATGTAAATTACAGAAAACGATACACACTTATAGTATAACAAATAGTATTTATTAATACTAATCCGGTAAATTAACTTTAAATGTTTATTGCTATTTATAGGTTATATCATGATATCCAAATAACAAACAAATATATTAAGTGTGTGATAGTATGTATAAGTGTGTAACTTGTAAGAGGCACATTTGCGAGGCAGTGGTGATGGGGATCACAACAGTCAAAGGGTTTTTTAGCATTTATTTAATTCTTCAGTGAAACAATTATTTGCTCGATCACAAACCTTAGAAAGTAATGCTTTCTTAAAAAGCAATCTATTAATACTTGGACTGATTAAATCTTAAAATCTTTATTTTTAAGACATTAGAAACAATGAATCATTTTCAAAATGAACTATTCAAAGTAATTAAAAATGAAGAAGAAAACTATATTAACAACGCTTCTATTTTGTCTTCCATTAGCTTTTTTAGAGCAAACAAAATCGGAAGCTTCATCTCTCGGTAGGAACAAAAGTGTTAATGCCTTCGATTTAACTAATACAAATCAATCACCATCAATAATAAAGTTTTCATCTTCTGGAATAAATAATGTTGAAATAAAAAGTTGCTGGGAAAAGGGGGATTTAGCTTCTCAAAAACGATATTGTTCTTCATCAATGACAAACCTTGAAGACTTTTAATTTATGAAAATACAAAATAAAACTCTTCAACCCCCTAGAGTCGATTACTTTTTCAAAAACTATATCGAAGTAAAAGGAGGCAACCCTCTTAAAGGGCATTTAAATATTAGTGGTGCTAAAAATTCTGCTCTAGTCCTAATGGCAGCTTCAATTCTTTCTAAAGGCGAAATAAATCTTTTTAATGTTCCTCAAATTTCAGATGTTGCAATTATGTCTAAATTATTAATTGCAATGGGCATAAATATAAAATCGAAGGCAAATCAATTAACAATAAATACTAAAGAAATTATCATTCCACCTCAAGATTTATTTTTTGATTTATATCATGCCCTTAGAGTGAGTTTCTTTTGTATTGGTCCAATCCTTGCAAGATTTGGAACAGCTAAGATACCTTTACCGGGAGGATGTTCGATAGGATCCAGACCAATCGATGAACATATAAATTCACTGAAAAAATTAGGAGTTGTATTTCAATACCGAAATAATTATTTAATAGCTAAAGTAATTAATCCCAAAAAAAGATTGTTGGGATCATCAATCAATTTTAAATGCAAAAGTGTAGGTGCCACTGAGACTTTATTAATGGCAGCATCTTTAGCTAAAGGGAAAACTATATTAAACAACGCAGCAGAGGAGCCAGAAATTGTAGATTTAGCAAACATGTTGAATCTTATGGGTGCACGAATAAAAGGTGCCGGATCTGAATGTATAACAATTGAAGGAGTTGAATCCCTAAAAGGATGCGATTACACAGTCATACCTGACAGAATTGAAGCAGGTACTTTTTTACTTGCTGCGGCAATAACAAGATCAACAATTAGTCTTTTCCCATGCGAACCAAATCACTTAAAAGCAGTAATTAACAAACTAGAACTTTGTGGCTGCAAGTTCGAATATTCAGACTTTTGTTTAAAAATCATTCCCAATCAAATTTTAAATTCAGTTGATATGACGACCAGTCCATTTCCTGGTTTTCCAACTGATCTACAGGCACCTTTTATGGCTTTAATGGCAACAGCAAATGGTATTTCAAAAATTAAAGAAACAGTATTTGAAAATAGAATGCATCATGTTAAAGAGCTAAATCGTATGGGGGCAAACATTACTGTAAAAGATAATATTGCAACTGTAGTCGGGGTTAAAAACTTAAAAGGAAGTTTAATTCTAGGATCTGATTTAAGGGCTTCGGCTGCATTGGCGCTTGCAGGACTTTCAGCAGGTGGGAAAACTTTGATTGGAGGGGTAGAGCATTTAGAAAGAGGATACGAAAATTTCTCTACAAAATTACAAGAAATTGGAGCAGCGATAGTAATTAAAAAAAAAATTAAAATTATGTTTAAACTAAATAATTATTTTGCAAAAATTAGTCTTAAAAATAACTCAAAAAAATATACTTCGGCATTTGCTTTTTCATTTTTTATTGGATTCTTCATAGCAACTATTCCATATATTTATAAATTTATCGAGAACTTCAGAAATCAAATATTAATTCAAGAACAGAGAAAAATACAAATTGAAAACAAAGAAAAAATATGTAAGGACAAAAATAGTGACTACATAAAGTTTTTGGATCTTGGCTTTACAGAAACAGCGAATAGAAAATTTAATACTTGCATGATAGATAAATGAAAGAATATAAAAAATTACTTTATATATTTATGATCCTATTTCTAGTTAGCGGTTGCAAAATATTGGAGAAAAAAGCGACTGAAATCAAAAACAGTTTTGGAATACAATCATCAGAAGAAAGTATTAAAAAAGAAAATAGTATTGAAATTACAGTTTCATGTGGAGAAAATAGTAATCTCGAAAAGTATATCAACGATGGGTGGACGATTAAACAAGAATACTCAGAAGAAAAAGTTTGTTCATGGAAAACAGTTGCTGCCTCGAAAGATTGCGATTTAGAAAAAGATAAAGGTTGTAAAATAGTGAAACCAGACAAAGTTGGTGAAGAGATATTTTATTTATTAGAAAAATAATAAATCTTAAATTTTTATTCGTTTAGGCTTTATAAATCATGTAGAAAGTTCTTTATTTAATTAATCGATTTCACCAGATTCTTTTAATGAATTAACAATTCTTTCATTTTCAGTTTTTAAATTTTCTAATGCAGATTTGGTAAATTGTTCTTTTGCTTCAAATTTTGCTGAGCGAATTATTTTTTTATTAGGTAATCTCTTTCTTTGCTCTTGATTCATTTTTAAATTGTTTCTCAGTGGATATTAAAAGAAAGAATTTTTTTATTAAAGTATGATTTTTTATCTAATTTTTACTAGTAAAAAATTCATCAGAAAAGTAATTAAGTTCTTATTGAATTAGTTCCTAAATCAACCGTGTCTACACACCTCTTAAGCTTTCTAAAATCATCAAGTACATTTCCGCAGCCATTAACTACGCATAACAATGGATCTTCTGCTATATGAGTAAAAATTCCAGTTTCTTGAGTTACTAAATCATTAATTCCCTTTATTAGAGCTCCACCTCCCGCGAGCATGATTCCTCTCTCAACAATATCTGCCGCTAATTCAGGAGGAGTTCGCTCGAGAGTTCTTTTTATAGCTTCAATTATTTTACTAAGAGGATCAGTCATAGCCTCTCTAATTTCTCCAGCGGTTAAAACAATAGCTCTTGGTAAGCCGGAGGATAAGTGTAATCCCTTAACTTCAAAAGATGTATTGTCAAAACTGTCATCAGGGAAAGCAGAACCTATTTTAATTTTTATCTTTTCTGATGTTCTTTCACCAACAACCATATTATGCTTTTTTTTAAGATAGGTAGCTATTGATTCATTTATTTCATCTCCTGCTATTCGAAGAGATTCACTTACAACTGTTCCTCCGAGACTCAATACTGCTACTTCTGTTGTTCCACCGCCAATATCAACGATCATAGTTCCAATTGGTTCCGTTACTGGCAAAGAAGCTCCTATTGCGGCGGCTACAGGTTCATCAATTAAATAGACTTCCCGTGCCCCTGCTAATCCTGCTTCTCGAACTGCTCTTCGTTCAACACTGGTAACGCCACTTGGAATACCAATAACTATTCTTGGAGCTAAAAGACCCTTCCCTTCATTACATTTTTGAATAAAAGTTTTTATCATTTGTTCCGCTGCGTCAAAGTCTGCAATAACCCCATCCCTTAGAGGTCTTACTGCTCTTATATTGCCTGGGGTTCTTCCAAGCATTAATTTTGCTTCTTCACCTACTGCCAAAGGAGTTCCCTCTTCTAAATCCATAGCTACTACAGAAGGTTCTTCCAGAATTACGCCTTTCCCAGATACATGAATAAGAGTATTGGCAGTACCCAAGTCAATACCTATGTCTCTAGAAAATTGAAATCTATTCCAAAACATATACCTACTAAAAATTACTAAATTTAAATACTTCTTTTTATAGTAACACACTCATACACACTCATACATACTTAATCAAAGAAAACATTTTTTATTCATTTAAGATGAGTTTTTTAAGGGAGTTTAAATAAACTTAATTTTTATTATGTTTTGTCCTCACTACTCCACCATCAACATATAGTTCATTAGCCAGTAGCTAGGTTCCTGTTGTGGCATGGGATCTCGGCGATAATATAGGTTTGAATAAAGTGTGAATAACTTTTATGAATTTAGTTTAATTATCTATTAAATTTCAAATAAAGGAAAGTTTAAACATAATGCTTTTAACAAACTATGAACAAGACTTTTCTAGATTAATTTTGTTTCCAAAAAATTTAGGAATCAGAGAATCTCCTTGATTTCCATAGTTCTCTTTTAAACTTCTAGCTTTTTTAAAACTTTCACAAGATTCTTTAATATTTCCCAATTTATAATCAGAATATGCAACTCCAATTTGATGAGTGTATTGTTTTGGATTTAACTCCAAAGCTTTTAAATAATAGTTTTTTGCATCAATAAAATTTTTTGCTACATAAAAATATCCTCCTGTTATATCTAATAAGTATTCTTTTTCGAAACCTAGTTTCTCAGCTTCATTAATATCATCTAATACGCCTTTGAGATCACCTTGTATTATTTTCCAATAAGCTCTTGACCTGAAGAAACTTCCATCTTCAGGATACTCTTCGATAGCCTTTGATACATATTTAACAGCGCCTTTATAGTCACTTAAGTACCCTTTTGCTTCTGCGATATTAAAATTAGTATATGGAGATGATGAAGCATCTGGGTTTAACTCTATTGCTTTTAAGTAATCTTTTATTGCCCCTTTGTAATCTCCAATAAATGTTTTTGCATATCCTCTATAGTTAAAATTTCTTTCATTATTTGGATTTAGATTAATAGCTTTATCAAAATCTAAGATGGAACTTTCATAATCAGCTAATTCTAATTTAGTCTTACCTCTAGAATAATAATATGAACTGTCATTAGGATCTATTTGAATTGCTTTTGAGAGGTTTACTAGAGCATCACCATATTTTTTCTGATAATAAAAAGAATCTCCCTTTAAATAATAAGCCCAGGAGTCTTTAGGATTCATTTCAATAGCTTTAGAGAAGTCTGCAATTGCCTCATTAAAATTATTATTCAATTCTTTTGATAGTCCCCTTCTAGAAATTAGATAACTATCTTTAGGATTCATTTCAATAGCTTTATCAAAATCTTCTACACTTCCTTTTAGATCGCGTAAAAAATATCTAGTTCTTCCTCTGTAATCAAAATAAGTAAAATCGTCAGGATTTATTTCTATCGCTCTAGAAAAATCTATTTTTGCATTTTCGTAATCACCTAACTCAAAATTAGACCTTCCCCTCCAATAGTAAGATAAATCATTCTCCTGAAAAATATCTATTGCTTTGGAAAAGTCCTCTATTGCACCTTTGAAATTTTTCTGTTCATATTTAATATAAGCTCTACTATTATATGCAGCATAGTTTGCTGGATTTATTTTAATAGCCTTGGCAAAATCATCCATTGCTCCAGCTATATTCATTAATTTATTTTTTGATTGTGCTCTAAAGACAAATGCATCAGAGTAATTGGGATTTAACTTGATAATTCTAGTAAAATCATTTATTGATTCTTTAAATCTTTTGGAATAAAAAAATGATTTCCCTTTTAGCAAAGTTGCATTAAAATCATCATGTTTAATTTCTAGTGCTTTTTTGAAGTCATTTATAGCCTCGATATCTTTATATAAAATTTGGTAAGAAAAACCTCTTGCATAATAGGCATCATAATTTTCTTTAATCATTAGAGATTTGGTTGCATCAGAAATGGCTTCCTCACTTTTTCCTAATACATTTTTAGCCCTTGCTCTGAAGCTATAAGCTTGAAAATTATTCTGATCTTTTTTAATGACATAAGTCATGTTCTTAATTATCTTTTTTGCTACTGGAAAATTTGATTCCTCAACATTAAGACCTTTTTTGAAAATTATTTCTGCTTCATTTAAATATTTCCTAGCTTTTTCATTTAGATTTTCTTGGGCTAAATAAACTTCATTAAATATAGAAGAGTTGATTTGAGCTTCTAGACTACTATTGAAAGGAGATAATATTCCAATAAAAATCGGTGCTAATATAAGTGGTTTCAAAATAAAAAATATTATTAGAAGGATAATAAACCTTTTACATTATTTGTTCAATTTTTAAAGTTTAACCTTAATTGAATCGAACTATTTGAAGAGTAAAAGTGTGAATAAAGTGTGAATAGAAAATTACGAATCCTTGAGATCCAAGTAATAGCTAGACGGGTGTACTTTTCATTAGCCAGTAATTAGGTTCAGTCATAGTCTATAATTTGCGAGAAATAGTACTGCTGGTATTGTGCTGGTATGGCATTTTGTTAACTTTTTCGTAAGTCAGCCAAATTAAAAGCATTTAATTTAGTTTATCGAACAATATTAGTCGAAGAAAGTTCCCATAAAGGAAAGTGATGGGTGGCATGGGGGGACTAGATCTTAAAAAACTACTTGATTATTAATCATCCTCATCAAAAAATTGGGTAAAGTTTGGGTAAAGTTTGGGTGTAAAATCGCAAATCCTTGAGATCCTCTCTGATATCAAACTGGTTCACTTTTCATTAGCCTGTAGTTTTATCGTCTAAACGGAAAACCGCAACATGGTCTGGTCTCCATAGACTTGAAAGAAAACTAGAATTTAAAGAATCGATAGTAGATCTAAAGCAAAAACAAAACCAGTAACAATGGAATTTTCTACCAAATCAGCCACAACGGTCTTAGAGCCAAAGACAAAAAAAGCAAAATATCCAGAAGCACGAGTAATAGTTTTAGATGATAATTTTAATACTTTTGAACATGTTGCTAATTGCCTGCTAGCAATTATTCCAGGAATGAGTGAAAAAAGATCATGGAATCTTGCCATTCAGGTAGACAAGTCAGGTTTGGCGGAAGTATGGAGAGGGAACCTTGAACAGGCAGAGTTATACCACGAACAATTGGTTAGCAGGGGAATCACAATGGCACCAATTGAAGCTGCTTAAAATCCACATAACAAAAGTCAATATTCCTATCATTTAATAAATACAAAATCCCAATGAAATCTCTACTCGCGAGCAAAAGATCAAAAGCAATATTAGGTATTGGTATTGTCGCTATAGGTATCGGTGCAATATCAAAAAAGGTCATTAGTTACCCAGCTGGAGGATGCATGAAGGGGGCTCAAGAAATGACTTTTAATAAAGAAACAAATAATTACTTCATTTAAGGAATAATCTTTTTTTAGCTTAATGAGAGCTCTTGCTCATAATTTTATGGCGACTGTCAATTTTCAATAGATTAAATCATCTTATTTTTTCTTTTTTCCCAGCATTTTTTCATTTCCTTAAAATTATTAGAAGCTTTTACGCAATTAATTTTTTTATTTAAATATTCAATTTTCATAAGTTTAACTTTATCAAAGTCTTCTTCTTTATACTTCTTATGACCTTCTGCAAATACAGTGGAAAAAGTACTAGAAATTAAAGTAAGTAAAACTAAAAATTTCATATCTCTATTAATAATTCAACCTATTTTAAATCAACTGTCAATCTTAAATTAAATCCTGCTATAACCCAGCTTTGTTTTGAAGACTTTAAAAGGAAGCCCACTTCTGTTCATAGCTTCAATAACTTTATCTCCAACCGTTCCATAAAATTCAATAGCTACATCTCCGTCAATTAGTCCAGCATGAGCTTCAAGATAATCGCCGACAGGTGGATTAACTAAATGAGCAAGAAATGCATCATCATTTTTAAAAAATTCTGACCATACAAAACTAATTGGATCTTCAGGATCTTGGTCAAATGTATGATGGAGCATTCCCGGCTCTGATACTTCGACAGCCTTATCTGTTTTATCCGCAAGGGCTAGATATTCGTCAACTTTATCTTCTTTTACTTTCAATCTAGCAATAAGCATAAATGGTGTATCTGATCCAAAATTTGTCATGAATAAAAAATAGTTATTACTTATTTTATTTATTTTTGAATAAACATGGAGCAAGTTGACCTTTTTAATATCGACTGTCAATTAAGTTATTTTTACTTGTAATGAGTGTGTATCTTGGGTATAAGTGGTCTAAGGACTTGTCCTTTTTGTAAGGACTTGAACCTAGCGGTTTCAAGGTTAACCCCGCGCTCCTACACACGAGTACAAAAACCTTTTTTATTAATGAAGATCTCTTCTAAGACACTTAGCTTGCTGCTTAATGTAGCTTTTGTGCTTTGTGTCTTTGTCATTTAAAGGACTATTCATCAAAGAGGCTGATAGTTTCAGGATTGCCTTTCTTTGAACCTAACTCAATATCTGTTAATTCTTTAGTTCTTCTTCTAATATCTATCCTTTCGTATGTCTGCATGATTGTGGCTACTGAGTTACTACAAATACGAGCTGGTAGATAAGCATTAGTACCTCTCAAGATATGATTCTCGATACATGTTGAACGCATTGAATATAAAGTATATGGACAATCAGAAAACTTTTTTATTAGCAAAACTTTTCAAATGGATCTTAGTAATTTTTTGAGGTTCCATGAGGCGTTACCCAAACTTTTTGGTTGTAAAATTTATAATCTACTAAACTCTTTAATTAGGAAAGTAATATGGGATTTAGTAAAGATAACTTTAATGCAATATTGATTGGTAACTTGTGTAATTTTTTTATGTAGGTAATGAAATAGAGCTTAGTAAAAATTAATTTTTAAAAATTTATAAGAGATTTATTATTACTTTAAAAGAATTTAAATGCAATCTAATAATTTTGACGATATTGATTTAAAAGTAGTATGGGCAATGATTATTGAAAAAATGAATAAAGAAGGTGAAGAACTCTGTCCTAATTCATCAAGTTTTTATAAAACGCAAGATGGTATAGAGTGCTCCTTGCGAAGAAAAAATGGAGATTTAATAGGAATTTGTTACCGAGAGAATGATAGAAGTGGTGGATATCGCTGGATCATAGAAAAATCACTTTGATATATTATTCATTAGTAATAATTAATAATATATGAGACCTAAATACTAAAATTCTCAAGTATTAAAATAAGGTATAAGATTATTTTTAAAAATATTAACTGCAAAAACAAATAGGGAAAATATTATCAATTGAACAATAAGCCAAGCTAACATTTTATAGTTTGGATTTTTTGTGAAAAGTGAGATATTTTTTGTGATAAGTGAATTCAAATGAAAACGCTCATTAATCTTCTTTTTATTTATCGAGTTTTTAGATACTTCCAATGATTTTTCAGATTCTTTTTTTAAGGAGTTTAAATTATTCTTGGGATCGCTCATAGTTAATTTTTTTATTTTTAATAAGATCCTTAGTTGATCTGAAAAGATAAATTGAACCAATAACAAAAATTGGAATCAAATAAATTCCTGAAGACATCAATTAAAAATATTTTGATTATTTTATAACAGCAAAAATAGAATTAGTAATCGTTAATTCCTCAACTTTTAAAGTAGCTTTTGTTGCAGATTTAAGTAACGTTTATATTTCTTCCTGCAATCTCTTTTAATAAAGTAATATTTAATTTACATCCCAAGAATTTTTCTCAGGTGTTTTGGTTTGCAGCTTTATGACCAAAAGGATGTTCCCATATATCCAGATCGATAAACCGACTATTAAGGGAAATAATATGTTGAAATTCATCAAAATTTAATCCTTTAAGCTTATGCCAAGTCTTAAAGCTAATGTTCCATCAAAGACTACTATCAGTAATCCTAAAGCAATTAAAATTATTTCTTGAGATGATTCCATATTAATTTTTTAATTACTTTGTTTTTTACCAATCAGTAAATAAGCAAGAGCTTCAAACATTTATTTAAACAAAAATCTAAATTAACCAATTCTTTAAGTTTTTTAGATAAGAATAAGATATTTACACTTAAAAGAAAAAATTTATACCTAATTGAATAACCTTTGATTTATTTCAATCGACCCCATTAAAATTTTGAAAGGTTCTTTTATTATTAGATAGATTATTGAATTCAATTTATTTTTAGTGTCAGAAGATCAAATAAAAAAATTTTTAATGGAAATCCAAAAAAACAAAAATCTTCTTGATCAAGTTTTAGGCGTTGGGACTGCTGATGAGATTGCCAAAATAGCAAATGATTCAGGATTTAAATTTACAGGAAGTGAATTAAAAAATATTTCTAATAAAGTTATTAATGGCGTAAAAATAAAAAGCCAAGATACATCGCCATCTTACAACTTTGGAGAAGGTGGAAATTAATATAATCTTCTTAAAAAGTATTGCTAAACTTTATTTATCCTACCTCCATAACACCCATTACCAATTTTAAAAAAACCAGAAGTAGCTTTTAGTAATTTTCTTTCATTGCTAACCTTTGATAGCTTTGACGATAAACCTGAAAATAGAACTTTATCAACTTCATAGGATTTGATTTCTGTTTGATAAGGATGCCATATTTCATTACCTTTTAGGAGTATCGCTTCTCCACTAAATTTAATATCTTTGTTTTCAAAGCTCCAGCTTGAAGGCTTTATTTGAGTTGGTTTGTGTGTGTAAAAAGTACCTGTAATATTTTTCTCATTTGAAATGGTTCCCTTAAGCGCTTTAGATCTTCTTTCAGATAAAACTATAGAAATACTGGGGACGTCTTCTGAAACTAAAACACAATTTATAGGTTTTATTATTTCAACTAAAAGAAAATACAATTACTTTTTAAAAATAAGTTTATTACTTATGATTTTATACCAACCATCAATAATTTCTTAATGCCAAAGTAGCCAAAATAAACCACAACCATAAATAACACCTAATAAAACTATTACAGGCAGCAGAAATCTTTTCATTTAATTAAAAATTTATCTAAACCGTTTTGTTGGACGTATATAAAAAACCAAATAGCAACAGATAGATTTAATAGTACTGTCAGTGATATAGAAATTATTAAAAACTTCTTCCCAACCCCATTTTTGGAAGAATTATTATTTGGAGTTGAAATTGACTCAAGTTCCATAAAAAAGAGTTAATTGCTTATTAGTTTATACCAACTTTCAAATATATTTTTTTAATTTAAATTCTTTATTAACAAGTGATTGAAAATTCTTCATACACTAATATGTATTTTAAGTTACTTTAAAAAATATTTTTAATATATAAATTCGTGATAATTAATTTTAAATAATAATTAACGAATACATTCTAATCAATTAACTTTTATATTTAAGTTTATAATTTGTCCCTTTAGTTTATATATTTTGAACTTGAATCTTTTTAATAAAATATCTAGGTTTATATGAGTATTTAAATTTTAAAAAACATGCTAGGTGTAACTAAAGATCCAACATTATTTTTACTTTTAGGGAGTATTGGTCTACTACTTTTTGGTTCAATAGGATATGGAATCTACACAACAGTTGGACCCTCATCATATAAATTAAGAGATACAATTAAGGAGCATGCAAGGTTACATGAATTAGGTATCGCTCATGGACATAATAGTCAAAACCATAATGAAGCAGATCATATTCATTAATAAAGTATATTTAAATGTATTTATTTTTTGTTAATTCTGATATAACTACTGAATTCTTCTTTATTTCAATTTTTTCTGGGGCATTATTATCGTTCTTTATTTTTCTAATATTTTGGTTATCCAATCAGAATGCAATGTTTAAAAAGCAATAGTTTTTATTAGTTAAAATTTAAATATTATTTTGGACACTTTTTGAGTATGAATAAATGTACTTTAAAGTTAACTTTTTAATAAAGGAAGTTAGTAAGAAGAAGATAGAAACTTTTTAACTTAACTAATACAGATTCTTGTATAAAACTTTCTTGAGTTATTAAAACGCCATGCAATAGTAGTATTAAATTTTATAAATGTATTTATGGCATTAATACCTTTTAAATCAACTGAGAAACAAGGCAAAGCGAGTAGTAAAAGTATTTTTAGTCTTGCCCTGGTACTGTTCTCCTTGATAGCTTGGATGTGCTTATTTAAATAGAAAAATTATGTCTAAAACAGAAGGTAAAGAATTAGCTACAGTAAAGGTTTACCTTAATACTGGGATAATTGCAGGTTTAGTGGGTGTTGGATTTCTGGCTTCAACTTTGATTTTTGGAGTATTAATTTTATTTTTAAAATAATTTTTTAAAAATAAATAAAACTCTTTTTCATTAGATTTTGAAATCTCATATGAACAAATATATTCAATATCAGATTTAAATTATTTTAAGAATTTATTTTGATCTTTAATAAGGTTCTCAGTAATTGCTGAGAAGAAGTATTCATATTTCAATGTTGATTCTTTATCAAGACCAGTAAAAAGATTTTTCCCTAATGAATCGCAATATATATCTGCCATTTTATTGCTAGGGGTATCCTTTTTCGGATGTGTAATTGCAAATATTGGTAATGTATTCAAGAAAATAAAATTTATGGTTTTAACAAAAAAAAGAAATCAGTGAACATCTCATTTATCCTTTTTAGAATTTAAAAAAGGTCTTAATTTGTTTTTTAATTCATCAATTGGCTTTTCAATAAACTCTGGCTTCTTTAAGACTGCAAGTACAAGCCACCCTGCGCTAATAGCTATAACCATTCCTAAATAAGCAAAACCATAAATCATTTATAAAATTATTAATTTAATGCCTATTCTACTTCTTTTTTGACTTCTTCTTTAGGCTCATCCTTAAGATCTTGTTTAATCTCTTCTTTCTTAATTTCATCTTTAGGATCATCCTTAAGATCTTGTTTAATCTCTTCTTTCTTAATTTCCTCTTTAGGCTCATCCTTAAGATCTTGTTTAATCTCTTCTTTCTTAATTTCCTCTTTAGGCTCATCCTTAAGATCTTGTTTAATCTCTTCTTTCTGATTTAATTCTAATTTAATTTCTTTTCTTCCAAAATCATCTTTCCCTGCAATAAAAAATATTATAGTAACTAAAAAAAACAGCGCAAAAAGTAAGACTTCCATTACCCAATACCCTTAAATTGATTACATTAATTTATATAGCTATTTTTATCAATATCAAATAATACAACCTTCTGTTAACTTAGATCAGCTTATCAAATTGTCTCTTCTTATTGTTTTTGTTTGATACTGTTACACGGCTTTTAAATATTTAACTTCTTTTTGTAAGTTTTCAATTCTTTTTCTAAATCTTCGGTACTAGTCATTTTAAAGTTTGGATAGAGTTTTGGGGGACCTTAATCTCAGGTTATTCTGCGACATAATTGACTCATTTATGTGAAAAACAGTACAAATGATACAAGTACCTCGCAGGGTTTGTTTACAATTAGTAATATTAATTTATTAATCCTAATGAAAATGAACTCAAACAAAGACATTCTTGACAGAGCCATTGGAAGACCTGCAATGATGGCTTTCATGATTTTAGTCGGAACATACGTAACAACTGGTCAACTTATTCCAGGAGTTTTTTAATGGAAAATAAAAATCAAAAAAGAAATATTGATCCTCAAAAAACAAGTGCAGAGAAACTAAATGGCAGATTTGCTCTTGTTGGAGTAATTGCTCTTGTTGGGGCTTACATATCAACAGGACAAATTGTACCTGGGATTATTTAAGAATTCAAATCACCACCATAAGAGTCAGCTAATAGGAATGTAGGCTGGCTTTTTTTTTGGAAATTATTTAAATATCTGATAATAATTTCTAAGTTTAAATAATGTTTAAGAGAAAGTTTTTTTAATTAAAAGGAGAGGTGTTATTAGTTGGAGCAATTAATAGGATTTCAAAAACTATTCCAGTTAAGGCTATAGGTAATACCCAAACACCAATAAATCTATGATCAAAAAATCTTATATGATCTTTACCTTTAAAAACATTTTTTAAAGAAGTATATAATGTTTCGGGTTGATTATAAGAAGGACCTGTTTTTGATGGTGAGTAAGGTTTTATGAAAGCGGATGATGCATAGAATTTTGAAATTTTCTTTATAAAAAATATAGGCAAAACCCAAATAGCTACAAATCTAGCCCCTAACCATTGTCTTGCATTAGGAAGAGCGTACTCTTTTATAGACTTATTCTCTGGCATTCCAGATTCTAAATCTGAATAAATATTTTCTAAAGTATTTTCTTTATTAGACTTATTAATCATTTAATTTACTCTTTTAAAAATATCCTAACATTTTCGATTTTTATAAATAATTTCTCACTAATAAAATTGCAAAACTTAATAAAAATATTCCTAACTACTAAAATAACTAAAAAGCAGTTAAGAATATTTCCCTTGGCTAGGTTCATAAAGACGGATTTTATACCGTTGCAGATTCGCCAAAATATCTACATATACGTTATAGATAAAAAACTATTTTTTTTAAAGTAAATAATATACAAACATATAAGTAATATTTAATTATCAAAGTTATTTTTTAATACAGACTTTTAATAAAATATTATCTTTAAAAGTATTTTCAATAAATTTAAACCTCATTTTCTAAGATTGCGAAAAAGAAAATGAGGTCAAAGAGAGGTTCTCATTACAAACCGAAGTTATCAAAGCTAACGGTTAGTAGATTTCCCTAGTTTCTACTTCTATATTTATACTTTGATTTCTTTATTTAGGAAGATTTATTTTATACATTTAAGTGTTTTATATTATATTAAATTTTTTATTGAAAGTTAATTAATATATTTACAAGACTCATTGAAAGATGAAAAAAAGCATAAAGAGAAACTGCTAAAAACAAAAATTGTTCTATAGGAATCATAATAAATAATGAATTATTTGAATTTTGTTTAATAAATTAATTTTTTGTTAGGAAGATGTTTTCTATTATCAAATCTCCGCTTGATCGTTCATTTTTTATATTGATTTTTTTTGGGTGATCCCCACTAGATGAATTAAAAGCTCCCCATCTTTTAAGCCAAAACAAAGTGTAGAAGAATGCAATTATAAAAGGTGCACCCACTATTAAGTATCTTATGTCCATCTAAATTCTTTAAATTAATAAGATTTAAACTGCATAGCCAAAATTGCTCCTAGGAAGAAAACAGTTGGAATTCCTAAAGCATTTACAGCTGCAGTTCTTACAGTGAAGACTGGATAACCTTCCTCAGGTCTATTTGTATTGACAATCGACGAATCTTCCCATACTTGATAATTCTTAAAAGGAGCTACACCATCTTTAGGAAGTCCAAAAGGTGTCAATCTAAATACATCCCACTTACCTAACCAAAAAACTGTAAAGATCCAGGAAAAAATAATAGGAGTAATAACTAGTACAACTCTAAAGTCCATTTTTATAAAAAGTTAATTGATTTTATTTTGTACTCTTAAATAAAATAAAAATTTTATTTTTAACTTATATTTAAGTAAAAACACTTATTAACATGAATTTTGATCATTAGTCACCATAGGAAATGATTTATTGGTTTGGTTAAAGTATATTTTTTAAATTTTACTAAATAAATCTATTGTAGATTTGGAATTATCATAAATAATAATTATGGAGACATTTAGATTCTTACTTTTTGGTATTGCAGGTTTAAGTGTAATTTTTTGGGTTGCAATAATAGCTTTATGGCATACTTATATGTTCCCTACTTTCTTTAATGAAGATAAAACTTTTAATCCTTTTATAACTCAGGAAAATTCTCTTTACTCAGAACCTATTCTTGGTAATTTGGTTAATAGTAATAATTTTATAAGTAGAGAAAAATATTCTATGAAAAACTTTGTAATAGCTGATTTTTCTTCTATACAAAATGAATTTAAATTAAATAAATTGTATACTACTGTTATGATTGGAGTATCGTTTGCTACTTTTATATTTCTCACCTATGGATTAAGTAGTTCAATTACAACTCCTAGTTAAATGGAATCAATATATACTTTAGTTTTTTTAGCTTCTTTCGTTTATTTAATCTTTAACTATCTTAAAGATTTAAATATTAAATAATAAGTAAAAGTTTCTATTATTTTTTTGCGTCTACCAAAAATTTTCTTCTTATAAAAAAGAATATTAATGTAGTTATTATCATTATTGGAGGGTGAAAAGATATTGAATTTAAATACTCGTAGTAACTAAAGTTTTCCATAAATTTTTTCCATAATAAACGAAACTATAAAACAGATTTTAATTATTAACTGATTTATATAAATCATCTAAAGGTATAAATTGAGAGTCAAAATTGTAATCATATATTTCTTCGTGTTTATTTTTTAATTATTGTTAAAAGTTCGAATGAGGTACTCCTCCTTAACTTTTAATCAATATCTGTTGCCGAATCAACAGCTTTTTGAAGAGTTGTTATGTTTTTTGGGATCGCTTTAGTTCTGTACTTCTTAGTTCCTTTTACTATCTCCGTAATTAAGAGTTATTTTTAAGGAATTTTCATACATTTAAAATAATTATCATTGGCTATGTCCATATTTAAACCCCATTCTTTTTCAGATTTTCCAACACCTTTTTTAGTGTCATTTTGAAATTTAACTATACATCTTTCTTCTATATTTTCTGGAGAATTATAATTCTTTAGAAAAATAAAAACTAAATAAGAAAATGATGAAATTGCACATATAAGTAAAGTAATTCTAGTGAATTTATTTTCCATCCTTTTGTATAGATATTATATTTATAATTATGTATTAATTTGAATACTGTAGTTTTTAATCTTTTTTGTAGACTTACATCTTAAAATTACTTTTTTGGAATATATAAATTTTACTCAATTTAGTCACGAATTTTAATATCAACCTTACTCTAGTTCTTGTTTTAATTTTGCATGTTTTTTATAGTAATTATAAAGATTAATTTCCTCTTGATCGTCACTACCCAACCCAATATTTAGTCTGGCTAAAAGCATTATTCTTTGCTCTCTATAGTATGAAGTTGACATTATTTTTTGTTACCTTTCCAAATTATTAATATTGGCAAACCTAGCAACATTAATGCTCCATCAAATAATAAAAAAGTATTTAAGCCCATTTAACTAAATCCTTATTTTGGTTCTCGTAATGCAGTAACAAGTAATCCACCTATTAATCCTAGATTCATAAGTACTGCTCTTTGATGGAATGGGAACACATGAAAAATAATTGTTGTTGGTATGAGAAATAATAATAAAAAAGTTGAACCAATTTTTTGATTTTCTCCAAAGATAAAAAATCCGGAACCTAAGGTAAGGAATATGATTGCTCCAACTAAAAGGATAGATGCAATTGGATCAGGAATACCTTTTGAATTTATATATTCAACTGTTTTCGCAAAACCTGTAATTTTCCCGGGTATAGCTGATATAAATATTGATGAGATTGCAACTCTTGCAAAAAAATCAAAAAAAGTTTTGATACCCTTATTTTTAAAAATAGTAGTTTTCATTCTTCTATTATAAAAAAAGTTTAATTTATTAGATGAATACTTATTTAGTAACCGCAACTTTTAAAAATGTTGCTCTTATGGGTGCAGCTTACGACGTGTTTTTAAAGGTTTTTGAAGATGGAACTTTGAATGATGAGTTTGAAGGATTTAAAGTTATGGGAAGATATCATGCCTCTTACTCAAATAATGTTTATATCATTGTCCAAGCTTCAACAGGCATTAAAATGACAGAACACTTTGCTCCTTGGAAAGTCAAGTTCGATATAGATCTTGATATCAAACCAGTTATGACTGACGATGAAAAAGTTGCTGAGCACAAGCTTGTTGGTTCATTAATGGCAGCAGAACAGAAAATGGGATTTACAGGATAAGATAAACGTCTCACTTTGTTATTTAAATAGGACTGCTTTAAAAGTAAAGTTTGAGTTTGATAAGCTGAGCTTATATAGGGTATGAGAGTAAGTAATTATACTCACACTATTAATCCTTTGATATTAGATTGATTTCAAGATTGCACTAAAAAGCTTCTTAAATAAATAACAAACGGTCAAATGAAAGAAACAAAAACAGTTGAGAAGGAAAAGATAGTAGCTGAGAAGCTCAATGGTAGATTTGCAATGTTGGGCTTTATTGCTCTTGTTGGTGCTTATCTAACAACAGGTCAAATCATTCCAGGTTTTGTATAAAATGAATTTTATTTCTAAAAGTCAGGGATACGTTCCTCTTAAAGCAGTTCCTTACATTTTCTTTTGTGCAGTAATTCTAAGTATCACTACAACAACAAATATATTCGTTTAGTTTTTAAAACTAGCATCGTCATGAAAGTCAGCTAGTAGGAATACAGGCTGAATTTTTTAATGAAGAAAATAATCTTAAATAGTTTTTTTTTAGATCAGATTAGAGTCTTGATTTTTCGTTTGAAAGGATTAATGCGGACTCTTTTAATTTGATCATTTTCCCAAATCCAATAAACAGGTAGACTTTTTCTTGCTTTAATTAAACTTAATTTGTCTAATTTTTGCGGGATAAATTCTTTAGAGGGATCAAAAGATTTATCTCTTCTGGGTTGATTTAAAACAATACTGCCTTCTTTCCCAGAAATTGATCTGTGATAAGTTCCAATAGGAATTTCTAAAGCCCCCATTGATCTATTTAAATAAATTACATGATGTGGCTCGTTCCATGAAGGATTTATCAAAACAAATTTCCTTTCGCCAGTAATAACTAAATTGTGATCAATTTGATGTTCGTGAACGTAATACTGTTCATCTTTAAAATCATCAGGAGGAGATATAGCTTCTTTTGAGTGAATTACTACATCGCATCCATTAGATACATCCAAGCCTGCATCAAAGAATGTTACTTTTGGAGTCTCTCTAAAAATAGTTGTTGAGTAGAATTTTAATTGCATAATTTAGCCTCTCTTATTAATAAATTGATGAATATTTATAAAACTTATAAGCCATGAAAAATGATTAATAAATAGTCAGTCTCAACAAACTAAACAATTTTCTTGAGTTGAGTAATCTAGACATTTTCTATTTAAAGTTTTCTCTAAAACTTTCACCTTCTTGACATAATTAAGATCCCTTAACTGTTTGTTTGTAACTACGAATTGTTTTTGTAGTTTCATTTTCCCCTCCTATTTAATACTGTTTTTTAAAGCCATACCAGGTTTGAGAAAACCTTAATCCTAGATAAGAAATTAAAATTATCCAAAATAGAATTTCAATACCTAAATTAGTCATTTGTTTGTCCTCCTTTCTATCTGTCTATGCTTTAGTACGGGTGATATATAAAAATCAAGCGTAGGAATACTTAAAAAGGTTTAGTATTAATCGCAATACACTTTGCAATGATTATTAGTAGGATGCTTTTCGCATTCAATACTCCAATAGGCTTCTAGTTCTTTTGCCTTTATATCGTATGTAAGATTTTTTGTGTCCATATTAATTTCTTGGATAGTGAATTTGTCGTTTAGTGCCATAATGCTTACCTCTTGAATACAATTACTTTCTAATTCATTTGGAAGGTATATCTCAAGCTTTATATGTGCGGTTAGAGGAACAACATTGTACGGATTAAGGATCAAAAAAAGACTCTTAAAATTAAATAAGGAGGATCAATAATTTTTTTTAATATTGCTTTGGTTACAAATCTTTTACAACCTTTAATTTATATCGTTACCGAAGTAAATTATTTTATTTGAAGCTTAGGTTCATAAACAGCTCCATTACATACTGCTACAGCAAGACTTTCTTTTGCTTCTTTATCCCACCCTTTTAAATCTTTTTCTTTTTCATTAATCCAACGTACTGTTTTATTAAGACATCGATTCCAGTAAGAAGCTTTTCTTGAAACAGGAATCAAAGCAATAGCTATCAGAACTATAGCTGCTGTAGATGTAATTACGCAGTATCTAATAATAGTTGGATTTTTATGAGGGGACATAATATATTTTCTTACTTTACTAATATAGTTCGGCAGTCAACTATATATCTTATCTCGGTCTAAAATTTCTCTTTTATATTTCTCACTAAGTTCATCACTGCATTGAAAATCTTAAATTATTTTTACTATTTCATCAATAGATTTTTGTTTACTTTCTTTTTCATTATCTAAAAGATTTGATTTTGGCTTAGTTCAAGGATTTCAAGAATAAAATCATAATCCATACCTAAAAAGTTTCATAAATAATTGTTTATCCTTTACCAAAACCTGACTTGTTAACAATAAATGGATAGGCTTACTGGTTTTTATACATATATGTACCGTTTATGTATAGAATAAGCTTTCAATAAATAAATTTAGGCTAATTTCTTTACATTCATTAATAGTTATGTTATATTTGTTTACATAATCAATTTTTAATTATGACACCTGACGCAGAAAGATTTAACGGCTTAGCAGCAATGCTTGGTTTCGTAGCAGCAGTTGGCGCATACGTAACAACTGGCCAAATTATTCCTGGTTTTTTCTAATGTCAAATTCTTCATATACAACAACTGAGTCTGGCGGAAGACAAAATATGTTCCCATCAGAAACTCGTCCTTACATAGATGAATCAGTTTCTTATGACGGTTACCCTCAAAATGCAGAAAAAGTTAACGGTCGTTGGGCGATGATTGGCTTCGTAGCACTATTAGGCGCATACGTGACAACAGGCCAAATCATTCCAGGTATTTTTTAATGAGTCCACTAGCAGTTTTTTTGATCTTGATAGTATCTCTAACTGCTTTACTCGTTGTTTATCTAACTAAACAATTTCAAGAAGAAAATTTAATCTATTCAAACAAAAATCAAATGACAAACACAAAAACTAAAACAATCGAGAAGGAAAAAGTTGTTGCAGAAACTCTTAACGGTAGATTTGCAATGATCGGACTTATAGCTGCAGTTGGTGCATATCTAACTACAGGTCAAATCATTCCAGGTTTCGTTTAAATAAAAACTTCAAATAACAAAAAAATGGAAAACTCAAAACCTAGCTACTGGCAAAATGCAGAAAGAACTAATGGAAGAATGGCAATGATGGGATTCTTTGCATTAGTAGTTAATTACGGTCTTTTTGGCTGGATCATACCTGGGATTTTTTAAAATGAATCTAGATATTTTCTTAATCTCATTCTTTACATATCTTTTAGTACCAGTACTGATGATTGCTAAAGGAAAAAAAGTAACTAATTAATATCAAAATGAATTTAGGATTACTCTTTCTCAAAGTTAATACTTCTGGAGTAATAACTTTATCTGAATTGGATTGGATTACAAATCACCAATCAGATTTCTCAAGATTAGATATGGCACTAGTTTTAAAAATTGGTCGACTTATGGATGAAGGAATAATAGAACTTGATTGTAGATTGCCGGCATAAATATTTAAGAATTAAATCGTCATGAGAGCTTGCTTTTAGGGATATAGGCAGGCTTTTATGTTGTTAAATCACTAATAAATAGAAATTAAGATCTGACGTTAGAAATCTAGATCTTTTCTTGTAAATAATGCTTTTTTTAATAATTTACTTTTAGGCACCTTGCCAGAACCATTGTCTGGATTCTATTTTGTTTTCATATTTTGGTTGAATTTGTACAGGTATGAATTTATTCTTTGGTTCAATTTTCTCCAATATACTTTTTGTCTTAACAGCATCAAGACTAATCATGAAAATGATTACAAAAATAATAGAAAACATATAAGCAAAACTATTCAGCGGACTATATTTATTGCCGATGAAACCTGCAGTTTCTAAGGAAATTGCAGCAGCAATCGTTAGATCGCTTATGGGAAGTTGAGACCATTTAATCATCAATAAAAGGTTTAGCTAAAAGAACGATAAAACACTAAATATAAATTCTCAAGGAGAATGAAACAAATAAAAATAAGAGTTGATTAAAAAGCAGGTTGGCTTAACAAATCATGTAATTCTAAATATTTAGTCAATTGAAATATAAATATTATCTACCTGCTATTACGTATTTGAGGTTATATATATCATTCACCATCATCGTCATCATCTCCAAAAAAGGATATTAAAAATTACACTCCAGTAATTCTTAATATCATTGAAAGTTAGACAATGGGTTGTTCATATTTATTCCTTTTTAAAAAGTATGGTTAATCTTCTCAGCATACGCAGCGTTATCATGACAAACATAAAAGTAGTCATAAAAAATCCGAATTATTTACTAAATATTTATGTGTCACTACATACGCACCTTCTCGTTCTTTAACTCGTACAAGTTATGATTCATAATTCAAAAAAAATTGATCAAATATTAGGTTTAAATTCTCCAGAATCAATAAGATTATTTATTAATCGTTCTTTTTCTGATTTAAGATTTTCTAGTGCTGAATTGGTAAATTGCTCTTTTGCCTCGAATTTAGGTGTTTTAATTATCTTTTTATTAGGTAACTTTTTGCGAGGCTTTGATTTCATTAATTATCTTAATAGAAATTCGATATTACATGATTGAATAGCGTATTAAGGTATGAATTTTTACAAAAAATAAGTTAATTTTTGTAATCCGCAGGTTATGAACATTGACTCACAATGCTTTGGAAAAAACTATTGAAAATTAGTCGAATAGGTAATAACCTAATCCTGGATAATTAGCATAAGACTGTATTAACTTGTAAAATTTATTTCACCGCAAGAGAACTATATAGACTTAATTTTAAAAAATATAGGTTGCATTAATATTCTCTTGATAAAATTTAAGATTTATTCAATTTTTAATTTCACATAAGAAAAATTTTTGGCAGTATCCTTAATTTATGTAAGTAAAAAATAGTTGTGAAATTATTCTCGCATTTAATAAAGACAATTTTTAAACCGTTGCTGGGATTCGCTAAGTTTTTTATAACAACTTACGGAGTATTCTTAAAGTTTTTTCTTCAATTAAATGGAGGTTATTGGGGCAAAATAGGTATAGGACAATATTCAAAAATTGAAAGAAAAAGATTTTTTTATATTTTACCTTTTTATATTCTTTTAGCTTTGTTGTTTGGACTTCTTTCTCTCATTTATTGGTATTTTGTTGTGTTATTTATCCCTTTTTGGGTAGAAAGATATTTAACAGATACTGCTCAATGGAATAGTATTTTTTCTTCGATAATGGCTTTTGCCATAATCTCTGGCTGGCTTTTATTACTTTCTAAGACAAAATAGTTAGAGAATAAGTTACTCTTTGCAATAAAAAAACTGCGAGCCTAAGTGATAAAGGATGATTCATCTCATTCATGAATATCGGGATGTACGGTTTAAGGAACGACAAGGTACGGGAAGAGGTAAGTATATCTACTTATGAGGTTTAATAGCTTGTCTAGAATCAAAATATGGTTGTCATGAGACAGTTTTAGGGATGTAGTTTAATCCAACCATAGTTTTAAGGAAATCCAATTATGACTCAAAGAACAATTCAATTAACTCGTCATGGAATATCATTAGTGATTTGGTTTATCGCATTAAATAGTTTATATACTTTATTTTCTACATTTGAAAAAGCATTAAGTGATTCCGAAAAATAGATACTTTAATTAAATGTTAATGAAATAAATTGATTATTAGTATTTCTTTTTGTTATTTTATAAATTTTAAAATAATGGACAAGAAAAAAATGATAGTGACCTTAAAAAATTATTAGTTATTGCTATACCTACATGCAGCTCTTTATCCTTTAGATAAAAATAGTATTTAATTTGTATAAAAAGAATATTAATCCTAAAAATAATTAAAAGATTAGTACAAGATTAAAAGATTCTATTTACTTACCATTTTGGAATAGTTACTTGCCAACCCGAAGTGATTAATTGTTGGTACTCTTTGCGAGCAGCTTCTATTTTAATTTCTTTTCTTGTTTTCATAAGTGGAGGTTTATCACCTAATAGGCCAACAACAATTCCACTATCAACAAACATATATTCGAAAAACTTATCTTTGTTATTTTTATTCTTTGTAAAACGTCTTACTTCTGTCCAGTTTGGGCATATTAACCATGCTTCCTCTGTTACCTTTCTAGAGTCTTTATCCATAAATTTGCTCTAGGATTATTAGTTCTTTTATTGATATATGATTTTCTTTCTCTTGCTTCAAGGCATGGATACTCTTACATGCCTCTATAGTTTCTAAAATTCTAAAATTAATTTCTTGTTTCATTTTTATTTTGCCAATTTTGCAATAATAAATAAATTAATCCCATATGAAAATAAGGATTTTATATCTTCTAGTTTAGATAAAATATCAATTAATAAAAAGTTTAGGTAAAGTTTGTCTTAAAATCTTAAATCATCCTCTGAAGAAAAATAATTTGGATGTTGTTTTTATGTTTAAGAAGATTATATAATTAGAATAGCAGTATGATTTAGAAGAATATAAAGAAGATTTGAAAAATATTAATGCTAAAAAAAACAGGGGGAAAACCAAACTAAACCTTGAAGATGATCAGTTATTAGAAATAGTAATTAAATTAAGAGATTTAATGCCAGAATGGAAGTGGAGTCTTGGCATGATCTATTGCTATGGTTTAAGACCTTCAGAAGTTTTTGGTGCAAATGTAAATCAAGAAGATAAAACTTGTATTGTATTAGGACTTAAGGGAGAGGAGGATGAACTTGAGGAAAGGATAGCTTTTTCTCTTGATAAATCTTTAGTGGATTTTTTTGATTTAAATAATATAGATAGACCTTGGGAATATAATATGAGCGATAAGAAATATGACGCAATTTATTCAAAAATTAAAACAGATCAAATGAGTAAGAGATTCAAGAGAATTATAAAAAAAGAGAATTTCCCACAATTTACATTGAATATGATTAGGCATAGTTGGGCTAAGAGAGCTATTAAATCTAAGTTTTCTTCATCCGATTGTGCAATATCAATGGGATACTCAATTAAAGAGTTTCAGGATAAATATCTAATTTCAGTTAAAAAACTCAATAATACTGAAATGCAAGAAACTAATTAAAGGGGATGATAGAGGTAATAGTGTTCTATAAAATATGAATTTTTGAAGAGCTGTATTTTGAATAAAATTCTTTTCCTTATGTTTGTTTTAATGATTCCTATTCATGTTTACGCTGGCTTCCCTGTAGGAGAGACTGGCTATGAATTAAAAAAAAATAGAACAGTCATTTAAACTTCCATGTAATAAGATAGGAAAGGATAAATGTCTAGCTAGAGTTCTTTCTATTGGAGGTTTTATTTATAGTTTCGAAATTAATAAAGGCAAAGATAATAAAGCTGCCTTGAGAAAATCAGATGAGTTTTTAATTGCACTTTTAGGTGGGTATAATTTGGATATAAATAATATTTTCACAAAAGATGGATCAATAAAAAGTGAAGTTAGAATAGAAATAATTTGTAGAATAAATTTCTTTAGATAAGCTATTAAAGAGGCAATCCTAATTTGGTTAAGTTGCCCGAAGGAATGGAGATGACGTAAGAAAGACTTGAGATTTTGGCAGATGCTTATCCGGAGTATTATTTAGATATGTTTGAAAAAACAGAAAAGGTAATTAATTAATGATGCCATTACTTTATTAAATTCTAATATAAACTTTAAAAGATCTTAAATTAAAAAATGTTTAAAAACCTAATTTTATCTTCTTTTTTACTATTTACTTTAATTTGCATTATCTATCCTACGAAAAAAGAAAATACAAAGCTATTTAAATATTGTTATTCTCTTGAAAAAATTCTTTCAAGGAATTCAATACAAAAAAGGAAAGATGCATCCTTGAAAGTTAAGTCAATTTCGAAAGATATTGCAAAATTTGGGATAAGTAAAACTAGAGGGCGTTTAATAAATAAGATGATTGATCAATATAAAACTTCTAAGGATTCTCGCATGATAAAACTTATTCCTAATAAGCTTTATTGTTTCTCGGGATATTGGATTGAGAAGGTAAATCCTGGAACTTTTGAATCAGTCTTTTATTCGAAAAGTAAAAAAGAAATTAATAAAATTATAGATTTAAAAGATGAAGTAGATGAAGTATTAAATGAGATTAATTCAGAATATAAATTCATTAAAAAAGAATTTAAGAGTCTTTTTTAATAGAAATTATTGGATGATTTACTTTTTAGTAGAGTCAAATGTATATTTTAAAAGACAATTAGTTGTTAATCAGCTTCTAATATTTCAGCAGAATCAGAACAGGTATTAACACTAAACCATTTCATAGCTAACCAATTGTATTCTTGGTAAGTACCTGCAGCTACACTTACAAAACATTCATTCTCATACCAACTTCTATAGCTTGGGTTTAAACCAGTTCCTTTTAATCTATTTGATAAACCCTTTCCATATTTTTGAATAACAAGATTAATAGCTTCGTACTCTATATCTCTTTGTGTATCATCTGCAAAGACTGGTATTGAAATCAAAAATATCGAAGTAAGAAGTAAGAGTTTCATATCAGGAATAGATTCTGAATAAAATTTTATTATCTAAAATATAAAATTTTTATTTTTAAATAATGTATCGAATAAACAAATAGAAATCTAATTTATTTTTTTAAATTTTCTAAAATTGATATTCTATTTTTGACTTCATCTAATTCATCTAAAATACTTCTATTGTTTGTTTGATCATTTTTTATGTCATTAATATAATTCGAAAGGACTTCATTAATTAACTCAACTAGCTTTCTATTATTTTCTAGTGCTACTTTCTTAAGTTTTTTTAATAAGTCTGGCTTGATATTTATATTTAGTTGCTTCCTTTCTGGCATTTAGTTATTTCTACTCAGTCCATTCTATTCATTATTTCTTAATTAATACAATACGATGATTGTTAAATTTTTATAAATGATTTGGTAGTTTTCTACCTTAATAGACTTTCTAGGATTATTTTTTATCTATTAAAAAGAAATAATAAGTTCTGTTAGGAAATTATTAATTTAATTAAATAATAATTAAGTTCTTTTAAAAAGATTGATTTTGGTAGGAAATACTACATCAATGACAAGATTATGTTAATTAACCTGTAGTTATATTATTATTACTTGATTATGGAATTCGTTAAAAAATTTATGACCGAAAAAGCTGAAAAGTTTAACGGTAAAGCCGCAATGCTCGGTATGTTTGCTCTTGTTGGAGCTTACTACTTTACTGGTCAAATTGTTCCAGGTATTTTCTAATAAAACATTACTTTTAGAAAAAATAATGGGGGCTCATAAAGCCCCTTTTTTGTTTCTAAATTTATTGAAAAATTATGGGTAAATTTTGGATATAATTATCTTTAAAAATAATCAAACTAAATTCATTATTTATCTTTGAAATTTATTAAATAGATTAATTAATATAAAGTGGGTAAAAATTAATTATTGGGTATTAAATAAATTTAAAAAAATAAATATGAATATGTCCTTTTTGGAAATTTATAAAGGAGAGTGAATAATTCTATTGTTAGCTTTAAACATAATTTGAAATATTAACCACTAATAGATTCAATTGTTGATCCTTTATCCGTATATCGATGTTCCTCAAACCGTACAAAACTTAAAAACAGAATTTACGATACCTTAGTTAGAACATAATAGTAGTAGTTAGTAATCAAATGCCTTCAACACCTATTAAATCATGTAAAAAATATGTTTTGAGTTATAAAGATTCATTAAACAACACATATCAACTAGGATTCTATGCTCGTGATGCATATGACTGCCTAATGCTTGCCAGAGAATTTAATTCTTATATCCATGATCATCCACGTTCTGTAGTAAGAATCCAACAAAAATTTTGAGATAATTATTAATCTAAAATTATCACCTTTAGATTTATTATTTTAGCTGTTCTATTTGTATTGAGATATTGTCTCAAATTTTAAGCTTAAAATAATCAACTGAAGCGGATTATACATCCCAAAGAGAAGTATAAAAAGAAAGCCACAGACAAACAGAAAATATATTTAAAATATAAAAAATTTTGATTTTTAACTATGAACTTTTATGTATTCTGGATATTGTTTTTCGGGTTGTGGGGAATTGTTCCTTTAATGATTATAAAAGGTAGAACAGATGAGAAATCAATTAAAACAACAGTTCCTGAAGTTAAAGCCAAGAAAAAAGGTTGGTTTAACTAAACAAATATTTTATAGTAATTTATTTTATATTAATTCAATGCTAGGGAAACTTATCGAGCATTAAAAGATAAGAAAAAAATTTTTTTGTCTAATAAATAAATATTTAATATTTTAGGAGTTAGCTAAGCGTGAAATATAGTCTTCAAGTTTGCCAGCATTAATCCAACCAGTTGCAATAGTTTTAAAATCTTCATTATTCACTCTTCCACGATGAATATGAGATATACCTGCTGGGAAAATAATAAGTTTCCCCTTCTCAGCAATTTCATGATGATTCTGCCAATGAAATTCAGTTCCACCAGAATTAATATCATTACAATAAAGAATCCAAGCTAAGACTCTATTTGCAGGCTCTGTAGCTTCATTACTAATAGTCCAATCACAGTGCCATTTCTTAAATCCCTCTCCTGGTGCATAACGTTGTAAATTAAATATTGGGTTAACAAATAAAGTTTTTTCTGGGCAGCATTCTTTTATTAGTGGGTGATCCTCAAGATATTTTTTTAGTCCTGCATTAACTCCTCTAATTATAACTTCAGAGATTGCAAAGGCTTCTGGATCTGATCTGTCTATTGATACAAGACTAATATCAGTTGAAACTTTATATGGATCAGAATTCAAAGAGGTGCTTTGTCCAAAAGTAATTCCATTAGTATGTAAGTCTTTGCGGCGATCAAAGAAAGAAATCACACCATCAGCTACTGCTTCAAATCCTGAATTTTTATATCTCCCAATTAGTTCCATAACAACTATTAGTATTGATGTATTGTAAATAATTCTTTTATCATATCTTTCAGATAACCCTTTATTTTTGTTAGCTTTCTATTTAAGATAAAAAAATGGAACCTCATGAAAAATTTCTTTTTTTAGTTGTGGTTGGAGGTAGATCTCCTAAAGCAAATATCGAACTGCATGACGTCAGTTGGGTTATAGGTTCAAAAATTGAGGATACTTTTGATCAATTAAGAAATGATTGGTTTGGAACTTATAGTGGATTACATATTGATAGTTATAAAAAAATTGAATCAATTGATGGTTATAAAATAAATCTTAGAAAAAAAGAGAATAATGAACCAAAAAATAAGATTTAAAAAAAAGAGAAATTCCCCAATAAAAAATTATGGTTTGTAAATCTTGGAGGATATTGTCCAAGCTCTATGCAAGAAAAACATGAATCTGGTTTCGTTGTAGCCTCTAGTCCTTCAGAGGCCAAAAATATAGCTAAATCAAAATGGCTAATTGACTCCAAAAAAAACATATAGATGATATTTATACTGTTAAAAACTTTTCTGAGGTAGACGAATGTGAGGTTATAAAAACTATAAATAATTGGGAAATAGAATTAATACCTAATGATAATAATTTAGAAGGAACAAATGTTCCAGATTGGTTTGGATATATGAGAATTGATAAAAAGTAAATTTAAATATGTGAATAAAAGCTTTCAAAAACAATAACTAAAATTATTAACTAATAGTGTTAAATCCACCACTTACTAAGAATATAATTGCACCTAAGGCCATTGTTGCTACACCCATATAAGGATATTTTTTTATTCTTGTTTTGGTAATAGGAAGCCAGGAGACATACCTATCTGATTTTTTAATATCCATTATTTTTTTTCTTGGAGGGATACCTAATACTTCCCTTCTTTTTGCTTCACCCATACTTTTAAAAACTAATTAACTAATACTAAAATTTAAGTTACAAATGTGCGAGTTTTTTTATGTATTACTTCTTTAAATTCTGTCTTTAAATCTTTTGCAAAGTTGATGTAAATAATTTTTATGACCAAACTGGTTTAGTTTTCCTCCATCCCTGAGAAAGTAATCTTTTATATATCTAGTGATTCATTCAATCTGATAACCAACTTGTGATTTTTGTTGTGCTATAAATATGACCTCCAGCTTCAATATTCTTTATTGTTTGGGGATCAGAAAATATATGTTTGGCGACTCCTTCTTCGGCTTGATGAATAACAATAACTTCTTTAGGATCTGTTAAACCTTTTCCTCTATAGAGAGGGGATAATCCTACATTTTTATGAAATTCAGCTATCTCTGGACTATCGAAAATTTTAACCCACTCTTCAAACGTGTTTGAAATTTGAAAGGTGAAAACAGTAGTTTCAATAGTCATAGAAAATAAAATACTAAATAAATATTATTTTACGTTAGCTGTCAATTAATCAAAATTTATAAACTAGATTTTCTTAGGAAATAAATTCCACCACTCATAGAAATTACAACAGGTAGCCAAGCTGCAATTATTGGACTTAATAATCCTTTTACTCCAAATGAACTGAATACAAACGACATTACATAATAAATTAGTATAAGAATAACGCTTAATCCAAATCCCTGACTTTTGGAAGATCTCAAATTAGACTTAGATCCTAGACTACTACCAATTAATCCAAATACTAAGCATGCGAAAGGTAAAGTAAATTTTTCTTGGATGCGAACTTGAATTCTTCTTATTTCTTTTAGGTTTCCTGTCTCTTTATATATTCGCTCAGCTTCTAATGCTTGCTTAAGAGACATTTCGGTCGCATCTTTTGGGACTCTTGCTAAATCTAAAGGCCCTTCGACAAATGGATAACTATATTTTTCAAATTGAATATTAGTAGTTTGCCCGGCTTGGTCAATAGAAACAATACTCCCATCTGAAAATATCCAGGAGGAGTTTTTCTTATCAAATATCGCAGTTTTTGCTTTTAAAATTTGCTGTATATTTTGTCTCGAAAAATCTAAAACTGTAACTCCCTGCATAATGTTATTTTCGAACCACGATGCATAGAAAATATGTGTGAGGAATGTATTAGTCTTTGTGGGCTTATTTGTTGCCAATTCTATTCTTGAACCATATCTAGAGAACATAATATTATCCTTCCCTTTTTCACTACTAAAAGAACTTCCAATACCAGCTCTTAAAGTAGATTCTGCTAACTTATTACTAGCAGGTACCAACTTATCGTTGAAATAAAAAGTTAAGCCTGTCATGAATATAGAAACTGCAATAGCAGGAGCAATAATTCTTGAAGTTTTTATCCCTAAAGATTTCAATGCTAATAATTCGGAATTGGCTGATAATTTCCCATAAGCTAATAATGTAGACAATAAAACTGCCATTGGGAACGATAAAACTAGAAAACTTGGAAGGCTATAAAAAAGAACTTTTATAGCTAAAAATAAAGGTAATCCAAATTCAACTATTTTTCTTATTAGATCAAACATTACTCCAACTGATAATGAAATAACGGTAAAAGCAGAGATGGCAAATAACATTGGAGGTAATATTTGCGCTATTAACCATCTATCCATTAATGGGAGAGACTTCCAAGGCAAAGAAACTTGACGGATAAGTTTTTTAATAGTTGATCGGGTTGAAATTTGCAAAAGAAATTTGATTAAATTTTACAATGGTTTTTTAGATTATAAAATACTAATTATATTGAGACCATCTTTACTTTTTTCTCTCTACAAATAAATAGTTTCCTTTTCAGGTTTTTTCTTTAATTCTATTGGCATATATATAAATATTTCTTAATTGCTTTTAGAGCCTATAAATATTTAATTTTATCAGTCAAAAGTATTTTTACTAGATTATATTGGCTCTCTATCTCTTTAGAAAAAAAATTAGCCATATAATAATCAAATTTATTTCTTATTATTTTAGGATATTTGTCTATAACTTTTTCCCTTTATATTTAATCATGACTTTCTAGTCCCTCCATAAGAATTTTCTTCTTTTGAAACAATATTCCAGCATTTATTACAGCAGAAAATCCATTTTGTGTAATTAACAGATTTAACTCGAAAATGAATTTCGCCTGACTTCTTACAAATCTCGCAATTTTTTTCGTTTATCATTTTATTTGGTTTTTTCATTTTTTTAGTTTGATAATAGTAATTATAAATTTCAATTTCCTCTTTGGCTTGGCTAGTAATTCCAAGATACAAACTGCTATTAGCAGATTTTTATTCTATTAAGTGTGAGATATGAATAATTTTTGTATGTAATTAAATTTCAGTTCAAAAGTGATTAATTATTTAGCTCTTATAAGAAGTAATCAAATTTTAATTTGAGTCGAGGGTAATGTCATTTGATTAATTAAAACTTATTAATCCTAATAATTTTTAACGTTGTAGAGAAAAGTGTAAACAAATTTATTTATGAAGTAAGAAAATTGAATTCTTAAAACTCTTTTCTTAAAAATTTACAGGATACGATGATGTCTATTGCAATTAACTTAGATATTTGTTTTTATTAAGAAAAACTAAGTAATGACTTCCAAAACATTGGCAAGAAATTGCAATTGTATTCATTGCAAACAAAAATTAGAACAAATAAATCGTTCAAAAGTTTATTGGGATAAATTAGTTATTAATAAATTGAATTCTTAAATTTTTTTAGGAATTCAATTTTCATAAAATGTGGAAAAATAAATAAAATTTTTCAAGATAATTACAGCAAAATTTAAAATCAAGCTTAAATTTTTGGATTTTATATTTTATTCTTATCGGGCTTTTTTATTATTGCGGTAGATTTTGTTCTCTCGATTAAAAAGCCATAAAATAGCAATTATACAAAAAGGAATAAGTATGAAATCTAAGGACATTTTAAATTTAATCTCTGTCCTTTTTTAGCAAGATTATTTTATTTTGACAGGTAAGTTTCGAAAAAATTATATCGTTAGATATTAGGTCTTATTCCTTAACTCTTTTATGTTCTAATCAATGTCTTATCTAATAGTTATTTATTATTTCAAATAAAAAGAACTTTTAATTTTTTATTTTTAGACTGAATTATTTGTTAATAAAAGATTAAAAAGAGCTTGCTCGCATCCCTACTAGCAAACTCTCATGACGATTAAGTTAAATTCAGATTGACTGACCTTAACAAGCTAAGCAATTCCTACATGCTTATTTATATTATAGTAAGTAGAATTACTTAGTGTGAGTATAAATACTTAAGTCGATTTATGCTTTGCATAAGGCTGATTTAATTGACCTATTTTAGAGTCTCAGGTGGTCTGTATGGTTTCGAAGGCTTTTGATATTTAAGAATTGAAAGTTTTTAAAATTACGAACATGTATCTTGCAAAAATTACATGTATAAGTAAAAGAGTTTGAGAATCAATTGCTCTAAACGCTAATTTTTTAAAATTTTACTTAGGGTTTATACTTCTTTTTATATTTAACACTAATGTTTTTTTGTAATAAAAAAATTATTTTTTAACTTCCTTAATTTAGATAATTGAAAGGGATCATAGGTAAAGGAATTAAAAAAGATAAAAAAACATTAAAAAACCAGATTGTAGTGAACAAACTGGTTTAAAAAGTATTTTAGAAATCTTTAGATAAATCCAGGAATAATTTGACCCGTAGTTAAATAAGCTCCTACTAATGCAACGAAACCCAACATGGCAAATCTACCGTTAAGCTTCTCAGCCACAATTTTTTCTTTTTCTACCAACTTTGTTTCGTTGTTGATCATTAGAACCAACCAGGAATGATTTGTCCAGTTGTTACGTAAGCACCAACAGCTGCTACGAAACCTAACATTGCTGCCCAACCGTTAAAACGTTCTGCTTCAGGAGTCATTTTTTTAATAAGTAATTTATATTAATAAATATAACACATATATTTACTTTTGTAAATATATTGCCCAATGTATTCATAGTCAAGGCCATTAATCTACATTTATGTCACATTACTGTTTTGTAAATACCTTGCGCCTCTATTTTTTTAATAGTTGTGGTGCTCCTTGAGGATTGCCCTTCAGTTACTAACTTCTTGCTGATGAGAGGTTATAAATAATAGTATGAACGTACCATAAAGTCATGGTCAATAACTAACAGATTCCCCTTCCTTATTTGAGAAATATCATAAGCTAAATGCAGAATTTGAATGTATTGAAGATTCAACTTATTCTTGATCAATAGGTAGTCATATATCTATAACCTGTTCAAAATTTGATGATTCAAGTCAAATAATTTGTGGTTCAATTCTCTATTGCAAATGACATCAAAAGATTATTTGGCAAGTTCGACATTTAACTTGTTCATGTAACCTCTATAAGATAAAAGAAATCTTTGGTATCAATGAAAAATTTAATCATAAACATCAAGTCAAATGGCAAACCTAAATTCAATTAAAAAGAATACTTATATGGAAGATTGAAAAGTTTCATTTATAGATCTTTTAAAATCATTAATAGAAATTTATAGTGATGAATTTATTCAAGTTGAGGAAGAATATATCAATTTATTTTAAAAAATTTATTGATCAAGTTACCTCAAATAAATGTAGGAAAAAAGGTAAGATAAAGAGACTCAATTCTTGACTTTTAAAAAGAAATTAATTAGATCAATATGATGATCGACAACTCAAGACAACCCATAAAAAGAAAATAATTTTTTAATTATATCTCAAAATAGCTTTAGTCTATTTCTTAACCTTTAGAACAATTCTATATATAGTGAGTATGGAATAAGCTTCTTATACATTTGACATTATCTATTCAATCTATTTGCATAATCTTTAAGATTTTATTATTTAAAAAGTGATTATCCTCTTGATATTCTCTCAAAAATTTAAAATTATTTTTGCAATAATTATTTTGTTGGATAAGACCTAAATAATGAGTTAAGTACTCCTTAGTTTAAATTAAAATTTCAAATACTATTTAAAGCTTAGACTGCTCATCAAATTTAGTTTGAAGTTTTGCCGCTTTATGCAATAAACCAACCGCTTCTTTTCTTCCAGTTGCGATTGAAGCTTGATGCAATAGATCTGCATATTTTTTGTTTAGTTTTTTCATTAAATTTGTTACGTAATTAGTTCAGGCTTGATAAAGAATATAAGTTTTGGTGTTTAAACTTCTAAAAAGATTAAAAATACTTATTTATCTATAAGTTTTGACTCTTGCGAGGGATCTTCGTTAGAAATTCTTTAGCTTAGTCAATATTAATTAATCTTATCTCTACCTGAGATACTATAATCATATCATGAAATCACATATAGCTGTGATTTGAGTTGACGTTGATAATTTAAAGTCAAAAATTTAAAAGAATTTTTAAGATATAGTATATGTAAAAATTGCAATTTTTTAATTTTTTATAAAATAATAACCATCATAAATATTAAAAGAACTGTTATGGGAGTTAAACAAATATAGATAAATATTTTCCAGATTATTTTTAAGAGGCTTTTTTATATTCTTTTTTATTATTTTTAGTAACCTAATTCTTACTCTTTATTATTTAGAAAATAATTTTGAATTAGTTAATTTATTAAGAAGAGAAAACCTCATTTAATACGAATTTTCATTAATATTATCTTAAGAGTCAGTTAGTAGGGATACAGGCTGACTCTTTTTATAAATATTCTATCTTTTTAAATCTCCTAAAGAAATATTTAAAATCAGTTTAATATTTTTATTTATTTATATTCTTAAAAACTAGAATAAATACTCTTTTTATTAATGTGAATAATTGCTATTAATAAATTAAATAAAAAAATAGTTATGTCATTTACTACTTACTACATGCATTTGATTTTTGCTAGCATTCCACCCTTATTAAAATCTGATTTGATACTATATATTTTACCATTTCTAACTGTTTCAATATTATTTTTTAGCTTCAAAATAATGTTTTATGAAGCTCCAAAATTGAGAGGAGCTAAATAAAATTTATTTTGGATAATAGACTTTTCTTTCCTGCAACTCAGAGAAATAGAAAATCTATAAAAGAAGTATTATCAAGAATTCTTCTAACAAGAGGTTTTATTTTAGAAATTGGTAGCGGTAGTGGAGAGCATGGAGTTGTATTTCAAAAATACTTCCCAGAAATAACCTGGCAATCAAGCGATCCGGAACTGATTCATAGAAACAGTATTAGTTCTTGGATTGAGCATGAAGAATTAAATTTAAAAATGCCTCAACCTTTAGATATTAATGTAGAGAAAATTCCTTGGGAAATACCATCTGAATTACTACTTTCTATTCAAGGAATTATATCTATCAATATGATTCATATAGCATCCTGGAACTGTATACGAGCACTATTTAACGAGTCTGGCAAATTATTAAGTAATGGAAAATTTTTGATGTTATATGGACCATTTAAAATTGGTAATAAGCATATAAGTCAAAGCAATGAATTATTTGATAATTCCTTAAAAATGCAAAATAAATCTTGGGGAGTTAGAGATCTAGGAGAAGTTAGTGAAGAAGCTGCCAAGAATGGTTTCATTGAAGAGCAGCTTATTCGTATGCCAGCATATAACTTTTCGGTAATTTACAGGAAAATATCTATAAAGGATTCTGAATTATGTTTTAAACACTTTTAATATCTTTTAAAAAAACTATCGTGATAACTTTCTGCTCCATTCTTTATGCTTCTCATCCAAGTCTGATATTTTGTCTCCTAAACTTAATTGCTTTTCTAATAGTTGCACTTTGGTAAGAGTTACTTCCTCAGAATAAAATTTGATAGGTTGCTTACCGTATAGGTTGTCTCCACTCATAAATAAAAAATAGAACCAGTTTTCAATTAATTATTTAAGATAAAAAAGACTTAATTTCTAATTCTTTTATATTATTTTCAGATTTGCGTAAATTAATGTGATATTAGATTTATTTCAAAAATTGGTTTTGAGCTTTTTTTTGTAAGAGGATTGCCAAATATATCTTCCTTCCTCTACATCTGATTTAACAGCAATGCAATTACAAGCAATATTCCATAGAGCTTTATGTATTGGGTCGGGATTAAAAAGGTAGGCTTTCTTGAATGCTTTTCTTATTTCAATAGTAGCCTTTGTAGCATGATAATGAGGAATAGTGGGACATACATGATGAACTACATGACTTGAACCAATATTATGATGAAGAAAATTAATAATCTTCCCATAAGGTCTATCAATAGAAAGGAAGGCTCCTCTCATAAAAGAAAATTCAGAATTAGAGAGGTGTGGAACATCTGAATCAGTATGGTGAAGCCAAGTATATATAACTAACCAACAATTAACTACCAATAAGGGGCCTATATACATTCCAATTATTGGAAAGATTCCATTTTTGATCACCAAAACAATGAGTCCAATTAATACTGCAGCTATACCAATATCTGAAATCCAAACTTTCTTCGCCCATACTGCAGGCCACAATGTTTTTGAAAAAGGTTTCCTTGGCCAAAAATGATTTGAAGTTCCATATTTTAGCCCACCTGTACTTCCTGATAATAAGTAAGCAGGCCAACCAAAAATAAGATGTAGAACTAGTTGGAGAATTCCGTACTTAGTTTTACCTAATTTACTTGAGAAAGATAGTTCATTTTCACCTCCAATTTTTTCGCTAAATCCATCCCCATCAATAACAATTGGAACGTGAGTTTCTCCATTAGTTATATGATTAGTGAAGCGATGATGAACTGCATGTGAACGTTGCCAAGAGAAATATGGAACTAATAATAATGAATGAAGTAAATATCCAGTAATAGTTTCCAGAATCTTATTTTTGGAGAAGGCTCCATGCCCACATTCGTGGGCAATTACCCAAAACCCCATCGCAGTGGTTCCTGATAAAAATGCATAAAGAATCCAAATAGGGATCATTCTTTGACTAAAAGGAATTGTTAATCCTATTGCTATAACAATTGCCTGAATAATGATTGATTGTAAAAGATAGCCTAATGAAGTTATTGTTTGAGGTTTAAAGCAGCTATCTGGAATAATACTTTGAAACTCTTTCATGCTTGGAATATCACTCATCTTTATTGCAAGTGCTTGACCTTTAAGGCCAGAAAAATTAATATTGCTCAAATTATTTTGGGTTAGGATTTAGTTTTAAATAAATTTTAATTTATATAATTTATTATCCATCAAAGATTCTTTTTATGAAAGTATTATGTAGTGTCAAATGTTCAAATAGTATTAATTTGGGCCAATTTTCAACATTGATGAATATTTTCAAATCTTTATAATTTATAAATTCTTAGATAATAATTATTTTATCGCAATCAACAAAATCAAATATAGAAATAAAGTAGAAGTAATCGCGAAGGCCGAAAGAGGTAATATCAAACCAGTATTTAGCCATCTTAAAAATCTAATTTTTCGGTTAATTACTTTTACCATTTTTTTAAGGGCTAATGTAAACTTATAAAAGTCCTAGGGTAATAACAAAAAAACTTAATAAATTTCAATAACAAAAAAATATTTAATATTTACAATTTAAAATAGATTCATCTGATTAGTAGCCTTTTTATTAAATTCTTCTGTTATCCATCCAGAAGAAGACCATCCCATCATTATTGGGATTAAACCTTTTAATTCATCAGCATCCTTAACCTGTTCAGTCCATTGTTCTTCATATCCATTTGGAACAATAACTGGCATACGATGATGTAAAGGTTTTACTAAATCATTTGGTTCAGTTGTTAAAACGCAGCAACTTTCTAATTCTGCTCCATCAGGTGAGGACCATTTACTCCAAATCCCGCCTAACCAAAAAGTTTCATAATTTTCTTTCCTAATACGATAGTTTTTTTCAAAAAAACCACTCGCAGGTATTAAACATCTTTTGTGTTTCCAACTTCCACTAAATAACTTTTTCTCTTCCACAGTTTCTGATCTCGCATTAAATGGTTTGGGTCTCCTCTTATCAAAAGGATCTTTAGCCCAAGGGGATATAAAACCCCATGACATAAAAGTAGTCTGAATTTTTCCTTCATTCTTAATTACAAGAACTGGATCAGTAGGTCTAATTAAATTCTGAGTCTCATATTTTTTATCAAGCCCACTTGGATAGTCTTGTTTTAAAACTTTAGGTAACATATTAAATTTTGTCTTCAGTTCAAATCTTCCGCACATATTAAATTTTAGGGTTTGGTTTATAAATTTTATTGGGAATTTATTAGATTGATTTAAAATCCTTTATATAGTTTTAAATAATAAATAATTTCTGATAACTCATTAATTTTTTGAATCTTTTCTTGATTAAATTCATTTATTAATTTATTAAGTATTTCAATATCTTTGGAAAAAAACATTAAATTACATTCCGCTTTCAGTCCTGAGATAGATCCTGCATATGAGTCTTCTATAACCCATGATTTCCTTGGATCTACATCCAATATTTTTAATGCTCTCAAATAGGGATCAGGTGAAGGCTTGCCATAAGAAATAAATTCATCGTCTCCAAGAACCTTTGTCTTGAATAAATTTAACCAGGGATTTACAGAGCTTTTGATTTTAAAACTTTCACTACTACTACTTGTTACTAAGGCAATAGGTAATTTTGTCTTTATACAAAAATTTATTAACTCTATTGCACCCCTAAAAGGTTTTGCTTTAGTGAGTAATTTATCAACTTTTAATTTTTGAGTAATGAGTAATTCTTCTATTGGGCTTTCCTTATTTATCCATTTATGGACTTTTTTTGCGCAATCTATTCTTCTTCTTCCCTTTAATTCCAATAATTTATCGTTTGACAAAGAGTGATCATATTCTTTTGCGGTTTCACTCCATGCATTACCTAGTAATGGTTCTGTATCTAAAAGAACACCATCTAAATCAAAAAGAATTGCGTCAGGGAATTCCATCTTTGTAGAAATATTTTTTAAATAAACTTTTAATTAATATAGTCTTAATTTTTATTTCGGTATTAAATTACTTTTTGTCTTTCAAAATTATTAATTTTAGAAAATTTGGATTAATTTTATAAGCCGCGAACGTATCTTTTGGGCGTTACTGATTGCTTCCTTGGCTTTACTAATATTGGCAAAATAATAACTCCCACAGTAAAAACACATATTGGAGCAACAACCATGAGTATAGAATCTAGAGACATTAAATTTATTTATAAATTCATATTACAAATAGCAGTAATTATTTTTTTAGTCATGCGTATTTATATCTAATAAGGATATATCTTTACAACTTTATATATTGTTAAGCAAAAGCGAAAAAAAGATTAAATATGAGAAGTTTTTAAGATTTATATCCTAAATAAAACCTAAATATTTTTAATTATGGGAGGAATTGTATGAATGATGATAAAAAATGGATGTTAATGACTTACTACTGCCCAACTCATGGTGAGGAAGGAAAAGTAGAACCTATACAAGTGACAAGGCAAGAAATTTCCAAATACTTATATGATAAAACTAAAACTAAAAAGGAAATTTAATAGCCTATATTTTTTAAAAACTCGTGAGTAAAGCTTGACAGGGATAGGTATAAATACTATCAATAGAATTTAAAATTTAATACAAAAATGTCCTATCTGCTTTTGTAGACGGCAGTATAAATCTTGCTAAAGGATGGGTTCTTGAGATGTTTTTGGATACTAAATTATGGATACCATATATTTTAATAGGTAATCATTTGTTTATTGCAAATTAATTAATAACAAATTTATAAAGAAAATCTATAGAGATTTAAGTTACTTCCGTAAATAAATTTAAGATCTTAATTTTCAAGAAACAACAAATTAATAATTTAATGTTTTATTTGATAATTTACTACTCTCAATTATGTCCCATGCTTCTGAGGCTGTATCAGCATATTTAAAAATTTTTAAATCTTCTTCGGTAATAAGCCCGAAATCAGCGAGGAATTCAAAATTAATCAAATTATTCCAATATTTTCTGCCAAATAAAATTATTGGAATTTCACTTTTCATTCCTGTTTGACGAAGAGTTAACAATTCAAATAATTCGTCTAGTGTCCCGAATCCTCCAGGGAAAAAAATAGCAGCAACAGAGCGCATTACAAAATGAATTTTGCGTAATGCAAAATAATTAAATTTAAAACAAAGTCCAGGAGTTATAAAAGAATTTGGGAATTGTTCATTCGGTAACTGTATGTTTAAACCAATAGACTTACAATTAGCCTCAAAAGCGCCTCTATTGGCCGCCTCCATAATTCCTGGCCCCCCTCCTGTCATTATTACATGAGAATTGCATCTATCAGCTTGATTATTTATTGAAGCTAGTTTTGAAAATTCTTTTGCTGATTCATAATAATGACTCATAGAAAGTAAATTTTTTAACTTATTAAATTCATTTTTTAATTTAATAGATTTTGGAAATTTTTCTAATAAGTTTTTTACTTCATTTATTTTGCTCTGAGCTGATTCTTCTTCTACAATTTTTGCTCCTCCAAAAACGATAATAGTTGAGATGATATTTTGTTCTTCTAGTACTAATTCAGGCTTAGTTATTTCTAGAAGCATTCTTACCCCTCGCATTTCGTCACTCCTAAGTAAATTAAGATCTTCCTGTGCAAGTTTGTAGGAATTTGAATCAAGTATTAAATTTAGATTTTTGTCTCTATTTGAATTATTGGACTTTTTGAAGTCTTTTATATCCTTAATCATGGATTCAAGAAAAATATTTTTTTTATAGAGAATTGATCTTTTTTAATCGTTGTTTAAAAACATATTAAATATAGTTTTTCCTTTATCTATTTATCTAAATCGCATGTTAATTCACATTGATTAAGTTCAGCAGCAGAAATTCCATCCAAAATTCTTAGCATATCAATTTCAGAAAGATCTCCATTAGAGTTCCACTTTAAAGTTGTCTTTCTTTGACGAGAATATTTTTTATTCATTTTTATTTTCTCCCTTAAGATGAATTTCTATACATTGCGTGATACATTCTTGATGCCCATCAACAATGCTGCATTCACTAATGCATTCAAAATATGAATCTATGGTATCTTTTGCTGTTATTTGATTCATAGAATAAAATAACTCATCCATAATTTTTGTCCCTTAATTGGGATGAGATATAGCATGACTTTAAAAAATAATTTTTGCATTGTTAAGAAAAATCGGATAAATAAGTATTATTTACTAGCCTTAAGTTTTGCTTTATAAAAAGTTTAAGATATAAAGTCTGGCTTGTTTTATTGGATCTATTAAATACTTAATCTTAGTAATTTAAAATTTTTACTTTTAGGTTGATTCTTTAAATAATTTCTCTGATTTAAATTTATAACTATCTGGGTCCCAATCATGTTGGATATCTTTAATGAAATCATAAATAAATTCATTAGGACATTCAAGTTCTTTGTGAAGATCATTTAATTTTTGATGTATATATTTTTTAGTGAAAGAAATTAATCTATCTTTTTGATAATTTGTAGGTTGCCATTTTTTATTTTTCATACAGATTTTTTCCTAGTTACTTATTTTTATATTCTTCTTAGTGATATTAAAAAGTAAATCAGCATAAAGACTGATTTACTTTTTAAAAATTTCGTTAGATGATAATAATGTACTTTTTAGATTTTCATATGAAATCAATTATGAATTGGCTTTCTAAAATGTTAGAAAGCATGGCAAATGCTTTTATTCATCCTGTTAAAAATGATTTACCCCCATCTATTGGAGTTCACGCTTACAGTAGCGTTCCTCTAAAAAGGAAAATGCGAAGGAGAGTTAGCTAGTATTTAATTAATTGGAATTAGATTCTCGTTCTTGCTGTCCCAAATAATATATCTAAAACAATTTGGGAAATCACTTAATTTGAGAACTTTTGAATTTTGCAGTAAATGTATATTTGCTTTATGACAAGCTCTTAAATTGTAATTAGGAATTCTTTCTGATAGATGATGAATGCTATGAAACGAAATATCAGCTAAAAACCAATTTAACCAATTTGGGATATCTAAATTGCTACTGCCAGAAATAGCACCTTCGACAATATCCCAGTTTTTTGTATTACTTGCATATGCTTTTTCATAGTTATGTTGTATAAAAAAGATGCATATGAAAATTGCTGCTGAAAAAGTTAATATTAGAGAATAAAAAGTTAAGAAAAAAGCAGCTCCAAACCATTTACACATAATTATCCATCCACTTATTACGATAATATTGTTTGCTATTAGATCAAATAATTCATCAAAATTATCTCCATAGTCAGAGAAAGGCGGCTTAATTCTCGATTGAATATTTAAAAGTTCTAAATAATTTCTTTTTTTTAATTTAATAAAAGTTTCTTGAATTAAAGATTTTATAAAATTAAGGATAATTAAAATTAACCCTAATCTAGCTTTAATAACTAAATAAAAGAAACCACCAGGGAAAAGCATTAACCAATGTCTACTTATCTTATAAATAAGTTTTTCTCTTTTATTAAGAGCCTCATAATCTTCTAGGCTTAAAACGTCAACAGGACCTTTGTAAATTTCCCAATTCCCATTATTCCTATGGTGGAATGCATGGTCATTAGCCCAAGGTTTATGAGGTATCCCATTTAATAAACCCAGACAAAAGCCAAAGAAGTTATTCAAAGAACGTTTTTCAAATAAGGAATTATGCCCGCAATCGTGCATTAATGAGAATGTTCTAGAAGATAAGAGGGTAAGAAAAAAAAGAATGGGAATAAGTAAAAACCCTTTTGTAATTTGTAAAAGAGGAGAATATACAATTTTAGAGACAATGAACCAAAGAGAAATTATCGGTATAAGAGTAGTTATTAACTGATAGCAAGCTTTGAAATTATTTCTTTTAAGAAATGGCTTTAATATAAAATCAGATCTCTTGATTTTATTCATATAAACTTTTCTTTATTCTCTTTAATTAGGATAGCTTAGTTATTATTTATCGTGGCAAAGTTTTCAATTTACCTATATATGAAAACTATAACCAATACTTTGTTATTGATTCATTTGATTGGAATTTATTTTAAAGAATTACCCATATCTATTAAAGTTTTTTCTAATGAAATAGGTTTCCAATTAAATATAGAAATAGTTTCCGTAATATCAGCGCCATAAGATCCTCTATTAACCATAGCAGCCATACTTTTCATCTCTTTATTAAATGGTGCTAGAGAATTTATCATTTTTGTAGGGATAAAGTTTTGAGGAGCTTTCTTATAGCCATTTTTTCTTAAAATATTAGAAATTTCCATAATATTGATCCCTTGAGGAGAAGTCGCAATTATTCTTTTATTGTCACTTTGGTTTTTTCTAAGAGATTCGACATGTAACTTGGCGACATCTCTTACATCTACGACAGTAAAATATGCATCTGGTAGTGCTGGAAATTTACCATTAATCATTTTTGAAAGAAGTTCTGCCGAAGCACCATCACTATCATCACTTAGCAGTGGACCAAAAACCATCCCAGGATGAATAGTTGTCATTGAAAAAGAGTGTTCATTGTCGTTATGAATAAAGTCCCATGCAGCTTTCTCTGCAATTGTTTTACTTTTTACATATGCACCAACATTTTTTGTTGTATCTGTCCAGTCTTCAGGCGAGCATAACTGCTTGTTATGCCCATATGCAATTGCAGCCATAGAAGAAGTCAGGACAACTTTTTTGACTTTAGAGGAATTTTTTGAAGCATTCAATGCTCTTAAAGTTCCATCTACTGCAGGATTGATAAGAATAGATTCCTTTTTTGGCTCTTCGATAGTAAAAGGAGATGCAATATGAAGAAGATAATCACAATCAAAGGCTGCCTCATCCCATCCCTCATCATCTAGAAGGTCAAGTTTACAAAATTCCAGCTTATGATTTTCTGAATCTTTCTCAAGAGATTTTCTTACTTCATCTTCTCTATTCATATTTCTTAGAGATCCTTTGACAAGATAACCTGTTTTTATTAGTTCATGTATGCAGTGAATAGCAATAAACCCAGATGCGCCAGTGACTAAAACTTTTTCCAAAATAATTTTGTTTTATTTCTACTTTTATTATGATCTATTAGTCTGCACAAAAATACAAAAGGATTTTTATTTATATAGTTTTTAGAACTTTATTTTTGAACATAAGTGTTTAAGAATTTAAAAACTAAAGAGTTACTTGAATATTATTTTAATTGCCATAATATCTACTATTTCTTCTGGAGCGATCTTTTTGCTCCGCCTTGTTAACTCTTATTTCTCTACCCATCCACTCGACATCCTGCAAATCGTCAATCGCAGTTTTTTCTGAGCTTTCACTATTCATTTCAACAAAGCCAAAACCTCTTTTTCTTCCTGAATCACGCTCTAAGGGGATTGTACATTTTGTTACTTCACCATAAGTCTTGAAAAGGTCTTTAAGGTCTTCTTCTTCAGTTTCCCAGGATAAATTTCCAATAAAAATAGTCATAATTTAAAAAAATATTTAGTAAAAGATGCGATATCCAACCATATAAAATGAATATGAAATTTTAAGGCTTTATATATAGATTATTGTATATAAAATATATTTGATTTTAGATTTGAATTCTAATTAAACTGCTTATTTTTATTTATCTTGAAATCTAGAGAATAAATTCTTTAGACATTGTTCTTAATTGATCTAAATTTAGTTTATTTAAATAATTTATTATTTCACTAGAACTCTCTCTCGATTTGAGATTTTGACTTTCGCAAATCAAACTGTTTGAGATTAAATCTATAAGATGTTGTTTGTCCATGACCTCTTATAATCCATATTTTTACATTAAATACTAAAAATCTTGAATCCCATACCTTAATTACTATGATTTTTTTTACTGATTTTCTATTTTTGAGTATATGTTATCCCTAAAAGTTGATGAATTTCTTTCTTGATTTTATAAATTTTTTAAATCTTGATCTATTTTTTGCAATCTTTCATTTAGTTCTTGCTTTTCTTTTAATAAAGATTTTTTCTTTTGTTGGAGTTCCTTATTAAAAGGTGAATTAAAGTATTTTTGATAAGCAAGAAAAAATACTGCTAACGCTACTACAATACCTAGTGCTCCAATTATTAATAAAGGGGATGATGGGAAATCGTAAAATGTTACTGAAAGCATTTGTTCTGTAAATTTTTATCTTAGCTTTTTTTTGATTTAAATAATATAAGATAAATACCTAATATTTTATTTGTCTAGTTTTTGCTAATAATAGAAAAGTCTTTTCTAATTAAAGTAAAATAAAATTTCTTAAAGGATCTTTTTACTAATCCTTAAAATATAAATATGAGTAATTGTACAGGTGCCAAAAAGACAATGACCAATAATCATTAATATAGTAAATATATTGTTAATGAAGAAAATCATTAAAGAAGAGAATAATAATACATCTGAATTGTGGTTTAATTGGTTAACTAGAAAACTAAATTCTCATGAGGCATTTAAAGACTTTGCTTCAGGTCAAAATCCTGAAGATGTAGCAGAAAATTTTGTTGCAATTAATAGTCTGGGGATATCCGATATTTTTGATAAATTTGATGAAGAAGATAAAGATACACTTGATCAATTTCAAAAGTTAACTGAATGTGAATGGCATGTATTCAGAATTCTAAAAAAACAATTAGAGTTTAGAAATAAAGTAACTTTTGTAGATTTTAAAAAAAATAAAAAAATAAGACATTAAAATAACGCTTTTTTAAACGCTTGAAATTTTTAGTACGGGTTAATGAACTTCATTGTTCGGTTAAGCCAATAAAATTATGCTCAATGGAGACCATCTTTTTATTAGGTTATAAATAATTAATAGACATTATGAAAAACTTGATTAGCTCCTTCACTGTTCTTAATTTTAAAAAGAATTTGAATAAATACTTTAAAGAAACTAATTTGAACAATAAGGAAAATTTAGTTCATTACAGGAGGGATTTAGATTCCCTAGGTTGATAGTTAAAATTTGAATAAATTTTGACTTCCCATTCCCAGATTCACCAAAACCAAGCCATATAAACCATACTATCCAGCCAAAAACTGGTATTAAATTTATAAATATCCACTCCCAGTTCTTCCCAAAGTCCCTTAAACTCCTAACATCAATAGCAATTTGAGGGACTATGCAAACTAATCCATAAATATTAAAACCAAATGTTCTTATAAATATTGGAATAGTAAAAAATAGATACAATAATGTTTACTAATTGAACTCGCCACCAATCAGATCTTGATGTTTTGCTATTAAAGTTTGTAGCTTTAAGCCAAAATTCTTGATAGGCATTCAAAAAATTCTTATACATAAGCTCTAAATTTAATCATTTATTAAATAAGAATTATTATTCAAAGAGTATTCGCTTAAGAGAATTAATTTATGTGTGCCTTTATGTTAAATAGGATCGAACAAATTCACGTTGTTTTTAATTATGTTTTGATTTCGATTTTGATTTGGTAATGTACAAAAGCCATCCTTACAAATAATATTTTCTTTTTCAATTTTCAATGACTGGGAAAAAGCATCATCTTTTGAATTATTTGAAGATTCAATTTTCATAATATATAAAATTAATAGAAACATCATTAAATTAATAACTAAATTTATTTGAATAGGCAACAAAATTAATAATAATTATCTTTTACTTCTTTTTTTGATTTGGAAGATCTCTCCAAAATAGAGCCATGACATAAATAAATAAAGAAATAGAAAAAATATAAAGTAGAGAATTAAGATGCATCTTGAGTTTTCGTCAGAAAAAATTTATCAAAATAAAAAATTAATTTAATTGATGAGTAATTTCTATTTAACTTAAAATAAATTTTAAACATAATTATACTTTTATTTCTTCTGATTTATAAAATTTACATGAGGAATAAAGTGAAATAAAAATGTTTATTTAGTATTTTTACCCATCTCTTTAAGAGCCTCCTTACCTTCTTTAAGTGTTTTAGTTACTAACCAGTAAAGAAATACGAGAATCAAAGTGGCTAGTAGTATTAATGAAGGAGTCAATTTAAATTACAGTAATTAACTTGATTTTCAAAATTTTAAAGTTATTATTTTAAGAATTAAAATTAATTCTTAGCTCCTGAATATGCAGGGATCATCATTCCACCGTCTTGATCATCATTATCATCGTCAAATCCCCCGCCTAGGAACAACTCAACTAAAACTAATATAGCTATAGGATAGAAACACCATAAGATCGCTGAGAATGGACTTATTGATGAAGTTGCTGAATAGATTTCTGTCATAAATATACCTTAAACAAAAAAAAAAATTATTGTGGATATTTTGATCTGTTTTCTCTCCATGAAATTATATGAAATAAAAAATGAATACTTGTTGCGGAAAGGGTTTAGAGTATAATTCCTTAGGAAATCATCTCCTTATTTGATTTCTAAATATAAGTTTTTTACTTAAATATTTTCTACTAATTAATTAACATTGACGTCTTGAGATATATCAATGTGACAAATGTTACTTAACAATAATTGTGAAATTTGGATTCAAAAACTATTATTTATTTTGATTTTATAGTTTTTTATGTTCTCTTTCACTTTTGACCCTTTAGCTGCAATTTTTGGTATTGCAGGATTAGTAGGGTTTGTTTTCTTTGTATCAGCGGCTAAAGGAACTTCAAGTATTAATACAAGTGCTAAAAAAGATATTTAAGTTTCAAAATTGAGAATAATATTAAATGTTATTTTAATTATCAATATCTTTTAGAAAGATTTATCAATCATTAATGATCCCATTGTTTAGAAATAAATATTAGAAAACTCTCAATGTCTTCTTCTGGGCAATTAGTTTGATTTTGTAAATTAATACATGTTTGTTTTATCGTTTCGAAGGCTTCTTTGACAGTTTCGTTTTTTTTGATAACTTCGAAATATTCATTGTCAGTGAAAGTCATAAGAAATATATGTTTTAGCGATTAATTTAATAATATTAGCTCAAATATCAAACTTGGTAAATTTATAGGAAAATCTTTTTTTATTCTTTTCCCTTTAATCTAAAGTTTTTTAAACTTTTAATTATTTGCCGTTCGCAAGAAAGTCTCTCAGTAAATTCAACTAAGTAACGTGATTTAATTAAGTAACTTTCTCCTGTTTAAGTCTTAATTTTTGCTTCACCTTCAATTACTAAGCAACTTTCATTCTCCCAGTAAATCAAAGAAAAATACTTGGTTCGCACTTCCAAATAGGCCAATTCTTTATTCCATACAAATTATTACACTGGCGCTGCATGGCGACTCGATAAGAATCCTCACCAAATAATACCGTAGTAAAGTTATTATAATTTAATGGTCAATTTAAGTTGAATTTGAATAATGTTAATTAATTTACAAGTTTTTATTTATTTTTCTATTAATATCTAAGAAATACTTCTTTTAATGGACGAGCTTTCTGCCTTATCTATTTCAATATCCATAGCTTCACTTGGGATATATTGTTTATTTTTCGCTTCAAGTGATGATGATGATCAAGATGGCGGTCACTTAATAAAGTCTACTCAAAAAATCAATTAATTTAGGTAAATAATATATTTAATAGGGACTTATAACCTATAAAACCGGCATATATGCATAATAAGAAAATAAAATATACTTCAAAAATTCCAAGTGTTTTTTTCTTTAAAATTTTCATATTGAATAACGTTTCTATAACTATTTTATTGCTTGTTTTTTCTATTAACATGAGTATTTATTCCATAGATGTCTTTTCATAAAATTATTAAACATAAACCTAAAAATAATAACGTAGTAAAAAATATGATACCTTTTGTTATCTGTCCTTCCTCTTTAGTTGCGAAAAAAAGAGAAATTACGGGGGAGGTACTAAGTAAAGTCCAACCTATACCTAAAGGAAGGCTCTTGAAAACAATTTGTTGAAGCAATATGCCTAAATTTGTTCCTAATAATATTGAGAGTAAAAATCTTTTTTGATCATTAGAATCTAATTTCTTTAAGAAAAAATTAATTCTAAATTTTTTTATTATTGTTAAAAATATTATTGCTCCAAGTAACCTGATCTCTGTTGTTTGGAAAGGAGATAGATTGCTCTCTAAAAATACTATTCGAGATAAAAGCCCCCCTGACACAGCACATAAAACTGATAAAAAAGGAAATATATAAATGCTTAGATTATTTCGTTCAGTAATGGTGGTCAAATTATTAACTACAAGATTTGTTCTCTGCCTAAGAAGGATGAAGAGTGAAATTGATATAATGAAAATACCTAAATAAGACCTAAATGCTAAGTTTTCATCAATAAAAATTTCACCAGATAATGCGGCTAATAATGGAGATAAAGTTTCAATAGATAAAGTTCTTCTAGTACCAATTAGCTGCAATGACTTTATATAAAAAGTATCTCCTAAACCTATTCCTATAATTCCACTAAACAACAGGGTAAAAATTGATTTTAAATCATCTAAAATACAGATATTGATAAATGCAGGTAGAAAAATAAGAAATGCGATTATATTTTTTACTAAATTAATGTCTATGGATTTATACTTTTCTGTTTGTGAACGCCATATAAAGCATGCATAAGTCCAAGATATTGCTGCTCCAAATGCAGAAAAAATTCCAATCAAAACTAATAAATTTAAAAAATTTTTACTTTGTAAATTGTGTTATTGCTAAGAAGAACACGTATATAAGAATAATAAAACCCGGTAGATATTGTATTAAAGACTTTAATTTGTTAGTTTCCATGATATTTAAATTTGATATTTGTATTTAAATAATATAAAGTCTCCATACAGTCATTAGAAGCAGATAATTTAAGAAATTAACATAAGGATTAATACTAAAAATTAATAAGGTGATTTATAAATAAGAAAATTCATAAGAAGTTTATCAAAAAATTTATATTTGAAAGTAGTAATGATTATGTTGAATCAATCACCAAGCAATTACTTTAATTTAATAACTATCTACTATGAGAATAAATTATCAATAAAATGGAATTAATTAATAGAAATGATATGTCACTTGGTCTGGCGCCATTAGACATATTAGGCTTTAAATCAGAAGAAGAACTTAACCTAGAAATTGCAAAGCTTATTAAGAATAGAAGTGAATTCGACAGTGAAATCAAAGTAATTTCTAATTAGTACTATTTAAAAGCTTGATTAAAAAAATTTTTTAAAAATTATTTTTTCTATTTGGATATAAACTTTCTAACTTTCTTCTCCTTTCAGTTTTTGCGTTAATTCTCTCTTCCTTCTCTTTTTTCTTTATTTCATCGTTAATTTTATTTTGTCTATAACCGATCCAAAGAAGTATCCATATAACTGAAGTTAATAACAAAAGAGCCGTATATTGGCCCGTCATTGGGAAGCTAGCTTCAGAATATTTGACGTAGGAAAATAAATTAACCATCTAACTAAAATAATATATAAAAGATAGTTGCGTGTTCATATAAACCTTAAAATTTAAAATGTCTTTAATTAATATTCTCCATATTTCAAGATAATTCAGTCTAAGCCTTGAATTTTTTATTAAAAATGTTTTTTTTTATAAAATTGAATTGCTATTATCAGATTAAGGAAATATTTGAGAGCCTACATTTTTGAACCCTTTTGATTTAGTAGTAGTTGGTGGTGGGGCAGCAGGTTTCATGACGGCAGTAACAGCCGCAGAAAATGGTGTTAAAAGAATAATAATTCTTGAAGGTTCCTCAAAACTTATGGAGAAAGTAAGAATAAGTGGAGGAGGTAGATGCAATGTAACTAATGCATCCTGGATACCGAATGAGTTGGCAGAAAATTATCCTCGAGGTGGGATTAAGCTTTTGGAATCATTTAATCGTTTTGCCGCTGGAGATGTATTTGATTGGTTTGAGAAAAGAGGATTGAATTTAAAGATCGAAGCTGATAATAGAGTATTTCCAGTATCTGATTCATCATTAGATGTAATAAGTTGCTTAAAAAAAAATGCAATAAATAAAGGGGTAGAGATATCAACCAAATTTTTTGTTAAAGAAATTTTAAAAACTTCAGATAACCTTTTTACTATTTTTAGTAGTGAAAAAATTTCGATAATTGCAAAAAACATTATTCTCTCAACTGGAGGCCATCCTAGTGGACATAAATTAGCTAAAAATTTTGGCCACAGCATAATAAGACCCGTTCCGTCCCTTTTTACTTTCTCCACAAAAGAAACAAAATTGAATGAGTGTAGTGGTGTCTCCATTAAAAATATAGATATTGAAATTCAACTAAATAATAAATCTTTCAAAAATAGAGGAGATTTACTCATAACTCATTGGGGATTTAGCGGTCCTGCTGTCCTAAAGCTCTCTTCAATGGCTGCGAGAGAATTATTTGCCCAAAAGTATAAATTTAATTTAATCATTAGATGGTCAAACTTAGAATATAAAGAGTTAAAAGAAAAAATTGATAACCTTAAATTTAATAATGGAAAATTAAACTTAATTAATTTAAGACCTCTACCTTTGTTAACAAAGAGGTTGTGGGTGTTCTTATTAAATAAAATGGAAATTAATAAAGATAAAAAGTGGTCAGATCTTCTTGCAAATGAAAGAGAGAAAATGATAAATAGCCTATTGAAAGATAAATATATTATTTCTAGTAAAGGCCCCTTTGGTGAGGAATTTGTCACCTCTGGAGGTGTCTCAATCAATGAAGTTAATTTTAAAAGTATGGAAAGTTTAATATGTCCAGGTTTATTTTTTTCTGGTGAAGTTCTAGATGTTGATGGAATCACTGGGGGGTTCAATTTTCAACATTGTTGGACGAGTGGATGGCTTGCAGGACAGTCAGTCTCAAAGCTATGTGGCAAAGTAACAAATTAATAAGTTTATCTTCTTTTTATTAAGTATTGATCGATAAAAGTTTTTTAAACAGAGATTAATTTTAAAGTTGAAAAACTCAAAAAGAATGATGCAAAATCTAATTCCTAAAAAGGAAGAAGAAGAAAGAAGGTTAAAAGCATTAGCTGAATATAGGATATTGGGAACTAAACCAGAATCCTGTTATGACGATATTACAAAAATAGCAGCTTCAACATGTAATGTTCCGATATCTTTAATGACCTTAGTTGATAAGGATAAGCAATGGTTTAAGTCAAAAGTGGGCCTCGAAATTAATGAAACAAAAAGGGATTGGTCTTTTTGTACCCATGCTATTCAAGAAAATAGCCCATTAATTATTCAGGATGCTTTTCAGGATGAAAGATTTATCAATAATCCCTTGGTAATTGGTGATCCTAAAATTAGGTTTTATGCTGGGTTCCCTCTTAAAAATAGAGATGGTAATAAACTTGGAACTTTATGCGTTATCGATCGGAAACCAGGTAATCTTTCTCCAAAACAATACAATGTAATGGAATTATTATCTAAGCAAATAGTTTCTTTTTTGGAGTTAAGAAAAAAATCTCTCAATTTATTAGATGCTTTATCTAATTTGCATAAACAAGAGGGTATATTATCAGTCTGTTCATATTGCAGAGAAGTCAAAAATAATGATGGTGATTGGATGCATTTAGAAAAATATCTATCGAAAATAAGTGATATTAGATTTAGTCATGGTGTTTGTGATGTTTGTATGGAAAAGCATTTCCCAGATGTGGTTGAGGTCTGGAACAAAAAAGATTCTTTTCAGGAGGGACAAAAAAGGTTCCTAAAATCCTGAGATCTAAAAATTATTTTTTTACTGAAGGCATTTTTGGACGAATATATATTTGAATAGCTAGTATTGTATAAATTTAGACTTAAAAATGTTACTAGGAACTTTATTTACGGGCGAAATAGCTAAAAGTGCATTAGTTGCTTATATCCATTACCTGGGAATAATATTGTGTTTTGGATCTCTTTTATTTGAAAGGTTGACCTTAAAAGTTGATCTTAATAGAAACCAAACTATCTCAATGGTCGTTGCAGATGTTATTTATGGCTTGGCTGGGGTTGCAATATTGGTTACTGGAATTCTACGGGTAAAATATTTTGGACAAGGAGGTGATTTTTATACAGAGAATCCTATTTTTTGGATTAAAGTATCTCTATATATTTTGGTTGGATTATTGTCTTTATACCCAACAACAACTTATATTTTGTGGGCGATTCCATTGAGTAAAAATAAATTACCTGAGATCTCAGAAAAACTTGTAAAAAGATTTAGACTTATTATCACAACTGAATTAGTAGGTTTTGCAACTATTCCTCTTTTTGCAACTTTAATGGCGAGAGGAGTGGGCTTAGGTTGAGAAATTTTTTCATCGAAAGAAGTTGTTTAATAAGCAAAAATAAAAAATATAGATGGAGTTTAAGTTTTAAAATAAACAAATCAAAAAAAGAAATGATTTTCATAGGTCTAAATCCATCTCTTTCAGATTTAAATTATATTGATAATACAACGAGGAAAATAATCAAAATTTGCAAAAATTATAATTATGGGAATCTTAAAATAATAAATCTATTTGCTTTGATTTCCAAAACACCTGACAAATTATTCACTCATAAGAACCCTGTTGGCTATTTAAACAATAAGTTTATAAATAAAAGTTTAAAATACTGGTCTGAAAATAAATATTGTCATTTGTGGTTAGGTTGGGGTAACAACGGGATCTTTCTTAATAGGAATTACAAAATTTCTAAAAAAGTAATGAATTCTTTTTCAATAAAAAAAGATAATTTTGTTAATCCTTTAGGTCCCCTTTTTATAAAAAAAACAAAAAAACAAAATCCTATACACCCGTTATATTGCTCTGATAATTCAGTACTTCAATCAGAATCGTCATTAAAGTTACCGTGGTGTAAAAAGAGCTAATGCTATTCTTTTAAAAATATGTTAACTTTTAGAAAAATCTAATATATGAGATGAAAATCTCTAAACAATTACAAAAGCTAAAGAATTTAAATGTTAAAGCAGAAAACTGTTTAACAAGAGATGAGGCAAAAAAAATTATTAGTAAAGCAACCAAGGCTCAAAATAAAATAACTTTCTAAAAATAACTTTTCTAATTTTCATTTCTCTCAACTCCCATAATTGGACTCCTTCAAAAGATGAATAAAAATTTATAAATTTTCAATAAATAATTTTATGACTTTAAATATTCTCAAGTTCAGAAAATCTAATGAAAGATTTAAATCAAATAGAGAATGGCTTGATTCAAAACACTCATTTTCTTTTGCAGAGCACAGGGATCCATTCTGGGATAATTTTGGAAAAATTAGAGTAATTAATGAGGATGTGATTTCTCCTAATTCAGGTTTTAATACTCACTCTCATTCGAATATGGAGATAGTCACAATAGTCATAAAAGGTGAGATTACACATAGAGATTCATTAAATAATTTAGGAATAATTCATGAAGATGAAGTGCAGGTTATGTCTGCAGGAACAGGGATAACTCATAGTGAAAAAAATGAAAAAAATACAGACTGCAAATTATTTCAGATATGGATATATCCAGATATTCAAGATCTCACGCCGTCATATAATCAAATGTCGATTAAGAATACTTCTGGGAATAATCTGATTATTGATTCTTTAAAAAAAAATAAATGTCAGCTTTTTATAAATCAAGATATATCTATATGGCGATGTAAATATAACCTTTTTAATAAAAAATATTTGCCTTTAGAAATAAAAAAATTTAATTGGATTCAAATAATAGAGGGTGATTTGTTAGTAAGAGATAAAAATAATAAATCAAGTAAAAAGCTTACTTCTGGTGACGGTTTGGGATTTGAGATTATTGACTTCAGCTATATAGATATTCAATCAGATACCTACGTCGATATGCTCTTATTCTCTATGCCAAAACTATAATATTTAATCTAAAGAGTCTTTTTTAAATGCATTTAGTGCTTGTAATGCCATATTTAGATGAACTTCCATAGCACCCAATGCAATTAAGGAATTAGAAGATTTATCTTTTAATACGTTTTTATTTCGCTTAGAAATTGTCTTGATAACATCTTTAGTTACGATCTCCCAATTATTTATTAATTCATCAAATGCTTGTTTTTCTAAGTTGTCAGTATTTTTTTTATCATCAGAGCCATTGAGGTCTTTTTGTGCATTTAGCATCAAGTAAGTTAATTTTTTATGACTTATTGCTGGTGGTAAATTGTTAGATTCACTCATGTTTCTTTCAAATTTATAATTAAAATCTAACTAAATGATAAAAAATTTGCTAGTAGTGAATTGGTTGTAATGACCGACCTGGAATTAGTTCAACTAAATTTTTAATACTCTAAAAGCTTTAGATTAAATTTTTCATTTATTAATTTTTTAAAAATTTCTCCTCTTTCTTCATAGTCTATAAATTGATCAAAACTCGAACATGAAGGAGAAAATAATAAAGTTTCAGTTTGATTCTTTTCTATATAAAAATAGGCGTAGTTGATTACTTCTGAAAGATCATTAAAAGTAAAAATATCATTCTTAAATCCTCCCTCAAGGATCAATTTTTTTAAGGTTTGCGAGCTTTCACCAAAAAGAAATACAGCTTTTGCTTTTTTATTAATGATCTTTACCCACGCACGAGAATCGCCATTTTTTAACCTACCTCCAGAAATTATTATGGGAGCACCTTTAATTGCATTTATACCTGCTATGGAAGAGTCAAAATTGGTAGCCTTGCTATCATTAATTATTTCAAGTTCATTGCATTGGAATATTGTCTCCATTCTATGGGGAAGTTGTTCATAGCTAGATAAAGCATTCTTTATTATCTCAGGGGATAATCCAATTTTTCTTGCAGCTGCTACAGCTAGTAATAGATTTTGAGCATTATGATTACCTTTTAATTTAAAGATTTTTAAACTCAATAATTTTTTCCGTCTTTCTACAATAAAGTCTTCTTTATTTATCCAATAATCACAATGATCTAGATCGGATTCATCAGAACTAGTTGTTATCCATATTCCATTTGAAAGTGATTTGAAATTTTCTTTTAAATATTTATCGTCGTAATTATAAATTCTAAATTCTGATTGTTTTAGTAAGCTATTTTTTATCTTGAAATAATTATCAATGGTTTTGTGACGATCAAGATGGTCGGGAGTAAATGTTGTCCAAATTCCAATTTTAGGTTTTATGCAATTTGTCGCTATTTCTATCTGATAACTGCTTAATTCAGCGACTAACCAATCAATATTTTTGCTTTTTGTTGAGTAAGCAATTTCACATAATGGGTTACCAATATTGCCTGCAAAGGGGGCTTTTAATTCATTTTCTCTAAGTATATGACTTAATAAGTGAGTTACTGTAGTTTTCCCGTTAGTACCGGTAATTCCAATCCAATTTATATTCTTTAAACTTTCCCATGCGATATTTATTTCTCCTATTACAACAATTCCTCTTTCTTTAAGTTTGATTATTGTTTTATGGTCATAGGGTATAGCTGGACTTACAACAACATATTCAATTTGTTTAAGACATTTATAAAACTCATCAAATAAAAATTGTTTATTTAAACAAACAGATATATCGAGTTTTTCTAGTATTTCCTTTATTTTTAAAAGTTCTTTATTTTCATTACTTTCCCACACAATAACTTTTTTCCCCATACTTCTTAAATACTTTGCTGCCCAAAAACCAGATCTTCCTAACCCAATAACAAAATTTATCTTTTCTTCTTTTTTTGAATTATTTTTAATAGGCATTAAATTAATAATTAAATTGAGGATTAGAAATTAACTGATCTATCTAAATTATGAAAAATTCTTTAAAAACTAATCTAATTTCTAAATTAAAATTAATAAACTTTTTTTTAATTATTTTTGGATTTAATTCGACAGATATTGAATTAAAAGCTCATCTTAGAGGTTATTATTCAACTGAAAGTGAAGCAAAAGAAAAAGCTAAAGAACTTGGTTGCCTTGGGACATTTAAAATAAAAGATATGTGGATGGCTTGTGAAAGTGAAAAAGATCTTCATAAATATCTTAGAAAAAATTAATAATGCTTAAAACTAAAACAAGAAAACTTCACAGAAGTATTACTCTTATAGCAGTAATTCCATTATTGATAACTGTTCTTAGTGGAAGCTTATATTCATTATTTCAATATTTTGGATTTGATTTTTTTTGGCTTATGAAAATTCATACAGGAAATTTTTTCTTTATAAATCTACAACCTCTTTTCTCGCCTGTTGTGGGTTTTCTAACAATATTTGCAATAATTTCTGGTTTATTTTTATTTCCTAGATCTAAAATTAAATATCCAGATTAATTAAATGAAAGAAAATATTACTGAATTATGGTTTTCTTGGTTTTATAAAAATTGGGAGAAAAATGCTCCTGGTAATTTGATTGAAAAAGGCTTATCTCCATCACAAATTGCAGAGAGATTTGTAAATGAAAATCATAAAGAATTTTTAGAAATAGCCAAAGAATTTGATGAAGATAATTATCAGGCTTTAGATGAATTTATGAAACTTTCCGAAAGTGAATTGCATATTCTGAAATATTTTTTGAAGTTAATAAAACTAAAAAAATCATAAAAAACTACTAAGTATTTCCATACTCTTTTCCCATAAATTTTTTCTTTCTTTCTTATTTAGAGCAAATGGTGAAGTTGGAGATAATTTTGGATGACCTCTGAAATTGAATTTAGGCCCGTAATGGTCTCCTCCCTTTACCTCAGGAGAAGTTGCAGCAAGTAATTGAGGTAAAGAGCCCATCTCTGCCGATTGAAAAATTGGACTAAATAGCTCTAAAGAGAAAGTTTCAATAGGACTTGGTTTTGGTTTCTGTGCTGAAAAAAGATTTGTTTTTGCAATACCTGGATGGGCCGCTAAGGATAAAATATTCTTCTGCTCTAGTTTTTCATTTAACTCTAAAGCAAACATTACGTTAGCTAATTTACTGTTAGCGTATGATTCCCACTTGTTATAGTAATTTTCTGCTTTTAAATTATTCCATCCAACTTTTCCAAAGAACTGAGCCCCTGAAGTTACTGTTACTATTCTAGATTTTTCTTTCTTTTCGATTAAAGGGAGGAATTTTAATGTTAAAAGCATATGTGCCAAATGATTGACAGCAAATTGTATTTCAAAACCTTGTTTACTTAATGTTTTTGGTGGGTGCATTATGCCTGCATTGTTAATTAGTAAATCTAAATTCTCAAACTCACTTGATATTTTTGTTCCAATTTCACTTACATTATTTAAATCTGATAGATCTAGTTCTATAGGAGTAAACTTACCTTTAGGATTTAGCGACTTTAACTTATCTATAGCCGAATTAGCCTTTTCTAAACTTCTACAAGCAAGTAAAACATGTGCTTTTTTTTCTGCTAGAGCTTTAGCGGTGTAATATCCAAGACCACTGTTTGCTCCAGTAATAAAAGCTGTTTTCCCATCTAAATTGGGAATATCTGATATGGTCCAATTAGAATTTTTATTCTTGGGGATAGTGGCAGTCATTTTCTAATTCTTCTAAGAAATATTGAAACTTAATTAAAAATCAAGCTTGCTTTATATTTTTTTATCGTAAATACATATTGTAAGGATCGTGAGTACTCAAATAAACACTCTTTTTGTGATTTAATAAAAATAACTTTTTAAGATTAATTAGTTTATTTTAATTAATTTTTAATTGCATATTGCCATTCATTGTATTTTGAAAAGTTTGTTTCTCTAAGTAACTGTAATTTTCTGCTATTTATTTTGATGACAATTCCATCAGTTGGGTATTTAGAAAATATTTTTCCATCTAACCATCTTTTTCTAAATAACTCGACTTGGCTTGTAAAATTTGTGAAGTAACTGTGAGGGGTGTTAAAGCCACATTTTTTAAGATAGTTAAGGGTTTCATACTGGTTAAGTCTTCCATTAAGTATTTGGAAACAGCAAAAGCTGAAACTTTCTGTAATCCTTTTTTTATTGTTGAGGAATTCGCTTGTAATTTTTTGGGAAAAATAGGGAGTTTCATTTGGGGCGTAAAGCTCACCTCTAACTTGAAAATCTCGTTGGATAGGAAGGCTACTGGGGACATCTTTAATCTTTTCAATTTTGCTTGAGACATCAAATCCTTTTCTTGTAATGGCTTTATTAAACTTGCCATTTATATATTTAATTGCAATAGTGCAACCATCAATTTTTGGTTGAATGCTCAATCTTGTATTTTTTAATAAGCTAGCTAAAAACTCTTTATGATTATCTTTAGGCAATGAGGGTAATAATAAATTACTTCTTTGATTAAAATAATCACATTTTGGATCTGTACGAAGTAAGTTTCTTTCAAGTTGATCAAATGCTTTATCAGATATAAGAGCATTTCCTATTCGATATTGTTCATCAAGATACTTAACATTTTTTTCTAATAATGAACCCATAATATTTCTTGGATAATTTTGAAAATATTTTTGAGGAGAATTTTTACTTAGGTCAGGTATTTATAGATAAAAATTTGACTTTAAGGAGTAAAAAAGTATTGGATTGCCCGTAATATATCTTCCTATGAGGAGCTCACTTGAAAAGTATAAAATGTACGCATTGAATGTTTAAATTAAATAATTCAATAAAACATTTTTTCAAAAAATTATTTTAAAGTTTTAATTATAAAATAAAATATTAAAAATCTTTATTTATAAAGCAACTACAATTTAAAAAAAAATTTTTTAATATACGTAAAAATGCCAATATTTTTAGATGCTCAGGAAAAATGGGAGTATTTTTTAGAGAATAAAATCAAAAACTATGAAAAACTTCGTAATTTTGATTATGGCCCAACGAATGAAAGCTCCGTTTCAAAATTATCACCCTATATTTCTCACAGGGTTTTACTAGAATATGAATTGCTTAAAGAAGTTAAAAAGAAATATCAATCTCAAAAGATTAATAAATTTATAGAGGAGATTTATTGGAGAATTTACTGGAAAGGTTGGATGGAAAATAGACCAAAAGTTTGGTGTAATTTTATTTTAGAAAAAAATTATGATTACGATTTTGAAACCTATGAAAAAACAATAAATGGAAATTCAGAATTAGATTTTTTAAATTCATGGGTTAATGAGTTGAAGACTCATAACTATTTACACAACCATACTCGGATGTGGTTTGCTAGTACTTGGATTTTTAATTTAGGTCTGCCCTGGCAATTAGGCGCAAGTTTTTTCTTTAAACATCTTTATGATGGAGATGCTGCTTCCAACCTTTTGAGTTGGAGATGGGTCGCAGGATTACAAACAAAAGGGAAGCAATATCTTTTTTCCCCAGCAAATCTCAGAAAATTTTCAAATAATAGGTTCAATGTTGAAAAAATCAATACTAAACAAATCTTTCTAGAAGAAACAAATCAAATTGCACTTGATGATGAGATTTATAAAAGCAATATGGAACCAAAGTCAGAGAATCTCATATTATTTGAAAACGATTTACATGTCCCAACTCTTAAAAAAATCTTAGGAAATTACAAGAGTGTTTTTATTATTCTACTGGGCAATGCACAAAGAAAAATAAAATTATCTAAAGCAGTTCTGAATTTCAAACAACAAATAGTATTTGAATTCATAAATCAATTTGATAATGTTACTCAGCTTGATCCCCTTAAATTACAGCAAACCTTGGTTGATATTAATCAGTTAGATATAATTTATCCAGGTGTTGGTGAAAATAACGATTTTGTAAATAGTTTTCAAAAATCTCATAATAAAGAAATTTTTAAATTGGTAAGAAATCAAGACTTATTCTCTTGGAAGTTTGCCAAAAAAGGGTTCTTTAAATTCAAAGAAAATATCCCCAAAATTAATCAATATGTTTTTTAAAATTATTAATGGATATTTTGAAAAGTACTATTTTTTTTAGCCTAAAAATTTTGGCATACTCAAATGCCTGAGTATAAATACTTAATTAAAGATCAGTTTTATGGTTTAATCCACGATGAATAATGTGGCTAGTTATTTTTACTTAAGAAATACGTTTTATAGTGCTTTCAACAATCCTTACAAAATCATTCAGCAAAGATACAGCTTTATTAATCTTAAGAGTAATTACTGGTACAGTTTTAATTCATCATGGTTTTGAAAAGCTAGCTAATATTGAAAATTTTGCTGATGCTTTTGTCAGACCTCTGCACTTACCTTTCCCAATATTCCTGTCATATGTAGCTGCATTTTCAGAAATTGGAGGAAGCTGGTTATTAATACTTGGTTTGGCTACAAGATTCGGGGCTTTAGCAATTGTTGGTACTATATCTGTAGCTATTTATCATGCTCTGGTAACGTCTGGATTTAATATATTTTTATTAGAACTTTTACTACTTTATTTCGCTTCAGCAACCTCAATAGCGTTAACAGGTCCTGGGGATTTCTCAATTGATGAGGTAATTATAAGAGTGTTGAGATCTGAATCAGATGATGAAGATATTCAAGAATCACTTAAAACTAAATCTGATCCTGGTAAATCAATTAGTCAAGAGGATACAACAAACAAGGGTGGTATCTTCCAATTTTTGCAGGCTAACCTACTCTCAGATACTTCAAATTAAATTTTTGGATAAAGACTATTAATAAATTCCTGTCTTTTTTGTAGGGTACTTAGTTTTTCAAATTTAATTTTTAAAGTTGCTTCCGTTAAACTTAAGAAAAATCCTATAGCTGTTACCCAAGATAAAAAGATTAAAGGATTTTCAGGAATTTCTGAGAAATTCATATAGTTAATATTTCTTTTATAAAACTGACCGATCTATATAATTTTTTCAACCTAAGTAAACAATTTAGAAATATTTTATGGATTTATTTCTATTCTTTCCCAATTATTTTCCTTATGCCAGACATACCTCTTGTGGATAGGCGTTACTAATTTAAGAAGATCTACAGAATATATTTCAAATTCTAATACAATAAAACTTTCTGGTTTATTCAAATCACTAGAAATTATTTGAGAAGTGCCAATATTTTTATTAATCTCTTTTCCTGGATGTTGCCAAAACCAAGTTGATTTGGATCTATCTGATAAAGAATCCCAATATTTTATGTTTTCATTTAACTCCTTCATTTTTCCTTTAAATCTGAATTGTGATTTGCTTTTAAAAAAAAGCCATAAAATCTCTGCGTTGGAGTTTAATTTTAATTGAGCAACTTTTTCGCTGCGGCTATCAGTAAAAATAAGAATTGAACTTTCAGTTTGCCATCCTCTAAAAACTACCGTACGTATCCTAGGTTCGTTATTCCCGTTAATAGTACAAAGCTGAAACCACCTACTTGAGGGTAATTTACCTTCTTTTTTTCTCGCAGCTTTTAACTCCTGCCTCCACATTGGAATTTTAATTTCCTTCATTAAATTTGGGTAAAAGTAAACCACTAATTCGCTTATATTCCGCAAATGAAGCATATTTTGTAAGTGATTTGTCCTTTTTTAGCATTCTTGGTAGAAATACTCCAAAGAAAAATAAAGCGAGAATAGCAAAAGGTATAAAACTCATAGAAAGGAAAGCAAATGATAAATAAATTAGTATTTCACCAAGGTAATTTGTATTTCTAATATTTTTGAAAAATCCATCTTTAATAAGTTCTTTTTTGATTTTAAGAGTGAAATATTTTTGTGCATCACTTGCAAAATGAAGAAAAACACCAATTATATTTATTGAAATAGAGGCTGCAATTATGGGATATGAAACTGATTTTTGGGAGGAAATAAGAATAAATGGAGCTATCCAGTAACTTCCAAGGAAAATAAACCCAGTAATTGAAGTTAGGAAATTTATTTTTTCTTTAAAATATGGATCTGGAAATATTTTTTCTTTTAACAACCAAAGTATTCCATAAGTTCCATGCAAAGATAAATAAACCCATGCAGCAATTGAATAGTTTTTATAAAACATCATTAACCCTGCCACAACAAACAAAGTTAAGCCTTTATGCAGGTTGATTATTTGATTAAGTTTCATTTTCTAATCAATCTAAAAAACGAAAGTATTATTTGTGGATCTTCTTGCATTCATCAATAATCTAATGGGCGATACTGGATTCGAACCAGTGACCACTACCTTGTCGAGGTAATGCTCTACCGCTGAGCTAATCGCCCTTTTGAAAAAGTCAAATATTTGAACTCCCTATATGAAAATAGCAGCTCAAGGATTCATTTTCTAAGTAACTTAATTTTCCATCTTTCTCTTTTGGTTATTTCTAAATCCAGAATTTCAATAAACCCTTTGTTATCAAGTTGAAGTTTGTCGCCAACTTTTAAACTAATAATACTTTTTTTTACTGTCTTACCATTTAATTTAAGCATTCCAGTTTCTATCCTATCCAAAATTTTGGTCCTAGAGATCCGGAAACCTGCAGAAGCTATTGCATCTATCCTTGTTGAAGCCTCTACCGTATTAATTATTTTTTTTGATCTCCCAACAGGTATTTGTAATTCATCTAAACATACTATTTTTATTTTTACTTTTACATCTCTTAGGGAGAAAATCTTTTCATTTAAGAATTCAATTTTTGAATCGTCGATTATTCCTTGAGCTCCTCTATCTCCTGTGGTCCAAATATCACCAATTCTTTCTTCCCTCAATCCATTATCCACTAATAAGGATCTAAAATCATCCTGAGTTGCGTTGTCAAATAAAAAATTACCATTCATTTGAATACCTTTCGCAGGGAAATCTCTAATTAGTTCATTTTTCTCTGGGATATTATCTTCTCTAAAACATGCAATCTTGGATCTTTGGGCTGAATTATATCCTCCAAAAACAAAAAATTTAAAATCATTTAAATTTTCAAATTCTTTCAAAATTTCTTCACACACAAAGGTTGAATTAAAACCTGTCCAATATGTTTGCCAATGTTTTAAAGATAAATTAGAAATATTTATTAATTCCTCAATTTCTTTTTTGTAATTTGAATTTACTAATAATTCACTTAAGTCAATCATTTAGCCTTCTAAAAAAATTATGTCTTTAGGGTCTGATTGTTTTATTAAAGCCCAGGGTAATTCAGTTCCTATTTGATTTTCAAGAAGAATAAGCCATTTTCCCTCTTTATTAGAATCAATAATAGATCTCAACTCTTTATTTCTATTAACGTTGATAGTTGCTGAAGATACAATGCTACCTAAATATCCAGAGCCCATACCCAAAAGACCCCCCATGAAAGATTCTCCTATATTGTTAAGTCCAAGGAAGCTAAAAGTCGACAAATTTGTCATGTTAGAAAATGCTATACCTGCCATAAAACCAAATGGCATAAGCCAAGTACGCATATTTTTCTGTCTTATCTTTCGATCAAGTTTTGGATTTAGGATTCTTATGTTTTCTATTTCTTCAGATTTAAAAAAGCTATTTGTTGGTAAAGTTAATAATTGTTGTTGATCAGGAGTTGTTTTTTCTTTAGATGGCAAAATCAATAAACATTCTGTTAGAAATACTGATTTATCCTTAAAAACATTTAATAAATCAAGGCATTTTTCTAGCTCATTAAATATCACTATACTTTTAGTCAATTTTCATTCCTCAAATGTTGGTTTGTTGATTCAAATCAATAAAATTAGATATCTCTACTATAGATTAAGTTAAAGTAAAAAATTAAAGAACAACTCTTTAAATGACAAAAGTTCTAATTACAGACCCAATTGATCAAACTGGAATTGATATTCTTTCCCAAGTAGCTCAAGTTGATCAGAGGATAGGAATCTCTAACTCAGAATTGGCATCTATTATCTATGATTATGATGCTCTTATGATACGCTCTGGGACTCAAGTTACAGGAGATATTATTAATTCTTCTAAGAAACTAAGAATAATCGGTAGGGCTGGGGTTGGTGTAGATAATGTCGATGTTAAGGCGGCTACTCAAAAGGGTGTTCTCGTAGTTAATTCTCCAGGAGGTAATACCATAGCTGCTGCCGAGCATACAATCGCAATGATGTTGGCATTATCAAGAAATATACCAATCGCTAACAGTAGTACTTTTTTGGGTAAATGGGAAAGAAAAAAGTTTGTTGGCAATGAGCTTTTTAAGAAAAAACTAGGTGTTGTTGGTTTAGGTAAAATAGGAACTCATGTAGCAAAAGTTGCTAATGCGCTTGGAATGGATGTTTATGGTTACGATCCATTTGTTTCCTCTGAAAGAGCACAACAATTACAGGTAAAATTGTCCGAATTGAAAACATTGTTTGCTGAATCTGATTACGTAACTTTACATTTGCCGCGGACTTCAGAAACGGAAAACTTAGTAGATATGAAGGTGCTAAAAAGTATGAAAAATAATGCAAAATTAATAAACTGCGCTCGAGGGGGAATAATTGATGAAGAAGCTTTAGCTGAGGCGCTTAATAATTCATTTATAGGAGGAGCTGCTATCGATGTCTTCTCTGAAGAACCATTAGACTCGAATTCTCCATTACTTAAAGTTGATAAAAATTTAATTCTTACTCCTCATTTAGGAGCATCAACCAGAGAGGCTCAAGAGAATGTTGCTGTAGATGTTGCTGAACAAATAAGAGATGTTCTTTTGGGACTTTCTGCAAGAACAGCGGTGAATATCCCAGGTTTAAGTCCTGATATTATGGACAGCCTTAAACCTCATTTACAATTAGCTGAAACAATGGGCCTTTTAATAAGTCAACTATCTGGAGGACAAATTCAAAAATTAGAGGTAAGGCTTCAAGGTGAATTCGTGCAACATCCTTCTCAGCCTTTAATAATTGCTAGTTTAAAAGGCCTATTAAGTAAGGCTCTTGGTGATCGAATAAATTATGTAAACGCTTCTCTTGAAGCAGAATCTAGAGGGATCTCTGTTTTGGAAAGTAAAGATGAGGCTAGACCTGAATTTGCTAGCGGTTCACTTCAGTTAACTACATTTGGAGATAATGGAGAGCATAGTGTTGCAGGAAGCATTTTTGCTGATGGCGAATTGAGAATAATTAGCATTGATCAATATCCAGTGAATGTCTCTCCAAGTAGATTTATGCTTATAACTAGGCATAGAGATATGCCGGGTATTATTGGAAAGTTAGGTTCCCTTCTAGGAGATCACAATGTCAATATTGCTTCAATGCAAGTTGGGAGGAAGATTGTCAGAGGTGAGGCTGTCATGGTTCTGAGTATTGATGATCCAATTCCTACAAAGTTGCTTGAATCAATTCTTGAAGTTGAGGGTATTACTAGTTCTGATCCTGTAACTTTATAAAATAATTTGAATAGTTAATGGAAATAAATAATTGGTATAAATTTTCTTTTGAAATAGAAACGAATTTAGAAGAAATTATTATTTGGAAATTAAATGACTTAGGTATTTTTAGTTTTGCTTTTGAAATTTTATTAAATAATAAAAACAATAAAAAAGTAATAATTTGGCTTCCAACTTTAAATTGGCCTGAGAGTTTAAGAATAAAACTTGAGAAAAACATTAAAGAGGTTTTAGATAAAAACAATTTTCATACTAATTGTTTTGAGTGGAATCTTATTGAGCAGGAAGATTGGGTATCAAGTTGGAAAAAATATTGGGGACCAGAACTTGTTGGGGATAACTTACTTGTATTGCCTTGTTGGCTTGAATTGCCAAAGGAACATAAAAATAAGAAAGTTATAAGAATAGACCCTGGAGCAGCTTTTGGGACTGGAAGTCATCCAACAACATCTCTTTGTCTAGAAAGATTAGAAAAAATTTCTATATCTAGTAATAAAATATTAGATATTGGTTCAGGTAGTGGAATTTTAAGTGTTGCGGCTAAATCTTTTGGTGCAAGAGAGGTTTATGCTATTGATAATGATTATCTTGCAATAAATTCGACTGAGTCTAATTTCCGGCTAAATTTCGAAAACTTAGATAATTTAAAGACGTATTTAGGACCATTTGATGAGTTGGTTTCAAAATATTCTTTAAAGAATTTTGATTTTATTTTATGTAATATTCTTGCAGAAGTTATAAAAGGAATAATCCCTGAAATAAGTAACTGTCTTAAAAAAGATGGAGAAGTAATTTTAAGTGGTATTTTGAATTCACAAAAAGATGAAATTATTAATTTATTGAATGCTAGTAATTTCCAAATAAATGATGTATCTTCTAAAAAAGATTGGGTGTGCATTACAGCACAAAAATTTCTCTAATCTTATAGATACATAAGTTTTTCTAATCTAACCTCCTTTTCACATTGCATTGTTTCATTTTTTACTGCCTACACACACAAATGCTTGTAAACAATGTTAAAAAAGTAATAACGGTATTATTTTTACCATCAAATTTTTATTCAAATGGCTTCTTACAAAGTTACACTTATCAGCGAAAGTGAAGGTCTCAATTCTACAATTGAAGTACCTGATGATCAGTACATTTTAGATGCTGCTGAAGAACAAGGCGTTGATTTACCCTATTCTTGCAGAGCAGGAGCTTGTTCTACTTGTGCAGGTAAAATCACATCAGGAACTGTTGATCAATCTGACCAAAGTTTTCTAGATGATGATCAACTAGAAGCTGGTTTTGTCCTTACTTGTGTTGCGTATCCTTCTTCAGATGTAACAATTAATACTCATGCTGAAGAAGAGCTCTATTAATTTATAAAAAATAACTATATTTGGTTGTTTTATTAAATTATTTCTGCCATTCTCATATGAGATGGCTTTTTTTATGCGATAAATGAATAAATTTGAATTTTTTAAAACCGATGTAATTCAATCAAGTTACGGAGGCCAATTCAGCTATAAAGTGATTGGACCATGTTGCAGGTTATATGACAGAGAAGAGTTGCCTTGGCCTTGTTCTAGGCTCGCTTGGCGCAGTAAAGAGCCCAGCTGGAGAAGGATAGGATCTAGATTTGTCCCAGATATGGCCTCAAGGAAATGTCCATCTTATTCAGTTCAAATTTTAGAGCCAGGATCAAAACCTGTAGAAACGGTTATCACTTTCTTCTCAAAGAAGTTTTCTTTAGAAATTCAAGAATGGTGGTATAGCAAAAAACCAGGTTCAAAAGAACCTGGCAATTTGTTTCCTGAAAGTATTTAAGGTATTTGTTTAAGCTTTTGGTTTTGGTGGCATATAACCTTTTAGGCCAGAGCATTCAAGACTCTCAAAAGTATCAACACCTGTTTGTGAATTTGTTCCAGTTGCCCTTTCGCATAATGATTTTCTTGTCTTCAAATCAAGATTTGCATCAGTAAAGTCAGCTCCATCTATAGTTGCCCCATCAAAAACACTTTTCATTAGTTCGCCATTTGTTAGATTTGCATCCGAAAAATCAGCATTATCAAAACGAGTCGCATAGGCAATAAGATCTTTCATATTTGCACCTTTGAAACTAGAGTTCTTAGCAGTTGTTACACTCATATAAGCACCTTGTAGGTTAGCTTCTCCTAAATCTTGATTAGATAAATCATATTTTACATATTCATTATTTTGAAGATTTGCACCATGGAGATCTTCTTTTAATCCCTCTACTGATGAAGGATCACTGGGATAGAGTGCATTTGTAGATATTGGATTAAGAAGTAAACCAATAATCAATGGAAGAAGAATTAGAAGTCTTTTGAAAGACTTTTTTAGTGATGAAAAAATAGAAACCATTTCGATCGACATCAAATAAGAAAAAACCATATGACTATTATTTCATGGGTTGGCCATTTACAACCCTACTGCTCACGAACTGTTGCAGTTTATTTAATTTCTGCAGTAAGAAAATCTTTTGCAAGATAAGTATTAGGAAAAATATTTTGGGCTTCTTTTAGCAAATCACTTGGCTTGATTAAACTTCTTTGAGTATATCTAGGACTTAAATGTGTGATAATTAATTTCTTTGCGTTAGATAATAGTGCAGTTTTCGCAGCCATTATTGTTGTCGAATGTAATTTTTCGTAAGCCATTTTTTCATCTTCTTTGGAAAATGTAGATTCATGAACCAACAAATCAGCATTTTTTGATAGATTTACTGCTGATTCGCTAAAAACTGTATCTGTGCAATAAACAAAACATTCACCTTTTCTAGGGGGACCACAGAAATCTCTCCCATTAAAAGATCTCCCATCTTTCAAGGCCACTCTTTTTCCTGATTGTAATTCTGAATAAATCGGTCCAGCAGGTATTTTAAAATCTTTTGCTTTTTTTATATCAAATATTCCTGGCTTATCTTTTTCTTCTACACGATATCCATAAGCAGGGAGTCTATGCTTGAGGCAGGAACAATGAACTTTTATTTTATCGCTTTCAAATAAAACTTTATTTAGTGAGGCGAAATCTTCAACTTCTATAAAATGTAATGGGAATGACAACTTGCAATAGCTATTCTTAAGTGCAGAAATTACAAAATTTCTTAACTCTGAAGGACCATAAATTTCAATACCATTACTATTTCCCGATAACCCTAATGTAGCTAAAAGGCCTGGCAAACCATAAATATGATCTCCATGCATATGAGTAATAAAGATCTTTTTAATCTGTGAAGACTTAATATTACTCTTCATTAATTGGTGCTGTGTTCCTTCTCCGCAATCAAAAAGCCATACTTCAGCCGTTTGAGATAATTTAAGGGCTAAGGAAGAAACATTTCTTGTTAAGGTTGGCACCCCAGAGCTTGTTCCCAAGAAAGTGACGTTCACTTTTAATGTTATTTTTATTTAATATCTAGATTAAATCTAGACTTTTAGTCAGACTTAGGCAAATGCAAAATTTGTTTTTCAAACATAGTGGGTTTTAAAATTATAAAAAAATTTCATAAATTTTATCTAATAGGGATAATAATTTTTTGTGTTTTCCAAAATTACTCTGTATCTGCTTCTAGAGAGCCCTTGATAAGGGTTCTTATATCAAAAAACAGAAATTTAAGAATAAGATCTGATAAATCAATTCCATTAATTATCAAAGGACAAAAATTCTCAAATAAAAAAATTAAAGGTTTAACTTTAAAAAAGGAGAGTAATAGAACTACAATTTTTTTTGATAAGGATAAACAAAAAATTTATGATTTAAAAAATAACAAGAAAATCGTAGTCAAATCCTCTGATAGAAGAGGTATTTGGGTTGGTCAGAAAAGATATCCAGGGATATTAAATCTATTTGTTCTTGATTCTGGGATATTAGTCGTTAATGTCCTTGGGATTGAAAAGTATCTGAGTAGTGTCGTTGGCTCAGAAATGCCAGCTAAATGGCCTTTGGAGGCATTAAAAGCTCAGGCTATAGCTTCGAGGACTTATGCTTTAAAACAGACAGAAAATCAGTTTTATGATATTGATTCCACTCAGAAAAATCAAGTTTATAATGGTTTGGAATCAAAAACCTATAAAACTTCAAGGGCAGTAAGAAGTACAAGATCATTAGTTTTGACATATAAAAATAAACTGATTAGTGCCTTATTTCATAGTAGTTCAGGAGGGATGACAGAAAATAGTCAAGATGTCTGGAAGAATAAATATCCTTATTTATCTAGTGTTAAAGATTTTGATAAAAATAATCCAAAACTCAGATGGCAGAAAAAATTCTCAAGTGAGGAACTACAAAAATTATTCCCTAAGATTGGAGGAATAAAAAAAATTGAGATTTTGAATATAACTAATACTGGGAGAGTAAAAAATATGAAAATTTTTGGAAAATATGGTTCTGATCAAATATCAGGAGTTGATATTAGAAAAAGATTGAATCTGAAAAGTACTTTTATGAGGTTTGAATTTGTTGAAGATAAAAAATATATTTCCTATAATGATAATTCCAATATTCCTATCGAAAAAAAATTAATAGTTTTAGGTCAAGGATCTGGTCATGGTGTAGGGATGAGTCAATGGGGTGCAAAATATATGGCTTCCAAAGGTCAAAAAGCAGAAAGAATATTAAAACATTTTTATAGAGGTGTAAGAATTAAACCATTTAGCAAAAATTACTTATAAAAAATTATTTTGCATTAAGAACTAATTTGGGATGTAATTTAGTTTTTTCTTCATTAATAAAACCCATTCCTAACAGGATTTTGTTACGGTCAATTATTTTTATTGGTTTTTTGTAATCAAAAGAGCAGCTTTTAAGAAAATTATTATAATCAAATTTAATTATTCTTCCTGTTTGCCAAAAGTTAATTTCTTCTTGATTAGTTAAAACTAGTGTTGAAATATGATCAAGAGCAGAAATTGTGGGAATAATAAAAGGCACATTTTTGTCATTAAGATCACTTAGATCAGATATTTTTATAGAATTATTCTCATGGAATCCACAAGCTGAAATCCTTTTTAGATTCAAAAGACAACCTTCTGAATCTAAGACTTGCCCTAAATCTCTAGCTATAGATCTTATATAAGTTCCTGAGGAACATGAAACTTTTATTTCTAATATTCCATTCGCTTGATCCCATTTTTTTAGAATTAATTCTTCTATTTCTACTTGTCTTGGGTGTAATTCAAACTCCTCATTCTTTAAAGATTTTTTGTATGCTCTTTCTCCATTAACATGTACGCTTGATACTTTTGGAGGTACTTGTTGAATAATTCCTCTAAATTTATTTAAATAATTATCTAATTGTTTATTACTCAAAATAGGCCATATTTTTTTATTTAGAATTTCGCCTTGCATATCATCAGTTTTTGTTCTTATGCCTAATTTGATTTGGCCAATATAGGTTTTGCCTTGAGGTAAATATTGAATAAATCTTGTTGCGCTACCTATGGCTATTGGTAAAGTGCCTGTTACCTCGGGATCTAAAGTACCTGTGTGACCAACTTTTTTGGTACCTAATAATTGCCTTATTTGTTTAACGCAATCATGAGAGGTAAGTCCTTTCTCTTTATTTATTGCTATAAATCCATTTTTAATTTCCATTTTAATATTAAGATTCCTATGAGAACTATTTCTTACTATTTTATTATTTTAAATAAGGTCATATTAAAGTAAGAAATTGAAAAAAGATGATTTTATAATAAAAGAATTTATAGATGATGCTTTTGATTTGAAATCACACTTAATGGAATTCTTGTCTATCGAGGAGGGTGATTTAGATGGGTTCCTCGAAAACGCAAAGGTTGATTTAGCCAATCTTCATCCCGGGGGTAGTTTAAGTAAGGCTGAAGACTTTTATAAAGAAATTGTAGGAGATAAGCATTTAGCAGATTTGGCCGCTTGGCATATTTCAAGTAAAGATTATATTGCGGACACGTTAAAACTTCAGCAGAGATTTTCGAAAAATTTGGTCTTAGATTTCGGTGGAGGGATTGGCACTCATGCCTTAGCTAATGCTATGTCTACAAAGGTTGAACATGTTTTTTTCGTTGATATTAATCAAACAAATCGAGATTTTGTTAAATATAGGGCACAGAAACTTGGAGTGAGTAATAAACTCACTTTTTGTAAAACAATTCAGGAATCAAAAATATCTAGATTTGATACGATCGTATGTCTTGATGTATTAGAACATTTAGCTGATCCAGCTTTTCAGATTGATACCTTTCATAAAATTATGGATCCCAACTCAATTGGCTTATTTAATTGGTACTTTTATAAAGGAGAAAATAATGAATATCCCTTTCACGTTGATGATGAGCAAATTATTGAACAATTTTTTAAGACTCTACAATCAAAATTTGTAGAAGTTTTTCATCCTATTCTTATTACGACAAGATCTTATAAAAAAATTTAAAGAACTATATTTACTCTTTTTCTGTTTCTTAAATTCCTTTTGATACTGTCAAAGCTTACAGTACCTTCTTTAAGGGCGAAAAGTGTATCATCCTTTCCTTTGCCAACGTTATTCCCTGGTAAAAAAGAAGTACCTCTTTGACGGATTATGATAGATCCTGCAGATACTTTTTCTCCTCCATAAGCTTTAACTCCGAGTCTTTTAGAATTTGAATCTCTTCCATTTCTAGTTGATCCGGTACCTTTTTTATGTGCCATTAGTAAAAATTAGTTTTTGGGATTTGAGGTCTTTTGGCTAGTGCTCTTTTTTTTAACTTCAGTTTTTGAAGATGTTCTTGGAGTACCATTTGCATTTGATATTGATTTTACCATAACTCTTGTGAGTTCTTGTCTGTGACCCATTTTTCTACGTGTCTTCTTTTTAGGACGCATTTTATATACTATTATTTTCTTATCTCTTTTATGTGAGACCACCTCTAGTTCAATCTTTGCATTTTTTATATAAGGATTACCTATTGAAATATTATCTTTATCTTTTATTAAAAGAATTTTATCAATTATGATTTTGTCTTTTTCTTTTGCATTTAACCTATCAATATCATAATATTTATCAACTTCAAACCAGAATTGTTGGCCTGATGTCTCAGCTATTGCATACAAATTATCATTTTTTGCAGAACTGTCAGAAGGTTTTTTTGAAGAAGTCATATAATAAGGACGCCAATAGGCTCAAATATATAGATTTGATTAAGCCTGTTCAGCAGTCGTGAATGTTTGTTTATTTTCTTATTTTATAGTGTAATTAGTCAAGGTTTATTATTAAAATCTTTTATTAAATTTGAGGTGTTAACAAATGGCGGCAAGAAAAACATATATTTTAAAACTTTACGTAGCAGGAAATACTCCTAATTCAATGAGAGCTTTAAATACTCTTAAAGAAATTCTCGAAAATGAATTTAAAGGAGTTTATGCTCTAAAAGTAATAGATGTTCTTAAACAACCGCAACTTGCTGAAGAAGATAAGATTTTGGCAACGCCAACTCTTGCTAAGATTTTACCTCCACCTGTTAGAAGAATAATTGGTGATTTATCAGATAGAGAAAAGGTTTTAATTGGATTAGATTTACTTTTTGATGAATTAACTGAGAGTGAATATAGTGGAGGTACAAATAATTAATAAAAACTTTTATAATTAAAAAATATACCAAAAGTTAAAGAATAATTTCCCGACCAAATCCCATGAAAGATAAAAAAATTAGCAAATCAATTAAAATGCAAGTCCAAAAAATTCCTACTGGAATAGATGGCTTTGATGATGTTTGTAGGGGAGGCTTACCTGCCGCGAGAAGTACTCTTGTCAGTGGTACATCTGGAACGGGCAAAACAGTTTTTTCTCTACAATATTTACATCATGGGATTTGTAATTTTGATGAGCCAGGAATTTTTATTACCTTTGAAGAATCACCTTTAGATATAATTAGAAATGCAGCTAGTTTTGGTTGGGATTTACAGAAATTAATTGATCAAAATAAACTATTTATTTTAGACGCTTCGCCTGATCCTGATGGTCAAGATGTTGCTGGTAATTTTGATCTTTCAGGTTTGATTGAAAGGATTAGTTATGCGATTAGAAAATATAAAGCTAAGAGAGTAGCGATAGACTCAATAACCGCTGTATTTCAGCAATATGATGCTATTTATGTTGTTAGAAGAGAGATTTTTAGACTTATTGCGAGATTAAAAGAAATAGGAGTTACTACGGTAATGACGACAGAAAGGGTGGACGATTATGGCCCAATAGCTCGTTATGGCGTTGAAGAATTTGTATCTGATAATGTCGTACTACTTAGAAATGTTCTTGAGGCAGAAAAAAGAAGAAGAACTTTAGAAGTTTTAAAGTTGAGAGGCACCGTACATATGAAAGGAGAATTTCCTTTCACAATGGGAGATGATGGCATAATTGTTTTTGCCTTAGGAGCGATGAGATTAACTCAAAGATCCTCTAATATAAGAATTAGTTCAGGAGTTAAAGATCTTGATGAAATGTGTGGAGGCGGTTATTTTCAGGATTCAATAATTCTTGCAACTGGTGCAACTGGTACAGGTAAAACTATGCTGGTATCAAAGTTTATTGAAGATGCTTATAACAATAATGAAAGAGCAATACTTTTTGCCTATGAAGAATCTAGGGCTCAACTAAATAGAAATGCTACGAGTTGGGGAATAGATTTTGAAAAGATGGAAAATGACGGATTATTAAAAATTATTTGTGCATATCCTGAATCAACTGGTTTAGAGGATCACTTACAGATTATAAAAACGCAAATAAATGAATTTAAACCTAAGAGATTGGCAATTGACTCTCTTTCTGCATTGGCTAGAGGTGTAAGTTTGAATGCTTTTAGACAATTTGTAATTGGAGTTACTGGTTATTCAAAACAAGAAGAGATAGCAGGTTTCTTTACAAATACTGCTGAAGAATTTATGGGAAGTCACTCTATAACAGACTCTCATATTTCAACTATCACAGATACAATATTATTATTACAATATGTCGAAATTAAGGGTGAGATGGCTAGAGCTATAAATGTTTTTAAAATGAGAGGCTCATGGCATGATAAAAGGATAAGAGAATATATGATTACTGGCCAAGGACCTGAAATAAAAGATTCTTTTTCTAATTTTGAACAAATATTTAGCGGTGCACCTCATAGAGTCACTTCTGACCAAAATATGCAAAACGTTTTTAAAGGGAATGAAAAAAATTAGAATAATTCACTTTCTTGAGAATCGGAAAAGTTTTCTACATTACTAATTGTTTGAGCTAGTAATTCATCTTTATCAGATTGTTCTAGGGGTAAATCAAACCAAAATGTTGTGCCGATGCCTAATTCACTCGCCATTCGAATTTGACCACCATGTTTCTCAATTATTCCTCTAACAATTGATAAACCTAATCCTGTACCTTGTTCGGTATGAACTGCATTTTCAACTCTATAAAAACGATCAAATATTTTCTCTTGGTCAGGTTGCGATATTCCTGAACCATTATCAGCGATTTCAATTCTTACTTTGGGTAAAGGAGAAACTAATTCACATTGAGGAACGTCTTTATTGTTATTAGGGGGGAAGGCTGGGCATGAATCAGGCCACGTGTAAGCCCTAATTTTAAGAGTGCTATTTTTGGGACTGAATTTCAAACCATTACCTAGTAAATTATCAAAAACTTGTAAAAGTAAGTCAAAATTCCCAAGAATTGATGGGATATTTTCCTCGATATCATGTGCTAAGGAAACATTCTTTTCAGTAGCATTAAGTCTATAATTTCTAAGTGTTTGTTCAATAGCTGGTTTTATTTCCATAGGCTCTAATTGGATTATTTTACCTGATTCCAATCTTGATAAATCAAGGACATCATTAACTAGCCTTGTTAATCTATCAGTCTCTGAATTAGCGATACCCAAAAATTCAAGTTGCTCCTCATTAGAAAGTTGATCTTTTAAATCGTATAATGTCTCTACATAGCTTTTTATATTAAAAAGTGGTGTTCTTAGTTCATGAGAAACATTACTTATAAATCTATTTTGTGCTGCATTAAGTTCAACTTCTCTTGTTAAATCTTGAATTGTTACTGCGATTCCTTTTAATTCAACTTTATTTGTATCCAAAACAGACTGTAAAACAATTCTTAGAGTCCTTGCAGGTTCTCCCAAGCTGCACCTTAAATCGTCATTTTCTTTTTCTCTTTTTAAAATTGACTCTATATTTGTATGTAAGTCATTAGATAAAATTTCAGGAATTTCGTTTAAAAAATATTTACCTTCTAAGAATCTCCCTTCCCAACGAAATAGTCTTTTTGCTGTGGGATTAGTTAGAACTATTTTGCCTTTAGAGTCTAATAGTATTGCCCCATCTGCCATAGTAGCTATAAGTGACTGTTGCTTTATCTGAGCTGCTTTAAGCTCTTCAATATTGGCTTCATCATAATTCTCTAATTGAGAAGCCATTCGGTTAAAACCTGTAAGTAATTCACCTAGATCACCAGTCATCGGTAAAGAGATTCTAGATTTGAAATTGCCTTTTGAAATTTCTCTAACTCCCTTTACTAATTCTCTTACAGGCCTGGTAATGGTTAATGCATTAAATACTGCCCCCAGTATCACTAAAACCCAAATAGAAATGAAAACTGCTATCGTAACTTCTCTGGTTAATGCAGCACTGGATAAAGCCTTTTTATTAGGAGTAACTCCCAAAGCTAATGTTCCAAGATACTTACCTTTCCATAACATTGGTACAAATACATCGGTAACTTGTCCTTGGGGAGTGGCATGCTGTCTTACTAAAGGAAATTGAGGTCTCTTCTTTAATTCCGCAGGTAACTTTAATCTTCTAGTTAATTGAAATTGATTATCTGAACTTGTGGGTGTAGCACTAATTGGAATTCCAAGTTGAACAATATCTTCAGCATCAGTAAAAAAAATATAACGCAAATTTCTACTTGATCTCCAAAACTTTTCTGCAACATTTGATATCTCTTTCTTTTGATTATTTGCAACTAGTTCAGTCACATTACCTGATAGTAAAAGTCCTAGATCTCGTGCGTATCTTGTGTCATTCATACCGGCATCTCTTTGAATACTATTAAGAGCAAAAAATGTTATTCCAGTCATTAAAAGGCTTACGACAAGTGTTGCTATAGCTAATAGTTTTGTTCTTAAACTAAAACCACTCCACCAAGTTAGAACTCTATTAGACCAGAAGTTAGGACTATCATCATCAATAATTTTCTTTGAAGTATTAAATTTTATTTTATTAGGCTCATTGCTTTCTATCATTTAGTTAGTCCTCTCAACAGTTTTTTTATTTCTTACTTGATGACCAATATCTTTTCTATAGTATATTCCTTCAAAACTTATTGCTTTTAAATTCTTATAAGCCTTTTCAAAAACCTTATTAAAGTCTTTACCTTGACAAACAACACTAAGTACTCTACCTCCGTCTGTAATGAATTCACCATTAGAATTAAAAGATGTTCCAGAATCGAAGATTTGACAATCTTCAAAGTCAATGTCTCCGTAATTTATCGGAAAGCCTTTTTCATAATTATGAGGATAACCTTTTGAAGTGGCAATTACACAACCGCTGAATTTATTGGACATTTTAATTTTTTCGTTTCCGAGAAGATTACCCTTTGCACATTTTTGTAAAAGAATTACAAAATCCTTATCCATTAAAGGCATTATTGTTTGGCATTCAGGATCTCCAAATCTACAATTGTATTCTATGACTTTTGGGCCTGATTTTGTGATCATTAATCCAAAATATAAAACCCCTTTGTAGTCGATATTCTTCCGCAACAATGAATCAATTGTAGGTTCAATTATTTCTTTCGTAATAATTTCAAGAAGACTTTTTGTCATCAGTGGAGTAGGAGAATAAGCTCCCATACCTCCAGTATTAGGCCCTTTATCATTCTCATTTAGTCGTTTATGATCTTGAGCTGTTGGAAGTAAAACATATTTCTTCCCATCGCAAAGAGCAAAAACTGAAACTTCTGGACCTTCGATTTTTTCTTCCAAGACAACTATTTCGCCAGCATCACCAAATTTACCCTTGAAAATTTCTTCCGTAGCATTTATGGATGCTTCTTTTGATTCAGGGATGAAAACTCCTTTTCCTGATGCTAATCCGTCAGCTTTTACTACTAATGGGTTTAGAGATGTGAAAATAATTTCTTTTGCTTCCTTCAGTGACTTAACTTTCCAAAAATTTGCAGTAGGAATATTTGCGTCTTTCATAAATTCCTTTGCCCAAGATTTACTTGATTCTAATTTAGCTCCATCCGGGCCAGGACCAAATACATCAAAGTTATTTTTCCGTAGAACCTCTCCTAAACCATCTGCCAAAGGTGTCTCTGGTCCTATTACTATTAAATTAATATTTAGATATTTTAGTTTTGAGATTAATGCTTTAATATTATGCAAATCAAAATTAATTCTCTCGGATTTATTTATTTTGTTTGAACCAGCATTACCTGGAAGTAGATAAATTTTCTTGATTAATTCATTTTTTTGGATAGCCCATGCTAATGCATTTTCTCGACCACCATTACCAATTATTAAAATATTTTCTAATTTATTAGAACTTTTAGTGTTGATTGTATTAATACTCATGAACTGGTTAATTGTTTATAATAGGGTTTGTAAGGAAAATCAGTTAAAATTAGATCAACTAGTCTATTAAACATTCCTTTTGCTAACAAATAATTCAATTATATTCTATTTTTAGTTCTCAAAGGGGTTTTTAATGAATAGTAAATTAAAGTTTATTTATGAAGGTAAAGCAAAAAAAATATTTGCTTGTGAGGATTCAGATAAAGTAATTATTGAATTCAAAGATGATGCCACAGCTTTTAATGCATTGAAGAAAGCTAAGTTTGAGGGTAAGGGAGAATTGAATTGTCTGATAAGTTCAAAAATATTTGAGTTTCTTATCAAAAACAACATACCAACGCATTACATTGGGCTCAAAAATACTAATTCAATGATTGCTCAAAAAATAAAAATTATTCCTCTTGAAGTTGTCCTCAGAAATACCGCATATGGTTCTCTGTGTAAAGAGACCACAATCAAGCCAGGATTAGTTTTGGAAAGACCCTTAATTGATTTTTATCTTAAAAATGATACTCTTAATGATCCTCTTCTAACAAAAGATAGAATTAATTTATTAAAGATAATTGATAATGAGGAACTTGACTTTATAAGTAATATGACATTAAAAATTAATAAACTTCTCAAAATATTTTTCTACAATATCAAATTAGATCTTGTGGATTTTAAATTAGAGTTTGGTTATGATTCTAATGGAAAAATTGTTTTAGGTGATGAGATTAGTCCTGATAATTGCCGATTATGGGATCTTAATCAGAAAAATGGTACAATAGTAAGTCTTGATAAAGATAGATTTAGAAATGATTTAGGCGGCTTTATCGAAGCTTATAGTGAAATTAATAAAAGAATAAACAATTTTATTTAATTCAAACGACTTTCTTCTATTTTGTTTTTTTAATATTATGCGAAATAATCTTTCAAAATTTACAAAAGCTTTTACAAGCATGGCTTTTTTCTCTTTAATTTTGATTTCAAATAATTCAGAATTAGCAGCTAGGTATTTGCTTGATAATGAAGGAGAATTTAAAAAAAATAAAATTAATATTAAAAATACAAATCAATACATAAATGATCCGATATCAGCTTTTCATTTTGTTCAAAAAAATAACGTTTTAATAGTAGATAATGGTGAAAGAAATTCTGAGGAGAATGTACTCATTTCAGAAATAATTATTGAAGGATGGGAAAATCATCCTGAAGGTAGAAAATTAGAGTTGGCAGCATACGATTCTATGCTTATCAAGCCTGGAAGTATTATCAATAATAAAAAATTAAATAATGATTTAAATTCTATCTATGCAAGTGGATGGTTCTCAGGGGTAAAGATTAAATCTCAAGATGGCCCACTAGGAGTAAGGCTGATAGTAAGCGTCGTGCCTAATCCAATCCTGAAAAAAGTAAAACTTAATCCGAAAAATACAATTATTCCCAAAAAATTTGTGGATAATATTTTTACTAAATATTATGGAACCACTTTGAATTTAAATGAATTTCAAAATAGAATAAATTTAATTAAACAATGGTATACAGAAAAGGGTTATTCCCTTTCAAGAGTAAATGGTCCTGAAAGAATCTCTAGTGATGGAGTTGTCATTTTAAATATAGAGGAAGGGATGGTTTCTGATATTGAATTAAGGTTTATTGGATCAGATCAAGAATCTACTGTCGATGGAAAACCTAGGAAAGGTAAAACAAAAGATTGGGTTATAAAGAGAGAATTGCAGACAATCCCAGGCTCTATATTTAATAGAAAAATATTAGAAGCCGATATAAAGAGACTTTATGCAACAGCTCTGTTTGATGATGTCAAAGTTTCTCTTGGTGCTGATAATAAAAATCCTGGAAAAGTTTTAATTTTCTTAGATTTGACTGAGCAAAGAACAGGGTCATTAACAGGTGGTATAGGATACAGTAATAGTTCTGGAGTCTTTGCACAAATTGGGCTACAAGAAAGTAATGCTTTAGGAAGGGCTTGGTCAACTAATATCAACCTTAATTTTGGCGAATACTCTACAACTTATAACTTTTCTTTATCTGACCCTTGGATAAAAGGAGATAAGTATAAGACCTCTTTTAGGACAAATGTTTTTTTAAGTCGAGATTATCCTCAAGAATTTAAAAGTGAAAATAATGGAAGAATTTATGCTGTAAACGATACAACCACAGCGAGTACTGATACTTTATCCTCAATAGTTTTAGAAAAAACAGGAGGAGGATTCTCATTTTCAAGGCCTCTTAATGGTGGAGATCCTTTTAAAGATTCTAAATGGAGAGTCCTTGCAGGTATGAATTTCAAAAAAGTAAAAATGATTGATAGCGATGGGAATAAAAAACCCTATGGGGATAGAACACCTACAACTGGAAATATCAATGAAATTATTTGTATTGGTTATACATTAAAAGATGGTTCATGCCCCTCTGAAAATACACTAGTTAGTTTTATTGGCTCTACCTCTAGAAATAATTTAAATAATGCAATTAATCCAACTTCAGGAAATAAGTTAAGTCTTGGTAGTGAACAGTTTGTTTCAATGGGAAATAACTCTCCAACATTTAATAGAGTAAGAGCTCAATATGCTTTTTTTATTCCAGCAAAATTGATTAATCTTACTAGAGGATGTAGGTCCAGTGATGTTGTTAATAGTGATTGCCCTCAAGCTATTGGATTCGAATTTAAAGCTGGAACAATTATTGGGGATTTGCCTCCTTATGAAGCCTTTTGTATGGGAGGTTCTTCCTCTGTGAGAGGTTGGGGCTCCTGTGATCTTTCTGTAAGTAAAAGTTTTGTGGAAGCAACTGCTGAATATCGTTTCCCAGTCTGGAAAATGATATCAGGGGCTTTATTCGCTGATTTTGGAAGCGATTTAGGATCCCAAGATGATGTTCCAGGTAAACCAGGTAAGTTATTACAAAAATCTGGTTCTGGTTATTCTCTTGGAGGAGGGGTCGGTGTTAAGACACCAATTGGACCTCTAAGATTAGATGTGGCTAGTAAAGACTTAAGTGATGATTGGAGATATACTCTCGGAGTTGGATGGAAATTTTAAGTGTTTTCTTGGCCTTCTAATTATGATTTCTGTTACACTCTCTCTGGTGTTATCACTAAAGAGGGTGTAGGACTTCATAGCGGTGAAAAAACAAGAATAAAAATTGCACCGTTTGAAAAAGAGGGATATTATGTTTCTTTCTCAGATAAGCCTGATGATATTTTTAAGTTGAATCAAGATTTAATTGGCAGCACGATGTTATGTACTGCAGTTAAATTAGCGGGGAGAAATTTATATACGATTGAACACTTATTAGCCTCATTGGCAGGTTGTGGATTGAGTTATATTCATATTGAAGTTGATGGAAAGGAAATCCCATTGCTCGATGGATCAGCAATTCAATGGGTTCAGGCATTCGAAGAGGTTGGTATTAAAAGAGTTCTTAAACCAAAAAACTTCATAAGAGAGATTAATAAATCAATGATATTTAATAAAGATAGTTCAGTTATCGCTTTAACCCCATCTAATAAAATTACAATTATCTCAACTATAAATTTTTCTTATAAAGCAATTGGAAATCAAACTTACGTAATAGATTTAAATCCAAAATGTTTTGTAGAGAATATTGCTCCTGCTCGTACATTTGGTTTTAAGGACCAATTTCAAGAATTAAGTGAATTGGGATTAATCAAAGGGGGCAGTTTAGAAAATGCCCTTGTATGTGATGGGGATAAATGGGTTAATCCTCCATTAAGATTTAGTAATGAACCTATAAGACATAAAATTTTAGATCTTATTGGGGACTTAGCTTTGGTAGGGTTACCTAAGGCTCAAATTTTAGTCTATAAAGGATCACATTCTTTGAATGCTTTATTGGCCTCATCACTAAAAAATTAACTTTATTTTCTTAAGTTTTGGAACAACAATTATCGAGTGAAAATAATCAACTATCTTCCGAGGAAATATTAGGTCTTTTGCCTCATAGATTTCCTTTCGCTCTTATAGATAGAGTTATAGAACATGTCCCAGGAAAAAAAGCTGTTGCATTGAAAAATGTGACTATAAATGAGCCCCAATTTCAGGGACATTTCCCTGAGAGACCCTTGATGCCTGGGGTGCTTATTGTTGAATCAATGGCTCAAGTAGGGGGTATAATTGTAACTCAAATGCCAGACCTTCCCAAAGGACTTTTTGTATTTGCTGGTATCAATAACGTCAAATTTAGAAGGCCAGTCGTCCCTGGAGACCAATTATTAATTACTTGCGAGTTATTAAGTATAAAAAGACGAAGATTTGGGAAGGTAAAAGGTGAAGCTCATGTTGATGGGAAGTTGGTTTGTTCAGGCGAACTAATGTTTTCATTAGTTGATTAAATATATGGAGATTAAAAATACTAATTTTAAAGGTGCAATAGTTCATCCAAATGCATTTGTCGATTCAAGTGCAGAATTACACAACGGGGTTTCTATTGCTAGCGGAGCTATTATCGGTCCAAATGTCGTAATAGATTCAGGTACTCAAATAGGCCCTAATGCTGTAGTTGAAGGGAAAACACAAATAGGTAAAAATAATAAAGTTTTTCCAAACGTTTTCATTGGACTTGAGCCCCAAGATCTTAAATATAAAGGTGCACCTACAGAAGTAATTATTGGAGACAACAATACTTTTAGAGAATGTGTAACCATTAATAAGGCAACTGACGAGGGAGAAAAAACAATTATTGGAAATAATAATTTATTAATGGCTTATTCACATATTGGTCATAATTGCGAACTTGGTAATGAGATTGTTTTATCTAATAGTGTCCAGGTTGCTGGTCATGTAAAAATTGAAGATAAAGCGATTGTGGGAGGTTGTTTAGGCATTCATCAATTTGTACATATAGGCTATCTTGCAATGATAGGCGGAATGACCAGAGTAGATAGAGATGTGCCACCTTTTTGTTTAGCCGAAGGACATCCTGGGAGAATAAGAGGTTTAAATAGGATAGGAATTAAAAGAAGTGGGTTGATAGAAAATAAGGACTTTGATTTGAAATTATTGCAAAATACATGGAATTTATTATTTAAATCTAAAGATGTAATTTCTATTTCATTGGAAATAGCGATGAAAGAAAAATTAGACCTTTCTTCTAGCAAACTATGTAATTTTTTAAAAGATTCAATATCCAACAAAAGAAGAGGTCCAATGCCTTCAATTAATTTATGAATAGAAAGATATTCATAAGCACTGGAGAAGTTTCAGGAGATTTACATGGAAGTTTATTAGCTAATGCATTATTTAAAGAAGCTGAAAAAGTTTCACTTGATTTAGAAATATGTGGCTTGGGCGGAGAAAGGATGCGAAAAGAGGGTGTAAAAATTTTGCAAGATACAACTTCTATAAGTGCCATAGGTATTTGGGAGGCTTTGCCACTCATTATTCCAACAATTAAAATACAAAAGAAATTTTATAAATCACTTAAAAATTCATTGCCGAATTGCCTAGTCTTAATAGATTATATGGGTCCTAATATTAAAATTGGAAGAAAATTAAAAAGTGAGAAGAATAAAATCCCAATTTATTATTATATCGCCCCTCAAGAGTGGGCTTGGCGAGTTGGTAACAATTCGACGACAGATCTGATAAGCTTTTCGGACAGAATTTTTGCAATTTTTAAGCAAGAAGCAAATTTTTATAAAAGAAGAGGAGGAAATGTTTTATGGATTGGACATCCAATGATCGACTTGATAAAAAAACTTCCTACGAAGAAAGATTCTAGAAAAATCTTAAAGCTCAGACCAAATGAAAATATACTATTAATAATGCCAGCATCAAGACCTCAGGAATTAAAATATGTACTACCGGTTTTTATGAAGTCAGCAAAAAAGTTGCAACAAAAATACCCCAATCTCATTGTTTATATACCTTCTTGTAGAGAAATTTTTGATTCTAAATTTAAATTAGCTTTAGATAAATATAAAGTTAAAGGAAAAATTATATCTCAAAAAGATATTGAAGAATTAAAAACTCATATTTATTCTTTAACTAAATTAGCTCTATGTAAATCAGGAACAGTAAATATGGAATTAGCTCTATATGGGATACCTCAAATCGTTGGTTATAGGGTAAGTAGAGTTACAGCTTTTATTGCAAAAAAAATTCTCAATTTTAAAGTTAAATTTATTTCACCAGTAAATTTACTAGTAAAAAAATTAATTATTCCTGAATTCGTTCAAAAAGAATTTGAGGTGAAAAACATATACGATAAGGCCTGTAGAGTAATAGAACGTAAATCAGAAAAAGAAAAAATTAAAAACGGTTATCTAGATTTAAAAAAAGAGTTAGGTCAAGAAGGTGTAGTAAAAAGGGCTGCCAAAGAAATTATAAATTCTTTAATTTGATGTTTATAATTAAAAGATGAAATATTTTTTCTCATTAATTATTGTACTTTCAATACTAGTAAATCCTATAAATACTTTCGCTGAAGAAGTTGTACTAGCGGGAGGATGTTTTTGGTGCTTAGAACATGATTTAGAATCATTTAAGGGTATAAATTCAGTAATAAGTGGGTACTCTGGAGGGGATTTACAAAAACCTACGTATGAAAATCATAATGGGCATCAAGAAGTTGTTCTAGTCAAATATGATCCAGAAGTAGTAACTTTATCAGAAATATACAGGTTATATTTTAGAAACATTGATCCACTGGATGGAGGAGGCCAATTTTGTGATAGAGGAGATTCTTACAGGCCAGTCATCTTTTTTGAAAATTCAGATGAAAAGAATGAAGCTAGCAAATCTATCCTCTCGGCTTCAAAGGAATTAGGGGTTAATTTAGAAAAAATTAATGTTGAGCTAAAACCAAAAAATCAGTTCTGGGAAGCGGAGGGGTATCATCAGGATTTTGCTAATAGAAATGAATTAAAATATAAGTTTTATAGATTCTCTTGTGGAAGAGACCAGCAATTAGATAAATTATGGAAAGAAAATGCTAGATCAATTAATGTTTGGTCTGAATAATTACTTTTTTATCTCATCTTTTATTTTTAATCCATTGTACTAAAGTTTTAACTCCATAACCTGTAGCCCCTGATGGATGAATGCCTTTGTTTTTGTCAGTCCAACAAGTTCCAGCGATGTCAATATGAGCCCATTTTATATTTTTATCAAAAAATTCCTCTAAAAATAATGCAGCTGTTATGGATCCACCTGCCCTTGGTCCAGTATTTTTCATGTCGGCAATATGTGACTTCAGACCATCTTTATAGGATTTTTGTAAAGGCATTTGCCATAATGCCTCTCCAGCTTGGGATGATGCTGTTTTTAAATCCTTTGCCATCATATCGTTATTGGTCCAAAAACCGGCTACATCATTTCCTAATGCAACAACAATTGCGCCAGTCAAAGTAGCAAGATCAATTATTGAATCAGGTTTTAGATTTGATGCGTAGGTTAATGCATCGGCCAATGTAAGCCTACCCTCAGCATCAGTATTATTTATTTCAATTGTCTTGCCATTTGAAGCTTTTATAACATCTCCAGGATGTACAGCTGATCCATTTATCATATTCTCACAAGCTGCAACAATAAAGTGTATTTCTAATCCATCTGGCTTTATCGCTCCGAGTGCTTTGGCGGCACCAAGAACTGCCGCGCTACCACCCATGTCATATTTCATCATTTCAATTTGGGAAGCTCCAACTTTTAGGTTATATCCTCCAGAATCAAAGGTTAAACCTTTACCTACTAATGCAATCTTTTCTTTTACAGGACTTGTCGATTTTAAAGTTAAATGTATAAATTTAGGTTCTAAATCAGAACCTTTAGCTACTGCTAAATATGCACCCATGCCTAAATCTTCACATTCATTTTTCTCAAGTATTTTAATTTTTAAACCATGGTCTTTAGCTATCTTTGAGGCTTGTATAGACATCTCTAGCGGAGTAAGACTATTTGGGGGAGCAGCTACAAGCCTCCTTGCTAGCTCAACGCCTTCACAAATATATTCGGTTTCATTGAAGTTTATATTTTTAAATTTATTTAAATTTAAAAATTCAATTTCATTAAGAACTTTTTTATCATCTCTTTTTCTATTGAATCGATTATCTTTGTAGGCTGATAATCTTGCTGATTCTCCAAAAGATTGAATTTCTTCTGGAGAATTTATTAATTCCCAAGGAAACAAGATACTAATTTTTTCTTCTTTATCAGAACTTTTTCTTATAACATCCGCTAGAGAATTTTTAATATCATTACTATTTATATTTTTGCTTTCTCCAAGACCGATAATCTTCAGAGTTTGCAACCTTTGATCAAAAAAATCAAAGGTTAATATCTTACCTTTTTCTCCCTTGAACTTTTTTTGATTTATTTTTTCTTGTAATAGCTTTGAATCAATAATGAAATCAATTTTTTGTAATTGTTTCTTAAGATCCTCCTCAACAATTCCAAATATTAATGAAGAACCTTGCCAAGTATTAAGATCTTGTTGGAAAGTTGAAAATTGCATTTTGATAAAGATTTAATTAAGTTTAATTGTTTGTAAAAGTAGTTGACCACCTATTTCTAGTTTCTTTATTAAATGGTGGCATCCATAAATATATTAGTTTCTGTTCTAATCTACGTCTTGATTTGGCTTCTTTGGGGACATCTAAAAAAAAACGTATATCTAACTGATTAGTTAGATTGTTATATGTTAGCGCTTCTTTATAGTTACTAAGGTAATTTTTGCAGTCATGCTCACCTTTCCATCTTTTATTAGCTGAATTAGTTTCCCCTATATAGAGAATTATTTGAGAGCTACCTATCGTATCAATTACAAAATACATAGCTGGACCATTATGTACGAATTGATTTGTTCTCCAAAAATTTAACGATAATCCTTGTAATGAAAAGGGGTGAATTCTTTCATGATAAATATTATCGTTCTCGGGAATAATCGAATGTTGAAAAATGTTATTTTGGTTATCTTCCACAATTTTAGATTGATAATCAGAAATTCTATTTCGCCAAGCCATTAAGGTTTTACTTCTAACTTTGAGATTATTTGAGAAAGGCAGATTACTTGAGGTATCTAATGCGGAACTAAATAACTCAAATTGCTTATTTTTCTTTGAAATATTATCTAAATTAGAGTTTTCCAAATGTGTTTATTATGTTTTAGAAATTGAATTCTTAATTATTATTATTATTCAAATAAATATTTATAAACTAAAAATTTATTAATCTTATAATTAATTCAAAAGATTCTTGTTATCTTGGTAAGGTAGTAAACTATTAAGTTAATTAAAATAAAAAATGAGCTTTTTCGAGTCAGATATAGTTCAAGAAGAAGCTAAAAAGCTTTTTACAGATTATCAAGAACTGATGAAACTCGGTTCTGATTATGGGAAATTTGATAGAGAAGGAAAAGTAATGTTTATAAAGAAAATGGAATCACTTATGGATCGATATAAAGTTTTTATGAAAAGATTCGAATTGTCAGAAGATTTTCAAGCTAAAATGACTGTGGAACAATTAAAGACGCAGTTAAGCCAATTTGGAATTACTCCTGATCAAATGTTCGATCAAATGAATAAAACCTTGATAAGAATGAAGGAAGAACTTGATAAGAGTTCTTAACTTTCTAAAATTGAATTTTTTATGGTGCATAAATTTGAATTGCCAAAATGGCTCCTCCGGGGAATAGAAGAATCATTTCCACTCAGAAACTTTGATCAAACACTTTCATCTAAAATCAATGAGGCGAATAAAAATAAAAGCAAATTAAGAGTAAAACTTGGTATAGACCCAACAGGAACTGATATTCATCTTGGTCATAGTATTTTGTTTAGAAAACTCAGAGCGTTCCAAGATAATGGTCATGTTGCGGTATTAATAATTGGAGATTTTACTGCACAAATAGGAGATCCAACAGGAAAAAATAAAACAAGAGTTCAACTATCCGAAGAAGAGGTTAAGGAAAATTCAAAAACATATTTGAATCAACTTGGGATGGGTAAATCATCTGATAAATCTATTTTAGATTTTGATTCAGAAGATAGGATAGAAATTAGATACAATAGTGAGTGGTTAAAAAATCTAAATCTTAATTCAATTATTGAATTAATGGGAAGCGCTACTGTTAGCCAGATGCTCGCCAAGGAAGAATTTAATAAGAGATACAACTCTCAAACTCCAATTGCATTACATGAATTTTTATACCCATTACTTCAAGGCTATGATTCAGTGGCAGTGAATTCAGATATTGAACTTGGTGGCACAGATCAGAAATTTAATATTGCAATAGGAAGAGATTTGCAAAGACACTTTAAACAAGAACCACAATATGGAATATTGCTTCCAATTTTAACTGGATTGGATGGAATTAAAAAAATGAGTAAATCAGAATCGAATACTGTTGGCTTGAGCGAGGATTCACTATCAATGTATTCAAAACTAGAAAAAGTTCCAGATAATATTATTCAATCCTATTTTGAATTGCTTACAGAATTAGATTTAAATCTCCTTAAAGAAAATAATCCTCGAGATTTGCAAAGACGGATGGCGTTGGAAGTCACGTCCCTTTATCATGGAAAAGAAGAAGCATTAAGAGCACAATCTAATTGTGAAAAACTTTTTTTAGGACTTAAAGAAAAAGTTGGAGAGATTCCAATAATTTCTTTAAAAGAAATAGTGTTTCCTGTGAAATTTTTTTATTTGTTAAGCTCATTAAACTTATTTAAATCTAGTAGCGAATCAAAAAGATCTATTAAAGGTGGGGGTGTAAAAATTGATAGTTATAAATTAGTAAATCCAGATCTTGTTTTTGATTCAAAAGAGGATTTATCAGGCAAAATATTGCAAATTGGCAAGAAAATAATTAAGAGGTTTGACAATTAAAATTAAATGAAAAAATTTAATACAGAAGAAAAAATAATATTAGCTATTGATGGATTAGATATATTTCAAGCAAAAGTATTGCTAGAAAGATGTCCCGATATTAAATGGGTGAAAGTTGGCTTAGAGCTTTTTACGAGAGAGGGACCTAGTGTAATAAAAATTTTGAAAAATTTAAATAAAAAAATATTCTTAGATCTTAAATTTCACGATATTCCTAATACTATGAGCGCTGCTTGTTATGAGGTGTCCAAACTAGGAGTTGATATTATTTCTGTTCATGCTTCAGCAGGTTCTAAAGCTCTTACTGCATCAAAAAAAGCATCTTTAGAAGGAGCAAAAATAGCTACTGCAAATGCTCCTTGTGTTATAGGGATAACTGTTTTAACTAGCTTATCTAGTGAAGAATTCCAAACTGATCTTGATAGAAAAAACTCGATTGAGGAAAATGTTATCAGACTCGCAAAATTGTCTTTCGATGCTGGATTAGATGGATGCGTTTGTTCCCCTTTGGAGGCAAAAATATTGAGATCAATGTATAAAAATAATTTCGAATTAATTACACCTGGTATTAGGACAAATATTCAAAAAAAAGATGATCAAAATAGAATAATGACTCCTTTTGAAGCAATAAGTAATGGAGCTTCTAAATTGGTTATTGGAAGAGCTATTACAAAAGCTAAAGATCCCAATAAGGCTTTTTTGGATATTTGCGAGTCTATTTGTTAATATCATTAATTTTTGATTCTTCTCCTTTAAGTAATCGTCTAATATTTGTTCTATGCTTCCAAATAACTAATATTGATACAACTAAACTAATCAAGAAGTAAGGATGATTAGTAGATTCAATATCCAAAAACATTAAAAATGGTAAAAAAATTGCAGCTGAGATACTAGATAAAGAGACAATCTTTGATTTTGCAAGAATTATTAAAAAAATCCCCAGTGATGCAAATCCTACTTTCCAAGAAAGAGCAATAAACATTCCTAAACCTGTGGCTACTGCCTTACCACCTTTTCCTTTTAACCAAATTGGCCATATATGTCCTGAAATAGCAGCAATCCCTGCTAAAACTTCAAATAAGTTTTGATTTGTGTAATGTTGAGCAATCTTAACGGCAATAAGACCTTTGCCTACATCAATAATAAAAACAAAAAAAAGCAGGCCATTTTCCAACATTTCTTAAAACATTCGTTGCCCCGGTTGATCCAGATCCTATAAGTCTTAAATCAATATTTTTTAGAAATTTACCAAATAAGAATCCTGTTGGCAGTGATCCCAAAAAATAACTTATAGAAATAATTAAAATATGCATAGAAGTTAATTTAGTTCTAGATCATCATAAATTTCATCATTTGAGCCTGCGAAGGCAAGCCATAATGGGAATTGAAGAATTGGTATTTCTACAGATGTTTCTGCTGCATCCACAATAATAAATGGCAATTCTTCATTAGCCTCTAATCTGTCAGCTCTTTCTATAACGCCTTCTGGCCTTTCAAAAAGAACAATGCCACTATTAGGTCCAAAATCATCTCTTGTAAGACCTAAGGAATCTTGTAAAACTCTCCTCCACTCTCCTAATCTCTCAGGTTGAGAAGCCAATATTAGAGTTTGAAACTGGTCACCATACAATTCACCAAGAATAGCTATTAATCCAGCAGATAATAAAGCATTTTTTTGCCTCGATCCCCTGCTTTCTAGGGATCCCCTTCCACCCATATTAAAGAACCAATCATCCATGACTTCAATATCTGTTGAATCAAGGCTTCGTCTTAATTTCCACGGTTCTGAATAAAAATCAGGCTGTTTTATGAAATTTGAGAAACAACTTCTAATGAGTTGTTCATCTGGTTTAAATGTTTCAGATAAGGCAGGAACGGTAATCAATTCATTTTTGTTTGAAGCCTCTTTTTTTTCATCAAGAGGCGAAGGCTTAACAACTATTGGTTGTGAAACTAATTCTAGTTTTTCTACATTTTGTGAAAGGTTCTGTAAAGAGCCCGTTAAATATTCTTGGAATCCCTTTACTCTTTTAGCGATATTATCTGATTGACCCTTGAAATTTGATTCAATATCTTTATATAATTCATTTTTTTTTGTTTCTAAATCTTTTATCTCTCTAACTAAAGAGATTTTTTTTGAAATAAGCTCGCTAAAGATTTCATTTGAAATATCATCTAAAGATTTATTAGGTTTTTTGCTTACAGAAGTTACCTTTTTATTTTGAATTGCTTTATTTTTGATAATCTCATTATCTTTTGCTTTTGTAATTGATTTATTGATTATTGATTCCTTATCAGGATTATTATTAGAAACTTTAGTATTAGTCATTTAATTAAATTTGTAATTAATCAAAAATTTATTTTTAAGGGTTTTTAATTTCCAGAGATTCAACTTTCTTTATAAGTTCGTTTTTTAGTTGCTCTGGATTAAATAGTATAGGTAATAAATGAGGGCTAGACTTTTCTCTAAAGTAAAAAATACCAGGGATTATGGGGAAAAAGAATTTCCAAGAAATCCAATTTTTAAATGGAAAGGTTCTAATTTCTTTTCCAAATTGCAAAACTACAAAATCTTCATTAGTGATTTTTATTCTTAAAGTAAATGATTGAAGCAATAAAAAAAAGCTAAATGCAGCAAATACTATTGTGGGCCAATAACCAATATTTAGAAATAAAAGCATAAAACTTAAAGTTATAAGGATTATTGGTAATTGAAAAGATGGAGAGATTGTTACTGGCTCAGTTATTTTTGATTTAGTATTAAACATCGATTTATCCAAATAATATTTGTGTTAGAACTACATCCATTAAAGATACAGTAACAAGAGTCATTACTACTGCACCTGTAGTACTTGTTCCAACTTCTTTGGGACCTCCCTTAGTAGTAAGACCGTATCCACAGGCAATAATTGATATTATTAATCCGAAAACTACGGATTTAATTATCATGGATGATAAGTCTGAACTAGTTAAGCTTACATTACCAGAACGAACAGAGGTCCAAAAAACAATGGGTGGAACGTTATAAAAAATTGTGCTCCAGATTTGCCCGCTCCATAAAGCAACTGATAGAAATAAAAGACATTGAATTGGCGACATAATTATCATAGAAAGTAATCTTGGAACTACTAAATATTGAATTGGTTCAGTCCTTAACATTGTTATTGCTTCTATTTGTTCAGTAACTTTCATCGTTCCAAGTTGAGCTGCATATGCAGTAGCAACTTTGCCAGTCATTAAAGTAGCAGTAAGAAGAGGAGCCATTTCTCTTGCCATTCCTACAGCTAGTAAGCCCCCTATTTCACTTGAAACACCCATGCTGGTTAGTTGTGAAGCTACCTGAATATTAAAAACTGTACCTGCTGCAATGCCTGTTATTAAAACAATTAGTAAACTTCCAGGACCTGAATCCATAAGCTGTTCAAAAAGATCGTTTTTTGAAATTTTACCTCTAAAGATATAGTTAATTGCTTGTCCTCCAATTATGAGGCTGCTTACAAGTCTTTTAAAAAACTTAGGATAATACATGTTTTTATATTAATTGGTTAATAATTTTTGATCCCACTTTTGCATTATAAATAGTCCAACTATTACTAACAAAGAAGGTATAAAACCAATACATAACCTAATGGTTAATTGAGCTAAAGATGATTGTTCAATAATATTTAAACTAGAATTGTCCACATAACATGATTGATAACCAGATATATATAATAATAAACCTAATACTTGAACACTTAGTCCAATTCCAATTTTCTGAATAAGAATCATCCAAGCAGTATAAAGTCCTGCTGGTTTTTCTGGATCTTCATCTATTGCATCAGGAAGTAGTGACCAAGGTATTAAGTACGCGGTTGAAGCTCCTATTCCAATTAAACAGATTATAAAAATCAAAATTATAAATAGGATAAGGTTATCAAAATTAAGGAAAAAGCCATCTTCTAGAGAAGAAACTTTTGATAAAGAAGGTAAAAATAATGCTGCGGTACAAGAAATAATCCAAATAATTGCACCATAGTTTAAAGCTGAAATTCTGTTCAACTTATTTGAAACTCTTGCCCATATTTGTAATCCTATTAGTGCGCTTATTTGGAATGGTATTGGAACCCAGTTAGCAATTTCTGAAGGCACATTAAGAACATCCTCTACATAAATTAACGCGACTGTTTGCATTAACTGCAAGGCACACCAAAGTAAAATATAAAGAGAAATTACTTTAAGAAATTTTTTGTTATTAAATATTCTTTTGAATTGAAGTTTAATTGGTTCCGCTTTTCCAGATGGCCGTCTAGCTTTTTTTGCATATGGGGCTAGACCCCAGCAAGATAATAAGGTTGTTATTACTGCTATAAAACCGCTAATTTTGCCCATCACAAAATATTCGTTATTAGCTAATCCTTCTGAATTTAAAACCACTCCAGCTATTATCAAACCAGTTAAACCAGCTATTATTGAACCTGTAAATCTTGAGGCATTTAACCTAGTTCTTATTGAGGTTTTTTCTGAGATTTCTGTAGATAGAGCTGCGAAAGGAAGATTAATACTTGTATAAGCAGTCATTACTATTATTGAAATCAAAGTATAGTAAATCGTTCTGTTTATTACAGGACCTGCGGGGATCCACCAAATTGCTGCCAAAGAAAGCCCAAGAGGCACTGCAGCAATAAGCATCCAGGGGATTCTAGGGCCCCACCTCGATTTTGTCCTATCACTTAACCATCCTATTAATGGGTCGTTTATTGCATCCCATATTTTTATCAACATTAGTAATGAACCTGCAATTAAAACGGGTAAACCTGCCGAACAAATAAAGAATCTAAAAAGGAAGAAGCCAAATTGCGTGGCGGCTAGACCTGTGCCTGCATCTCCAAGTCCATAAGAGAGCATTAATCTTGTTCTTGATCCGGTTATATTTTTTGAGTGTGAATTTTCCAATCTTTTTACTTTGTTGATTGTTTGGTAATGTATTATTGCAAAGGTAATTCTATTACTTAATGCGGGCGTGGTTTAGTGGTAAAACCTCAGCCTTCCAAGCTGAAGATGCGGGTTCGATTCCCGCCGCCCGCTTTTAGATTATATTATTTTTTGTTCCAAATACTTCTTCTGAAATAATTAATACAGAGCTTCTATTCTCTACATTAATAAAATTATCGGTAATGGGAATAGGCTTGTTAGGCCCTGAATGATTAGTATCAATTACTTTAAACCATTTACTTTTAGATTTTGGTAGGTAAAAATCAATACTTTTTGAATATGCATTTAAGCCAGCCCAAATTAAAGGATTATTCTCACCTTTATTGATACTTAATGCAACTGTATGTGACCAACTACTCCAATCTGGGCTTCCTAACTTTGCACCATGCCAATAATAATTTACTAAATTGTCAATTTCTTTTTTATTTGTTGAAGAAATAGGATTAAAAAAATTAATAAATTTTTTTCTTATTTTTATTAAATTTTTAAGATAATTTAATAGTTCTAGATCTTGTTGATTTTCATCCCAATTCATCCACCCCAAAGAATTATTTTGGCACCAAGAATTATTATTACCGCCTTGAGATCTTCCTATCTCATCACCCATTAGCAACATAGGTACTCCTTTTGAAATCAATAAACTGAAAAGTAAATTTTTTTGTTGCCGCTTTCTTAATTTTTTAATTAATAAGTCTGATGTTGGTCCTTCCACTCCATGATTCCATGAGTTGTTGTGATTATCTCCATCTCTATTTTGTTCTTTATTCGCAAAATTATGTTTTTTATTAAAGGTAACTAAATCTTTTAGTGTAAATCCATCATGAGAAGTTATGAAATTTATTGACTTTGGTAAGAAATTACTATCTTTGTAATGTGATGGACTCCCTTTGATTTTGTCACTCATGTTCCAAGCCGTATCTTTATCTCCTTTCCAAAATTTTCTTAAGTCATCTCTGAAATGTCCATTCCATGTAAATGTTTTCTTAGAAGGGAAATCGTTTAATTTATATAATCCTCCACAATCCCAAGGCTCACTAATAAATTTTATATCGGCAAGGTCAGGATCACATTCAATATCTTCAAAAATTGGTGGATTATCAAGAGGTACGAGATCTTCACCTCTAGACAAGGCAATACCTAAATCAAATCTAAAACCATCAACACCTAATTCATTTGCCCAGCATTTTAATGACTCTATTATTAATTTTCTAACCAATCCTCTATTTGCTGCAATTGTATTTCCACATCCAGATACATCCTGATAATTTTTCTCATTGTCGATGAAATAGTAAAGACTTTCATCTATCCCTTTCCACGATATGGCAGGCCCTTGATAATCACCTTCAGATGTATGGTTATAAACCACATCTAAAATAACTTCAATATCTGCTTTATGGCATTCTTCTACAAACTTTCTAAATTCCTCTCTATTTTGTTTGGCGGAATTATTCGACAAATATTGAAAATGTGGAGTAAACCAGTTAATAGGACTATATCCCCAGAAATTTTCTAATCCATTAGGAGCATCATTTGGGTCAAAACAAAATACCGGAAGTAATTCAATACTAGTTATACCAAGCTTTTTGAGATATGGAATTTTTTTTAGGAATTTTTTAAAACAACTTTCTTCTTCATTAGATGTTTGAGTAAATGCTTTGATATGTAGCTCATAAATAATAGTTTCTTTCCATGAATGTTTAGGTCTAGGGAAATCTTCAAAATTAAAAAAATTTCTATCGCAAACAACACTTTTTAGACAACAATCCATATTATCTAAATTGTTTCGGGCACTTTTTCTTTTGTATTCACTCCATCCAGTAATGCCTCTGGAACAAGGATCAATTAGGACTGTTTTAGAATAATTTCTATTAAGCTCATTATTCTTCTGTTTTACTCTAAAAGCATAGATTGAACCCTCTTTGAGATTCTTTATTTCAGCATGCCAGTAATAACCAGTCTTATGCCTATGATCTATTTTGAAGATTTTATTTGGAGCAACTGAATCTTCTTTCTCGAATAATAAAATTTCTATATATTGTGCATTTGTTGCTATTAAAGAGAAATTGACCCCTTCTGAAGTTATTGAACTACCCAGAGGTAATGGTTTCCCCAACTTTATATCAGTCACTGTTTCTTTATTTCTTTAATTTTTTTTACTGAATTAAATAATTCAAACATATGAATCATAAGTGCAAAATTAAAAAAAAAATAAATTTGATGCTTCACTTATCTATATTCTTAAATTTAAAGAATTTAACATTACTAATTGCATGACATTTTCTTAATTTTATATTTATACAAAAAAGTTCCATTCCTGGTTGCAAACCTAAGATGCTACTGAACTTTTGTGATTTCAAAATGAAAAGAATATCCCCTCATGTGCTGAGAAGGAAATATATCTGAAAGTTAATAAAAAATAATAAATATATGAAATTCTTAAATTAATTACTTTTAAATATAAAAAATTTTCATATTTAGAAAATGAACTTTTTAAGAGAAAACGTGTTGCTGCATGCCTTCTGAGCTTTTATTTTGGCTAGATTAAGTTTAATTGCTTATAAAAATTTAAAATATAAAAATATTGTTGAATAGCTAAAAATGTCATTAAATTTTGTATAAAGCTTTGCGCCGCCGGGATTTTTGGTTGCCGTATTTGTGTTTGCTCCATATGATATGCAAGTTCGAGGTAATTAGACTTGATCTTAAAACTCTTGTCTTTCAAATCTCTGCTATACAAACAATTCAATGAACAAAGCTGATTTAGTAAATCTTGTAGCTGCTCGTACTGAGCTCACAAAAACAGATGTATCTTTAGTTGTTGATGCAGCTATTGAAACGATTGTTGATTCAGTAGTGGAAGGCAAAAAAGTCTCCATACTAGGATTTGGTTCTTTTGAGCCAAGGGACCGTTCTGCTAGGCAGGGCTTAAACCCTAAAACAGGGGAAAAAATTGCTATTCCCGCTAAAAGAGTGCCTACATTTTCTGCAGGAAAACTCTTTAAGGATAGAGTTCAAGGCTAATATTTTATTAGCTTAATTTGTCCCTAATTTAGGTGCTCTTTTTGAGCACCTTTTTTTTTAAAGAAAAAAGGATTGATTTTATTATTATTATTCTAGATGATTTTATTAGGAGGATTTTGACTCTTTGACTCTTTTAAGTATTAAGAAATACATTAGTTTCTCACTACCTTTGTTTCTCTTATTATTAAATCCTATTTTTGCTGAACAATCGCTAACCAAATCGGAAATTTTAAGTAAAGCAAATGAATGCTTTAAAGATTTGCAATATAAATTATGTAATAGCTTATTTTTGGAAATTGAGAAAATGCAGTTAGTTGAATCTGATCAAAAAAGATATAAATGTCAGGCAAGTATTTTGGGGTTACAGACAGAACTTATTGAAGCTTATTACTTTAAAAAGTTAAAGAAAAATAGAAATGGAATGATGATTCCACATGTGATTAAAAATTGTTAATTCTTGAGAAAAATTTTAAATTTAGAATATTATTAATTTTTTATATAGGTTGTAATGGTAAAAGGTTTTTCTGAAAATGAAGTTAAGAATGATAAACCTATTAAGGATTTGAAAAAAGAGAAAAAAGGTTTGGCAGGTTTTCTTAAAGGAAAAAAATTTACTTATACCTTACCAGGGAAAAAGCAGATAAATATATTCGGTTCAGTTGTATTAGCTTTAAATATAGTTTTAATACTTTTGGTTATTTTGTATCTTAATAATAAAGGATTTCATGATTTTATTTTTAATGTTGGGCGATAACTTAATTTTTTATCGAAAGATTTTAAGAAGTGATATATTTGAATTTTAACAAGAAAGTTATGAAGATAATTAGCTTATTTTTTCAAGTGGTTCTATCAGTTATACTCATTGGAATTTCAATATATTTTTTAACTGGTTATGACTCTGCTTTCGAAGCAGATCAGTCATGTCATTCATATCTTTCTAATTTGTCTGATCCATCAGGTAATTTAGGATGTGATCATGATACTGAAACTCATCAATGGATACTATATGAAACTATGGATAATTCAGAACCGGCCAAAATTGTCAAAAAATATAGGTATAAATTTTTATAGTTTAATTTTTTTATAAAAGAATTTGGCACTCAAAATTGATATGATTGCAGTAATTGAAAAAGTAATATATTGATATATGCTTCCTTCTTTATAGATATTATTTTTATAAAGAGGAAAATCTATAAAGGAACCAAATGTTCCCCAAATGATTACCCAAGCTGAAATGTAAAGGAAAATTTTTAGTGGATTAGATTTTTTTTCTTCCATTTTCAATTTATACCAAAGATTGAGGAAGTAACAGGTTCTCCTTTAAAAACTAATTCGGTTAATAAGAGCATTATAAAACCGATCATAGCAGCTCTGCCATTAACAAGTTCAGCACTACTATTAAATCCAAAAACATTTTTTACGTCATCACCTTGATTATCAACCCACTTTGAATATTCACTGTCAATAGATGTATTATTCAAATCTTCATTTGGATTTTTAATAGGACTAATATCCGAATTCTCTGTTGGAGGATTTTCTTCTTTCATGAGAAATGTCTTTCTAATAATAATAGTGACTTAAAACAAATTTAATTGAATTCGACTTCAAATATTAAAAAAAATTATGGTAAAAATAATTATCCATAATATTTGAAGTCTTAAAATTAATTGACAAATAAGATTTATTTTTTCTTTGGAGCAAATATCACCATTAGCATTGATAATTGGTTTTTCAATAATTTCATCATTATATTTATTCTCACCTCCTAATTTTATATTGGAAATATAAGCAAAAATAGCCTCTGAAATACCAGAATTAGGAGAATCATATTTAATTCCGTCAGAGTAGCTTTTTTTAATGAGAGAAGTATATTGCTTAAATTTAGAACTAATTAAAGGTAATGTTAATAAAACTAATCTACTTGGAACGAAAGTTGAATAATCTTCAATTTTTGCACTAAAAAAACCTAGATATTTATACTGGTCATATTTATAGCCGATCATTGAATCCAAAGTACTTATTGCTTTATATGAAAAACCAAGTGATAAAGGTCCTGGGAGATATATCGAAAATTTGATAAAAACTATTCCAATAAATATCCAAAAAAGCGGTCCAAAAATCCCATCAACTGAATTTTCCGTAAGACTTTCACTGCTTGATCTCAAAAGATGCTCTAACGAAGAGTTACTTACATCTCTACTTACAATTTTTTGGACTTTTTCTTTAACTATTTGTTCAGTTTTTTGATCAGTTATGTTGTCGTGTATGAGACTTGAAATTTCTTTTACGGTAGAGATTAGACTTTTTGAAGCTAAACAACTCGATAAGCCTAAAAAAATTAATATTCCAAAAATAAAATTGCTTTTGGATTGAATGTAAATTAATTCAATAAGCTTACCGATCGCAAAGCTTATCCCGATAGTGGATAGTGCAATAAATAATCCTCCCCAAAATAATATTCTCTTATTTCCCTTAAAATTATGAATAAAAAATTTAGTTATTTGTTTAATATATGTTCCAATTAATTGAACAGGATGGATTATAATCCTTGGATCACCAATTAACAGATCAAACCCAATCGAGCCAATAAATATAAAAAATAAATTTATTTCAGCCAACTGAACATAGCTCGAAGACCTTTCCCAACTTTTTCTATCTCGTGTTTAGAGTTTTCTTTTCTCAATTTTGTCATTAGGGGTTTATTGTTGTCACACTCATCCACAAAATTCTTAGCGAAAGTACCATCTTGAATATCTTTTAAAATTTTCTTCATTTCTTTTTTTGTATCACTATTTATAAGTCTTTTCCCACTCACATAATCACCATATTCTGCAGTATTTGAAATTGAATCTCTCATTTGAGATAATCCTCCCTTAACCATTAGATCGACAATTAACTTTACTTCGTGTAAACACTCAAAATATGCTAGTTCGGGTTGATACCCTGCCTCAACGAGAGTTTCAAAACCTGATTTAACAAGTTCTGATAAACCGCCACATAGAACTGCCTGTTCTCCAAAAAGATCTGTTTCAGTTTCTTCTTTGAAATTCGTTTCAAGAATTCCAGCCCTTGTACCTCCAATACCCTTGGCATAAGACATAGCTAATGATCTCGCATTGCCCGAATAATCTTGTTCTACTGCAAAAAGAGCAGGAACTCCTTGGCCATTCTGATATTCCCATCGAACAGTATGTCCAGGACCTTTTGGTGCAATCATTACAACATCTACAAAATTAGGTGGCTTTATGAGTGCGAATCTTATATTAAATCCATGTGCAAAACTTAATATTTTACCTTCTTTTAAATTTGGTTCTATCTCTTTGATATAAACTTCTTTTTGGAACTCATCTGGAAGAAGAATCATAATCCAATCTGCTTTTTCACAAGCCTCAGAAACAGTAAATACTTTTAATCCATCATTAATAGCTTTGCTTTCAGATTTACTACCTTTGTATAACCCTACAATTACATCCATTCCACTGTCTTTAAGATTTAAAGCATGTGCATGGCCTTGTGAACCGTATCCTATTATTGCGATAGTTTTATTTTTTAATAAGCTTAGGTCAGCATCTGAGTCATAAAAGAGTTGTGTCATTAGTTGTAGTTTCTTATCATTTGATAGTTAATATTTTAGACATTAAACGTGTAAATAAACCATATAATTTCTCATTTAAAAATTAATATTTAAATATTAATTTTGGATATTAAGATCTATCTGGCCTCACTTGGATGTGAAATTACTCTGTCAATTAGTCCATAGTTTTTAGCTTCTTCAGCACTTAGAAAATAATCTCTATCAGTATCCTTCTCTATCTTTTCAAATGATTGTCCTGTCATATCAGACATAGAGTGGTTCAACATATCTTTAATTCTAAGTATTTCTCTAGCCTCTATTTCAATATCACTTGCCTGACGCTGTGAAGTCCCTCCCAGTGGTTGATGAATCATAATTCGACTATGAGGAAGAGCAACTCTTTTACCTTTGGTACCAGCTCCCAATAAAAATGCTCCCATTGAGGCTGCAAGACCTACGCATATAGTAACCACATCACTTTTAACGTATTTAATAGTGTCATATATTGCCAAACCAGCAGTAACTGATCCGCCTGGACTATTTATATAAAGATAAATAGGTTTTGTATTATCATCAGAATCAAGGTAGAGCATTTGAGCAACAAGGCTATTAGCAATTCCATCATTCACTTCTTGTCCGAGAAATAAAATCCTCTCAACCCCCAATCTTGTATATATGTCTACCCATCTTTCGTATTGACTTCCTGGAAGTCTATAGGGGACGCTTGGAGTTCCTATTGGCATAATTTTAAAAAAGTAGTAAGTAAAAAGTAAGAATTAAATTTTGTTTGGCAAATCTTTTTGGCTTGTGAGTATTCTATCTATTACTCCATAATCTAAAGCTTCTTGAGGGTTAAGATAACTCATCCTATCAGAATCTTTCGAAAGTTCTTCAACACTTTTACCAGTATTGCGTGATAAAATCTCCAGCATTGATTTTTTGTTTTTTAACACTTCTTCTGCCCTTATTTGGATATCAGTTGCTTGCCCTCTAGCACCGCTTATTGGTTGATGAAGGACAATAGAAGCATGAGGAAGAGCTGCTCTATGGCCTTTTGTTCCTGAAGATAAGATAACCGCCGCTGTACCCATTGCTTGTCCAATACAAATTGTATGAATAGGTGGTTTGATATAATTGATTGTATCGCAAATAGCAAAAGCTTCGGTTTCAAAACCCACCGCATCTCCTGTATACCAGCTAGTACCTGTTGAATTTATATAGAAATAAATTGGTTTATCTGGATCATCAAACTCTAGATAAAGGAGTTGAGCAATAATGAGCTCTGTCACATCCATTCCTAATTGTCTTTTAGCGTCATCGTCTGAAAATAAGGGCAATCCTAGGTATACAATTCTCTCCTTTAGCAGGAGTGAAGGTAAATCTGGTGGTGGAGTCCTCATAGCGGTATTCTCGCCATAATAAGGAGCAGATACAGTCATATGTTCCACAAAATAAATATTGATTTGATTCTAGCTAGATTTAGCTCTGTGTCGCTGGAGATTTAAAAGATTTGTTTGACTCAGGATTATTTATCAATTTCCCAAATACCATTCTTCCAGTAGGAGTTTGCAATGCACCAGTAATAACTATGTCTAATCTTTCTCCAACAAATTTCTTTGCATCATCAATTACGACCATTGTCCCATCGTCTAAATATCCAATTCCTTGCAATTTTTCCTTGCCCTCCCTAACTATTTTTATATTAAGTGATTCTCCAGGTTGTACTTCTGGCCTTAAAGCTATAACTAAATCGCTCAAATTCATAACTTTTAATTCTTTTACTTCTGCAATCTGAGATAGATTATAGTCAGCCGTAATTAACGTACCTGCCATATCCTCAGTAATTCTTAGAAGTTTTTCATCTACCCCATTACCCTCATATTTAGTTGGGTTTATAACAAGTCTCCTTCCATATAATTCTCTTAGTTCTTTTAATAATTTAAGACCCCTTCTTCCTTTACCTCTTTTTTCATTACTACTAGAGTCAGCTAAAGTTTGTAACTCATCGATTACACTTTGGGCCACAATTAATTGACCTTCAAGTAATCCGCAGCTTAATAAACCATTTATCCTTCCATCAATAATTACACTGGTATCAAGAATCTTTGCGCTTGCTGCTGGAATTATTCCTTCATTTACTAAATACGCGTCAGTATTAGTAGGGTTAAATAGTCTTAACAATGTCCTTCCGTGAGTATCAGCTAATTTATAACCAAGTGCCCCAAAGAAAAAATTACTAAGAATGGCCGCTAAAGGTTTTGCAAAAAATACTTCCCTTGGAAATGGAATCAACAATATTGGAGCAAGCAGTAGATTCGCAACAAGTAATCCTAAAATCAACCCTACCGCTCTACTTATTAGTAAATCCGTAGGCATTGTACGTATTTGATCAAGGAATGTCTTTCTAAGCTGTAAAAATACAAAACCTGCTGCTAATCCAATAAAAAATCCTATTATCGCTAGTACAACTCTAAAACCTTCTACATTTGAGACTTGTTTAAGTATGTCTATTGGTAGAAGATCAACCCCAAGCCATCCTGATGCAGCTCCAGACAATACAAATAAAATTAGTACTAAGATATCTGTCATATATATAATCTACTAGGATTTATTAATTGAGTAAATAAAGATTTTATTTTTAATACTCCTATATGTTTTTTTTTAAGCTTAATATTTTGTTTGTATTATGAATAAGTTTCCAAAAAGTGCATACGTACACATACCTTTTTGCCACAGAAGATGTTTCTATTGTGATTTTGCAGTTATACCTTTAGGCAATAAAATTGAAAGTTTAGAGGGATATGGAAGTAAAACTGTAAAAGAATATTTGACCTATATAAAAAAAGAAATATTATCAATCAAACATAAATCTCCTCTTTCAACAATTTATATCGGAGGAGGAACTCCTTCAATTTTAAATCCATTACAGGTTAAAGATTTAATAAATCTTTTTAAGGAGAGTTATAGAATTGACTATGGCGCTGAAATTACAATGGAGGTGGACCCAGCTAGTTTTAATGAAGATGATCTATATGGCTTTATAAAGGCTGGAATAAATAGATTTAGTCTTGGTGTACAAAGTTTTAATAATCAGGTTCTAGAACAGGCAGGAAGAAGACATTGCAGTAAAGATGTAAAAAATTCTTGTTTTTGGCTAAAGAGAGCATTTGATCATGGTTTTATAAAAAGTTGGAGTTTGGATTTAATTCAAAATTTACCAAAAAGTGATTTTAAAAAATGGCAAGAAGACTTAAAACAATCGTTAAAGTTCTGCCCTCCACACATATCAATCTATGATTTAAATATTGAGAATGGAACTGTTTTTAAGAAATTAGTTGATTTAGGTAAACTATCATTACCAGATGATGATGAAGCTTTTAAAAATAGTGAGCTAACAAATTTTATTTTAAAAGCATCAGGTTATTCAAGATATGAAATTTCCAATTATTCTATCCCTGGACATCAATCGAGACATAATAGGGTTTATTGGAAAGGTCTAGGATGGTGGAGTTTTGGTCAAGGTTCGACTAGTTCTCCTTGGGGGGAGAATTTTACAAGGCCTAGAATTAGTAAAGATTATAAAAAATGGGTAACTAAACAATGCGAAATCGAATTAGAGCATTCACTCGTTAACCAAGAAAATATTTATAAAGAATTGGATGAGAAAATCATGTTAGGAATGCGACTTAAAGAGGGCATCAATATTTATGAGTTAATAAATGAACAAAATTGGGATAATAAAAAGTCCAAAACAGCTCTAACAAAGTTATTAAAAGAATGGGAACCCTTCCTAGAAAGTGGCCTTTTGATTAAAAGAGGAAACAGATTTTTTTTGAGTAATCCAAAAGGTATGGAATTAAGCAATCAAATTCTTGTCTCAATGTTTAGATGGTGGGAAAAAATTAACTGAGCCTTTCAGATGCTGCCCATTCTTTTAGTTTTTCACCAAAAATTTTCTTTCCATCAATAATTGGTCTACAAAATGGAGGTTGCTTATCATTTAGTCCTAATAAATCAGCAGTAACTCTTACTTGTCCATCACAAAAGTTTCCTGCACCAATGCCTATTGTTGGTATTCCCAATTCGGTTTGAATTTCTTTAGCAAGTAATTCTGGAATATGTTCTAAAACTATAGAAAAACATCCTAACTTTTCTAGTGATAAAGCATCTCTTTTGATTTTTTCTTGACTTTCTAAATTAATCCCTTGTTGTTTAAATCCTAGATTTAAATAGCTCTGTGGAGTAAGCCCTAAATGTCCCATGACAGGAATTCCCATCCTTATTAATCTTGAAATAACATTTTGAACCTCTGGATCAGCACCCTCAACTTTTACTGCCTTTGCATAGGTGTTCTTAATTATTTTTCCGGCATATTCCACTGCCTTGTTTTCTCCGCATTGATAAGTAAGAAAAGGCATATCACATACTAATAAAGACTGTTCTTCTATTGCTTTGCTGAACCCTCTAGAAACTGCATTTGTGTGATAGATCATATTCTCTAACGTAACAGGCAAGGTCGATTTGTATCCTAAACAGACCATTGCTAAAGAGTCACCCACTAGAACGATATCTGCTCCTGATTGCTCAGCTAGAGAGCCTGAAATAGAATCCCATGCAGTTAATGCAATAATCTTTTGAGAATTTTTTTTATATTTAACTAGTTCTGATGGCAACATAAGAGCTACGTATCTTTTTTTATCAAAAATTGCTATTATATTTTTGACTCGGCCTTTCGCGGTTTTAACGCCCAAACCTGGTCAGGATCGGAAGGTAGCAGCCACAAGGGATGCTTGAGGCAGGCGAGATAACCGAGTCACTTAACTTTAGCGATTATTCAATATCTTTTTTATTCTGCCTTAATCTTAAAAAATCTGGAATACTTGCTCCAGTCTCTTTATTATCGGAAACATTATAAAAAGATTGAGTAGATAATCTGTTTTTAATTCTCTGTTGCTTCAATGGTTGGTTTGTATCAAATCCTGTTGCAATAACAGTAACCTGTATCTCACCATCCATATCTTCGTTAACCGCTTGACCAACGATTATATTTGCATCCTGATCTACAACATCACTAATAACTTCTCCAACTGCGTTCACATCGTCAAGAGTTAAATCTCTTCCTCCAGTTATATTTACAAGACAACCTTTTGCTCCATCAATTCTTCCTGCTTCAAGTAATGGACTATTAATAGCCGCTTGAGCCGCTTCTATGGCTCTAGATCGGCCAGATCCAATGCCCACACCAAGAAGCGCTGTACCAGCTTCAGTCATGACTGATCTCACATCGGCAAAATCAAGATTAACCTCTCCTGGGCGGGTTATTACTTCACTTATACCTTGAACTCCCATTCTTAGAACATCATCAGCATTCCTGTACGCTTCTTGAATAGAAGCACCCGAAGAAACCTCTTTTAATCGATCATTTGGGATGACAATAAGAGTGTCAACATTTTCTGCCAATCTTGCAATTCCTTCTTCTGCTTGACGCATTCTTCTTTTCCCTTCAAAAGTAAATGGTTTAGTTACTATGCCAATTGTTAATGCGCCACTTTGCTTCGCAACTTCAGCAACAACCGGAGCTGCTCCTGTGCCAGTACCTCCACCCATTCCTGCTGCTATAAAAACCAAGTCGGATCCCTCTAGTGATTGTTGAAGTTCATCTCTAGACTCTTCTGCAGCCTTTTGACCGATACTTGGATTCCCTCCTGCTCCGAGACCTCTCGTTAAATTCTGGCCTAATTGGACTCTTCGCTCAGCCGAGGACTGCAGTAAGGCTTGGGCATCAGTATTAAGAACTCTGAAAGAAACACCTTCAAGATCACAATCAATCATCCTGTTAACAGCATTACTTCCACCACCCCCAACACCAATTACTTCAATTTTGGCATTCTGACTGGGGAGAATGTCTCTTGATTGATCAAAGTTTGGATTGTTTCCGAAGCTCATCTCTAAATAAAATCAAATACTAGTATTGGGTGCATTATGAACTCACTAAGCTTATATGTTGGATTTTCTTGAAGAAAGTCCTTAAATATTAACTTGTCAAAAAATTGAGTGTTTATCCTAAACCCTTACCAACACTGTACTGATCAAAAAAACTTTTATGAAATTAGTTTCGAATTATTAGGGTTTGAACACTTTAATTTTTGGGTTGTTGGGGTCAGTTATGTCGATATTATCTATTTTTTCTAATAGATTGATATCCTTCATTTGATTTTTGATATCACTAATTATTTGTATTTGAGTTTCGATTATTTTTGGGTTGAATCCCAACAGTATCGTTTTTAGACTTTTTTCCTCTACAGTTAAGAAGCCATTTGGCGAGAAGGTCATTGTAATGAATTCAATATCGCTATTTTTTTGAGAATTCAAAAATTTTGATATTGTTTCTCTAAAGTTTTCTTTCCATCCAAAAATTTTACTCGATAATTTTTTCAAATTTACTTGATCTGAATATTTTTCATTTATAAAATAACCATCTTCATCAATAAAACCAGTTATTGTTTCCCCTTTAAAAATTCTCTCGCCGTAGGCTATTGGTGTTCTTGTTTTAATTAGAATTTTTAAACCAAAAGGAAATATTTGTCTAGAAACTGAAACATTCTTTAGAGATAAATTTTTTTTTAATTCTTTTTCTGTGTAGGTGGTTTTGACAGATATCAATGGAGTCGGAAAATTTAGAGATGAGTTAGCAACAATATCGTCGATAGAAAATAATTCGCTACCAATAATAGATACGTCTTGGTAACGAACTTTCTTTAAAATTTTAGAGGTTGCATAACTTGAAAAGAATAAAAATGTAATTAACAAAAAAAACCTTCTTTTTTTTCCTTTTTGTTTATCCTTCACAAATCACATCTAGCTTTTTCCATCAGTTGATCCATCCATTCTCTAGCTCTCTCTGCATCTGAAAATGGAACATCCATCTCTTTGCCATCCCCAACGAGTCTGAGCCTACACTTACCTTGAGATTCATTGGTTAAAGGAGCTTCTCCTGAGGTAAGGGCCATCAGCTCTACTAGTTCAAGTTTCTTTATTGTGAAACTATCTTTCTCTTCAAATATTCCAGCTTCAAATTCACTCCATCTTAATTCACCATCTTTTAAAAAGGCTGCACCAGAACTATCTAACTTGCAAATTTCAGAACCACTAGCCCAATTCCTAAAAAGATTTTGTCTTCTTCTTTCTAGCCAACCAAGCGCAGTTAATAGAATGAAAATTAAAAGTAATGGTAACCAAAGTAGTCCATGCAACATTTGACTTTAATCTATAAATCTGTGGATATATCAATTAGTTTAGCCACAAGTTGCTCAATATTTAAACCTGAAGCATTCCAAAGCATGGGAAACATACTTTTAGTAGTAAAACCAGGAATTGTATTAATTTCATTCAAAAAAATTTTATTTGAAATCTTTTCTAAAAAGAAATCAACCCTTGCGAAACCGTAAATATTTAATGCTCTACAACTTCGAATAGAAATATCTTTAATTTGTTTTGAGATTTGAGAATCAATATCAGCTGGAATAATTATTTGATTATCCATAGAATATTTTGAATCAAAATCGTACCAATCTGTTGAATAGGAAACTTCACCAATTTCAGATGCGTAAAGTTTTAAATTGCCAATTATTCCGCATTCAAGTTCTCTAACATCTAAACCTTCCTCAACAACAATTCTTGAGTCTGTTTCCCAAGCCTTTTCTAAAGCTTTAATTATTTCTAATTTGGTTTTGGCCTTAGAGATACCAAGTGAAGACCCTGAATTAGCAGGTTTAACAAAAACTGGTAACTTTAATTTTTCAATAATCTCTATAGATAAATTATTTTTAACATTATTATCACTAAGATTATGATTTTGGATAGCTAAATAATTCACTTGTGGAATTCCTAAATGTGAAAATATTTTTTTCATTAATATTTTATCCATACCAAGAGCTGAACCTAGAATTCCTCCTCCCACTATGGGTTTTTGGGTAAATTTTAATAATCCATGAATTGCGCCATCTTCTCCATTTAAACCATGCAAAAGGGGGAACCATATATCAATACTTTGAAAGTCTATTTTATTTAAAAAGTTTATTTCTCCTTTAGGTAACACTTGGTACTTGTCATCCGTTTCATTTCTATTAATTTCTTTTAATAATTCGTAAGATTGATCGTTATCAAGCCAAACACCATGCTTGTTGATATAAAAAGCTTTTACCCTAAATCTATCTATGTTTGTTTTGGAAATTAAGGCTTTAAAAACTGTCTTGGCTGAAGATATTGAAACATAATGCTCGTTAGACTCTCCTCCAAAAATAATTCCAATACATTTTTTTTCTTTTTCTAACATTTAGAAAAATTACGCGCAAATTTGACCACTTAAAGAAAAGGATCTTACTTCCGTTATTTTGACATTTATTTCATCACCAAATGAATAATTAAATTCAATATTTTTAGGTATTTCTACAAAAGTAAGTCTGTTCGTTCTGGTTCTCCCCATTATTTGGGATGTATTTTTTGGATTCAAGCCCTCAATTAAAACACTTTCAATATTATTTAAATATCTTTGATTTCTTTTTCTAGAGGTTGTTTCAACTAGCTCATTAATTTCTTTTAATCTTTCTTTTTTAACTTTTTCAGGAATTTGATTAACCCATATCGCAGCCGGAGTATTTGGTCTTGGAGAGTAGGCGGCGGTCATTACTTGATCAAAACCAATATCAGATATTAGTTTTAATGTATCACGATATTGTTTTTCTGTTTCTCCAGGGAAAGCAACTATGGCATCAGCAGTAATTGATGCATTTGGCATTAAAAGTCTTATATTTTCAATTATTCTTTTATATTTATCAATTGTATAACCTCTAGCCATTAATCTCAGGATTTCATCATTTCCACTTTGGAAGGGAATATGAAAATGCTCACAAACTTTGTCTAATTCATAACAAGCTTTTATGAGTCTTTTTGAAAAATATTTTGGATGACTAGTAGAAAATCTTATTCTTCTAATTCCATCTACATCATGAATAAAATAAAGAAGATCAGTAAGGGTATTTTCTTTTCTCCCCTCTTTTGTCGTCCCTGGGAGATCTCTACCGTAAGCATCAATATTTTGTCCTAGAAGAGTTACTTCTTTAAAATTTTTTTGAGCTAAAGTTTGTATTTCACTCTTAATTGCGCCTGGATATCTTGACTGCTCTTTACCTCTAACAGATGGTACAACACAATAAGAGCATCTTTCATTGCAACCATAAATGATATTCACCCAACCACAAATAGAGCTATCTCTTCTTGCATTAGTAATATCTTCAGATATAAAAGTTTCTTCAGTGGCAACGACTTGATTACCTGAATCAACCCTCTCTAAAAGATTTTCAAGATTGTTAACGTGTTGTGGTCCCATTATTAGATCAATTTCAGGAACTCTTCTTAAAAGAGATTCACCCTCTTGTTGTGCGAGGCAACCTGCTACAACTAATTTTAATTTTGGAGTACTATGCTTTCTTTTGACTTGCTTTCCTAAAAAGCTATAAACCTTTTGTTGAGCGCTATCTCTTATAGTGCAGGTGTTATATAAAACTAGATCCGCTTTTAATTCATCAATAGCTCTGGAATACCCCATTTTTTCAAGAGTGCCAGCCATCCTTTCGGAATCTGCTTTATTCATTTGGCAACCAAAAGTTGTTATCCAATAACTACCAATAGAGGAATTTTTATAAGACTTTTTTTCTTCTTGTATTGGTTTGGTTAGCACTTTGCTAAAAGTTTTGAAGGAGTTTGTTCATTCAAAATTATAATTTAAATAATTTTGGAGCAATATTTTGAGGGCGAGCGAGGGGATTCGAACCCCCGAATAGCGGCGCCACAAGCCACTGCCTTAACCACTTGGCGACGCCCGCCTCACATTTATAAATTTAACAACTTACGTGTAAAATTTCATGCATATTTGTATGTTTAAGAAGATTTTGAAGTATTTTCCTATTTCTATATAAGTTTTATTGATGTTTTAAAATAGAATAAAAATCAAAAAAAATCTTGAGTAATTCCGGAAACACAGAGGTTCTTATACCCAGATGCCTTTGTGAAATAGAAAATACTGATAACCTCAACGTTGATAATGAGGATTTTGCTTCTGTTTTTGTTGCTTGGGAAAAAGGAATTGTTTCTGAACTAAAGCCTATAAATATCAAAAATAAAAAACCAAAAAAAATTCTTTTTCCTAGATTTGTTGAAACTCACTCACATTTTGATAAATCTTTCACTTTTGGAGAGTTTCCTAATTTTAAATCAAACTATCAAGAGGCATTATTAGTAAATTTAGAGGAGCATAAAACTCGTTCTATAAATAAAGTTATGGAGAGAGCTGAAAAATCACTAAACTTCGCTCTTAAAAATGGTTATAGAGCTATTAGAAGTCATGTTGATACATACGAAAGTCAGGATAATAATATTTGGGATGAGCTTTTTAAACTTCAAAAAAAATATTCTTCTAAGTTGAAATTGCAATATGTAGCATTAGCCCCATTGGAGTTTTGGGATACTCCACATGGAGAGGAATTAGCAAAAATATTTTCTAAGGAAAACGGTATTTTAGGGGGAGTTCTTGTTCCTCCCTTCACAAATAAAGCAAAAGTAAAATATTTGCTCTCTAAAACTCTCTTGCTTGCAGATAAATATAAATTAGAAATTGATCTACACATAGATGAATCAACTATTGAGCCAGGAGCGGGTATAAAAGTTCTTTTGGAAACTATTGATAGATTAAATATTAAAGTCCCAATAACATGTAGTCATTTAAGTAGTATTTTATCTCTTAATAATAACGAGATACTTAATCTAGGAAGCAAAATTGCTGAGAAAGATATAAAAGTGATTGCACTTCCTCTTACAAATTTCTGGTTGCTCAATCGTAATGAAAAAAGTACATCTTTAAATAGACCAGTTGCACCAATAAAGCAACTACAAAAATCATTAGTCGATGTTTCTATCGGGAGCGATAATGTTCAAGATCCTTGGTATCCGTTTGGAAATTACGATCCCGTTTATTTGATGTCTCTTGCAATGCCAATGCTTCAATTAAATCCTTGGGAAAGATTAACTTTATCTTCCATTTTTTTGTCACCAAGTAGATTATTAAATTTAAATTGGGACGGGTTGGTTAAAAAAGGTTGTCCTGTGGATTTTGTTCTTTTATATGCTGAAAAGTGGGCGGATATTTTCTCAACTAATTTTAAAAGAGAAGTCTATATAAACGGCGAATTGTATAGCTAATCAATTATTTTATATTTAAAGTAAAAAATTAATTACTAATGTCATTAAGAAATTCGAAATTAATAGAACAATTAAAAAAAATTGATAATTTAGAAATTATTGAAAGGACTTCCGATGTAAAAAGGCTTTCAAAAGACTTTTATAATTATTCTCCAATACTCGAAAAGAAACTAGATGGTTGTATCGCTGACTTGGCGGTAAGACCTTTGGATCAAAATGCAGTAAAGAAAGTAGCAGAAATTTGTTGGGAATTTTCGATACCACTTACTTTAAGAGGTTCAGGAACAGGTAATTATGGACAAGCTGTCCCTTTGTTTAAAGGCATTGTTATGCAAATGAATTATTTAAATAAAATTGAAGAATTTTATCCTGAGACTGGTTTCGTAAAGGTACAATCTGGATGCTTAATGGGAGATTTAAATAAAGAACTAGAAAAATATGGAAGAGAATTAAGGTTGCTTCCCAGTACATGGAAAACTGCAACCATAGGAGGTTTTATTGCAGGGGGCTCAGGAGGTATTGGATCAATTAGATGGGGATTTTTAAGAGATCCAGGGAATCTCATAGGTTTAGAAGCTGTAACAATGAATAAAGAGCCTAAATTTCTAAGATTTGATGCTGAAGAATCAGAACCTTTAAATCATGCATATGGAACTAATGGAATTATTACTTCATTATTAATCGCTACTGATATAAAACGTAAGTGGTACTCGATAATAATAGACTGTGAAGGGTTAAATAAGACAATCGAAATATTAAAAACATGTACCACTGCAGCAATTGACTTAAAGCTTGGCGCAATTCTTGAGAAAGAAATTGTAGATCAAATGCCTTCCTGGTTTAAAGGTAAATCTAAAAGTCACAAGATTTTGATTCAATCAACGCTTGGGGGGATAAAAACTATTGAATTAATTTGCAAAAAATATGAAGTTAATTCTTTTCTTCTTGGAGAAGAAGATAAATTAACAAATGGAATCTCTGAAGTAGTTTGGAATCATACAACCCTTCATATGAGGGCAAAGGACAAAAACTGGACATATTTACAGATGCTTTTACCTCTAGATAAGGAATTCGAACTAATTAATTCTTTGAGAGAAAAATTGGGTAAGAATATTCTTTGGCATCTTGAAGCTGTTTCTCAACAAGGAGTCCCTAGATTAGCTGCTTTGCCAGTAATAAAATGGCACAGTTCAGATCAAATAAACCAAATAATAGATAATTGTAAGAAACTGGGAGCAATTATTTTTAATCCACATGTATTAACTGTTGAGGGAGGTGGATTAGGAGTTATTGATTCTGATCAAGTAAAAGCAAAATTAAAATTTGATCCAAAAGGTTTGTTAAATCCTGGTAAATTGCAAGGGTGGGAAATAAAAGATGAGTTTAATATTTAAAACTTTTGATTATTTGCAAATTTAATAAACTCAGCAACTAAAAATATTGAACCTGTAAGCACAGGATTACATTTTGGCCATTTTTCAAGCTCCAAAAGATATTTAAAAGCAAGATCAACTTTTTCAAACTCATTTATATCTAAATGATTTAGCTCGTTAATATTAGATAGATCTTTTAATTTCCAACTTGCTTGATTAGGAACTGGGACTAAAAGTATATGATCATTTTCTTTAATAAGAACTTTTATCATTGAGGCAATATCTTTGTGTATTTGGACTCCTAAAATCCAATAAATCCCTTCCTTATTATTATTCCAAGTTTCCCTTTCCTCTGAAAGGGCTTTTGCCGCAGAGTAATTATGTGCAGAATCAACAAGAATCTTTTTATTAAAACATTTAATTATTTCTAACCTCCCGCTCCATTTTGCATTCTTAAGTCCTTCCCTAATGGAGCTTTCTTTAACCTTAAAGCCAAAATTAATTAGTTCTTCAATTACTCCAATAGCAACAGCTGCGTTTTGTTTTTGAAAATTACCTTTTAAACCAATTTCGTAATCATTATATAGTGATTCTTTCCATATGATTTTTGCATTTACTTGTCTGACTCTTGCTTTAATTATTTCCTCAACTTCAGCTTCTTGACGACAAGAAATAACAAATGCATTTTTTTCAATTACAGCTACTTTTTCTTTTGCAATTTTTTCAATTGAGTCTCCAAGATATTCTTTATGGTCTAAACCTATATTGCCAATAGCAATTATTGGTCTTAAAGGATGGGCTGTTGTAGCGTCTAATCGTCCACCTAAACCAGCTTCAAGAATTAATAAATCTACTTTTTTAAAATCAAAAAAATTTAGTGCACAACAAATAATTTGTTCAAAAGGAGATAATTTATGGATTGAAAGATTATTTTTTATTTTCTTAAATAGTCTTTCAAATTCTTCCTTACTAATCTTTTCTTTATTCACTCTAATCCTTTCACAGATATCTAAAAGGTGAGGCGAAGTAGTTACACCAATATTCCTTTTATCTGCATAAAGAATGTTTTCTATGAAAGCGGTAATCGAACCTTTACCATTTGTTCCAACAATTTGAATAGCGGGTATATTTTTGCATGGATCATCTAAATCTTTTAAAGCATTTTTTATTTTTAATAAACCTAATTGAATATTTTCCCTTTCTAATTTGGGCGAGAGTAAATCAAAATTCTCAATGTTTTTATTAATCAAAATTAATAGAATTTACATCTCTTCGAAAATTAATTCTAACTTCTTTAAAAGTATATTGATCTCATTTCTCGAGATTATCAACGGCGGTACAAAACGAACCACGTTTCCTCCTGCCGGTACTAAAAGTAAACCTTTATCAAAAGCTTTTAATGTTATTGTTTTTGCATCTGTGTAGGAATCATTTATAACAAGACCTTGAATTAATCCTAGACCTCTTGTGCCACTGATGATTTTAGGGAATTTCGCTGAAATTTTAGTAAAACCCTCATTTAATTGATTACCTCTTTCGAAAACGTTTTTAAGAATTTTACGTCTTTTGATTTCTTCTAAAACAGTTATTGCAGCTCTACAAGCAAAAGGATTGCCACCAAAAGTACTTGCGTGATCTCCAGGAGAAAAAATGTTCGCTTTTTTTTGTACCAATAAAGCCCCAATCGCATGCCCTCCACCTAATCCTTTAGCTAATGTGAATCCATCAGGTTCGATTTCTAGATTCTCATATCCCCACATTTTTCCCGTTCTTCCTACCCCACTCTGAACTTCATCAAGAATTAAAAGAGAATTGTTTTGATTACATATTTCTCTTAATTCTTTAAAAAATTCTTTATCTCCAGGTATTACTCCTCCTTCTCCTTGAATAGGTTCAACTAAAATTCCAGAAGCTTTTTGGTTATTTTCTTTTAACTCTTCAAATAATTTTTTTACAGAAGCAATATCATTATATTTGAAAAACTTAAAACCTTTAACCATTGGTTCAAAACCTCTTTGGTACTTAGGTTGACCAGTAGCACTTAAAGTTGCGAGTGTTCTACCATGAAAGCTGGATTCAGCAGTAAGAATAAAAGATTCTTTACCTTTATGTACTGTATTACCATACTTTTTGATTAATTTAATAGCTGACTCATTTGCCTCGGCACCACTATTGCAGAAAAAAACACTTTCAGCGCAACTCTCTTTAGTTAAATATTTGCTTAACTCTTCCTGCTCTTCAATTTTATAAAGATTTGATATGTGCTGAACTTTTTTTAATTGTGCGGATAACTTTTTTCTTAAGATTCTATTGCTATGCCCTAGGCTACATGTTGCTATACCAGCCACAGCATCTAGATATTTCTTGCCTTTTTCATCCCATAGCCAACATCCACTACCTTTCTTGAAAGAAATATTAAATCTAGTATAAGTATTCATTAAAGTGGGAGCGGTCGGACTTGAACCGACATACCCGAAGGTGCCGCATTTTGAGTGCGGTGCGTCTACCAATTCCACCACGCTCCCAAGGCTCTTCAAAAATAATTAACTTATTTAACTATAACAATATTTCATTCATTGACTACTTTTTCTGCTTTATGGAAAAGAGTAGTTGAAAAAAAATAAATAATTCTAAAAAAGATTTTAAATTAAACACATAAGATTAGAAATCAAGCTCAAAATATAACCTTAAGTCACACTTTTGGAACACTACTGTCTCAGAAAAGAGTTCTGAAGACTAGTTTTGATGATTAGACTTCACAGGTAGTAATATTGTGTTATATTTCTTAGTAATGTTAATAAAAATTATGTCAGGAATTAAAACAAAAAATAAAACTCAAAAATTATCATTTAAGTTAGCACCATATTTATTCATTGCAGTTGCTATTTTCACTGCATTTGGTTCTAACGGTGGTACATGGGTATGAATGATCTGAAAATAAATGGATTAAATAAATATTGGTCTGTCAGATTCTTAGTTTTATCCTTCCTTTTTATTGGTTGTGTATCACTTGTTAACGTAGCTTACGTCTAAAACTAAATTCAAGCTGCTCTTATTTCAGATTTCTCTTCTTTGTTCAGATTTGAACTTTTATAAATAGTTTCACTTATATTATTCTTTACTATTTGTCTCTTAATCTGTATACCTAATTGAGATAGCTTTAATTCAAAATTTTCGTAACCCCTATCTAAATGTTCAAGTCCATATACATAACTAACGCTTTTAGAGGTTAAAGCAGCAATTATAAGAGCTGCTGAAGATCTCAAGTCTAAGCCAACTAATTTCATTCCTCTTAATTTTTTGACTCCATTTATGTGAGCTATATTATCTTTCAAAGTTATAGAGCTTCCCATTTGATTTAAAAGATCAACATGATTCATTCTATTTTCAAAAATTGTTTCAGTGATCTTAGAACTCCCCTTAGCAATAGTCATTAGAGCCATAAATGGAGCCTGTAAGTCGGTAGGGAATCCTGGAAATGGAGCGGTTTCAATATCTACTGCTTTAATCTTATTACCTTTTATTAAAACCGAATTTCCTTTTATTATTATTTTACTACCACTTTCTTCTAGCTTATTTAATACTGCCTCTAAGTGATTTGGAATTACTGGAGAAACTGTAATTGAAGATGAGGTTGCAGCAGCAGCTATTAAAAAAGTTCCTGCTTCAATTCTATCTGGGATTACTTTATGAGTACAGCCATGAAGTTTTTGTACTCCATCAATAATTATTTTTTCTTTACCAGAGTCATAAATTTTTGCTCCCATTTTATTTAACATCTGACATAAATCTTGTATTTCAGGCTCCCTTGCCGCATTTTCTATTACAGTTCTGCCTTCTGCTAAGCATGCTGCCATTATTAACGTTTCAGTAGCTCCAACACTGGGACAATTTAATTTGATATTTGCACCAAATAGTTTACTTTTTTTCTCGACTAGTTTTGCCTTTACGACATCTCTGTCAATAATAATTTCTGCACCTAGTGCCCTTAGTCCATTTATATGCTCGTTAATAGGTCTTTCACCAATATTGCACCCACCAGGTAAAGGTATTGAAGCTTCCCCAAATCTTGTTAATAATGCTCCAATACAAAAGAAACTAGCTCTTAGTCCATTTACAAGTTCATATGGAAGTTCTTGTATGAATATATTCTTTGAATCAATGATTAATTGATGATCTTTAGTATGTAATTTAACTCCTAAATTCTCAAGTATATTTCCCATTTTTTCAATATCGGTCAGAAGAGGAACATTATCTAATATGATTTTTTCGTCAGTTAGTAATGATGCCGCGAGTAATACTAATGCAGAATTTTTTGCACCACTTATTTTCACCTTCCCTCTTAAGGTCTTTTGGCCAATAATCTTTAAATGTTGGGATTTAAGATATGACTTATTGTTGCTTACGCAAACCATTAAGAATTTTTTTATTGGTTTAATAATGACAAACTAAATATAGTAAGTCCACCCTGTGTAACGTGATGAATATTAATTAATACTAAAGGGTGTAAATTTAAATGGCTAAGAATTAAGATTTAAAAAAAATATAATTGATCAAAATATTTAAGTAACTAAAATGTATTTAAAATAAAATTTATTTAAATTACTATAGAAAAATTTTTTCCAAAAATAACTAGTAAAAGTAATGCTTTAGTTAAAAGATTTAGATCGTTTAAAAAAGGATCTAATACAAAAGATAAAGATTGTTTTTGCATTGAAGGTACTCATTTGATTGAAGAAATGCTGAAGTCTGGCAATCATCCTTCAAAAATTTTAACTACTGAAAAATGGCTTAATAAAAATGAGGATCTTTGTCAAAAGATTGAACAATCATTATTAAATGTCGTATCAGAGGAAGTTTTAGCTTCAGTAGTATCTACAAAAAATCCTGATGGAGTAGCCGCCTTGGTGGAGATTTCATCAATACCTAATTTTGACTTTAATAATATTGAAGATGACTTTATTCTTGTCCTTGATAGGATTCAAGACCCTGGGAATATGGGGAACCTTTTTAGAACAGCTTTAGCTGCTGGTGTTAACAAGATATTAATAGCAGGGGGAGCGCACCCCTTAGGGCAAAAGGTATTACGAGCATCTAGTGGATCTGTTTTTCATCTCCCATTTAAAAGATTTGATGGAGGTGAGGAAGAAATGATTAATTCTTTATTGTCATCATTAGATCAATTTTCAAAGAACGGGTTTCAAATAATTTCTACAAGTAGCCATAATAAAAATCTTAATAAACCTCAAAAACCATATTGGGAAATTGATTGGTCTAAACCAACTGCACTTATATTGGGTAATGAAGGTAATGGTATTCATAAAAGAATTCAAGAAGCTTTTAATGAAACAATTACTATTCCGCATAGTGAGCTTGTAGAATCATTGAATGTGGCTTGTGTTGCAGTTCCATTATTACTTGAACGAAAAAGAGTCACATATACTTCTACTTCAAGAATACAAAAGTGACTGATCCAAATTTTGACTTTGATTTGATAGTAATTGGTGCAGGATATGGAGGATTTGATGCCGCCAAACATGCTGCAGAAAAAGGTCTTAAAGTTGCCATCATAGAGTCTGGAGATATGGGAGGTACTTGCGTAAATAAAGGATGTGTACCTTCAAAAGCTCTTTTGGCAGCAAGTGGAAAAGTTAGAGAAATAGCCAATTACGAACATTTAGCAAAGTTTGGTATTCATGCTTCCCCTGTTAGATTCGAAAGGTCAAAAATTGCTGATCATGCTAATAATTTAGTATCAAATGTTAGAGAAAATTTAACAAAAACCCTTAAAAGAAGTGGAGTTGAAATTATTCTAGGTTTTGGAAGACTTGAAGGTAATCAAAAAGTAGGAGTAAGAGACAATAATGGAATTGATAGGATCTTTACATGTAAAAATACAGTTCTAGCGACAGGTTCTTCTCCCTTTGTACCTCCTGGAATAACTTTAGATAATAGAACAGTTTTCACAAGTGATGAAGCAGTAAAACTTGAGTGGCTCCCAAGATGGATAGCCATTATTGGAAGTGGGTATATAGGTTTAGAATTCGCTGATGTATATACCGCTCTAGGTTGCGAAGTGACCATGATTGAGGCTTTGGAAAATATAATGCCCACCTTTGATCCAGATATCACAAAAATAGCCAAGAAAAATCTTATTCAATCAAGAGATATTGATACAAAATCTAATGTGTTTGCGACAAAAATTACTCCTGGATGCCCTGTAAAGATAGAACTAACGGATGCAAAATCAAAGGAAATTGTAGAAAACTTAGAAGTTGATGGCGTTCTTGTAGCTACTGGTAGGAGTCCTAATAGTAAAAATCTTAATCTTGATTCAGTAGGTATCGAAACTATAAAAGGTTATATACCTATTGATAATCAAATGAGAGTTTTAAATGGTGAAAAAATAATACCTAATGTTTGGGCCGTTGGTGATGTAACTGGCAAACTTATGCTTGCCCATACAGCAGCAGCTCAAGGAACAATTGCTGTTGAAAATATATGTGGTGAAGAAATTCAAATTAATTATAGGAGTATTCCAGCTGCAACATTCACGCATCCTGAGATAAGTTCAGTAGGCTTATCTGAAACTGATGCTAAAGAAATAGCTACCAAAGAGGGTTTTACTTTAGGAGTTGTGAAGAGCTATTTTAAAGCTAATTCCAAGGCATTAGCAGAATTAGAAAGTGATGGAATTCTTAAATTACTTTTCAATAAAGACAGTGGAAAAGTATTAGGTGCCCATATCTTTGGGATGCATGCAGCTGATTTGATTCAAGAAATTGCAAATGCAATCTCTAGAAACCAAAATGTAATGCAACTATCTACTGAAGTACATACTCACCCTACTCTTAGTGAAGTAGTTGAGGTTGCTTATAAACAGGCAGCTTCTCAAGTTAAATAAATTGATTTGTTTATGGAAATACGACGTAGGCCACCAAATCCAACAGTCAGGGTAGAAAATTTAGAATATGCTGTTCCTCACAGAGAGGCAAAAGCAAAAAATATTCTTGAGGAAATTGTTTGGCACAAAGATACTGAAATTAAAAATTTTAAGAAAATAATTTCCCTTGAAGATTTAATAAAAAAACTTGATAAACTTTCTCCACCAAAAGATTTTTTTCAAAGTATTTTACATTCCAAAATTAAACCGGGAGTGATTGCTGAGATTAAAAAAGCGAGCCCTAGTAAAGGTGTTATTAGAGAAGATTTTAAACCAAAAGAAATTGCTTCTTGTTATGAAAAGTCTGGTGCCTCATGTATCTCGGTATTGACTGATAAAAGGTTTTTTCAAGGAAGTTATGAAATACTTCAAGATGTAAGAAGAGCAACTAATCTGCCTTTGCTCTGCAAAGATTTTATTATTTCTGCTTATCAAATATATAAAGCGAGAGTATCTGGTGCTGATGCAATATTATTAATTGCTGCGATCTTAAGCGATGATGATTTATTTTATTTGAAGAAAATTGCAGATAATTTAAAGATGAGTGTTTTAGTTGAAGTGCATGATGGTCAAGAACTTGAAAGAATATTGAGTTTGAAATCATTTAATTTAATAGGAATCAATAATAGAAACTTGAAGACTTTTAAAACTGATCTAAAAACATCAATAGGAATAATGAGTAAATATTCGGATATATTTTCAAAACATAATATTGTTCCTATTAGTGAATCTGGAATAAATAACTCTGATGATTTAAAAACTCTCAATTCGATTGGAATAAAAGGGGTTTTAATTGGCGAAAGGTTTATGAGGGAAAGTGATATTGAGAACTCTTTTAAGAAATTATTTAACTCAATTTAATTAAAGCTGGATATTTATGCTATAAAACTGAGTATTGTTAAGTTGTATTTTATATATAAATGCAGGTTGTAATATTAACTGGAATTCTTGCTGGATTTATTCATGTGGTAAGTGGCGCTGATCATCTTATTGCAATGGCCCCATCATCGATTACGAGCCCAAAAATTGCGGCGAGAAATAGTATCTCATGGGGCTTGGGGCACTCTTCAGGAGTAATCTTTTTAGCCTTTCTAGCAATTTTCATAAAAGATATTACCCCTTTAAGTAAATTTTCCAACTTCGCTGAATTTTTAGTTGGAATTTCACTTCTTATTGTTGGATTCTTTGCAATAAGAAATTCTTTACATCTAAACCTTCACTCTCACTCTCATCAACATAATGGTGTAGCTCATCATCATTTGCATTTTCATAGTGAAGACCAAAAAAAACATAATAAGCATTCTCATGCATTGACAGGACTGGGATTACTTCATGGTTTAGCAGGTGGCTCTCATTTTCTAGCAGTTCTTCCAGCATTAGCTTTACCTCTTCCTAATGCATTTGCTTATTTAATTTCATATTTGAGTGGCTCTTTAGCAAGTATGGTTTTGTTTACTTGCCTAATATCTGTAACAACTTTAAATGCAGGTCAAAAATTTATTAGAAGGTTAATAGCTTTTGCTGGTGGATTATCTTTTTCTATGGGCTTGTTTTGGGTCCAAAAAAGTACTTCTCTATTTTTGACCTAGAATATTTTTTTAATTTTTGAAGTAACTATTCCAATTACTTTTTCATTATTAATTAATCCAAATTTATTGCTATCGTCACTGAATTCAATATTATCCCCCAAAACTTCGATACTATTTTTAATGATATTTTTTACTCTTTTAATTAACCTAATATTTTTAAGAGGATGATAGATAATTACTATTTGACCAACTTTCAAAAGTGATTTGTTTTTTATATATTTTTTAAAAAAAACCATGTCACCTTCTTTTAAAGTAGGCAACATGGATTGACCTTTAACTGTTGCTATTTTTCTTAGTCCAAAAAAAAATGCAATTAAATCGTAAAAACTTTTAAAAATAATTGAACTAGCTAGCTTTTACAAAAGCATCACTTCTGCCTTTTGATTCCCAGAAGATGTTATGTATCTTTTCTACATAACTCATCAATTCTTCGGCTTGAGCAAGATCAATATTCACTTTACAAGCACTACATAATTTTGCTGCTTTCCAGATTGTTTCATGTAAATCTGGATAAGTTTCTAAGTGAACGGGTTTAAAGTAATCTGTCCATAAGATTAGAATTTCTTTCTTAGTTTCTTTAGCCTGTTCTTCTTTAACTGCTACAAATCTAGAAAACGTATTACTGTAAGCAGCCCAATCTGCTGAGTCTGTACTTGAAGGAGGAGTAAGAGCAATTAGCTTCTTTGTCATTGCTAATACTGCTTCAGCAGCGACTCTTGAAGAAGCGGGGTCGTAAACACCACAAGGGCCGTCACAATGTGCATTGACTTCCAATTTGGAACTTTTATTTAAAAGAGAATTGATTAATTTAGTTAACATTCGTTTTTTTATATTTGAATATATCTTACTTCTAGATTAACTAAATTGAAAAGTTTTAGATGTTATTTCTTACTTTAATTGACTTTTAATAATTCAACTTCAAAAATTAAAGTTGCATTTGCAGGAATTACATTTCCTGCTCCTCTTGATCCGTATCCTAGCTCAGGAGGAATTGTTAATTTTCTTTTTCCACCAACTTTCATTCCTGCTACTCCTTCATCCCAACCCTTGATTACTCTTCCTGCACCTAATGGGAAACTAAATGGCCCTCTGCCAATACTGGTATCAAATTGGGTTCCGTCTTCTAATGTTCCGGTGTAGTTTACAGAAACTGTTTGCCCAGAATTTGCTTCATCTCCCTCTCCGTTAACTATATCTACAATAATTAAACCACTATCAGTAGTTCTAGAATTGCTTTCTTCTTGTGTTTCTTCTGCCATAGCGAAAAGTATTGGGTTTGGATCTGATGGATCTAATTCAAATATATTGGTATTTGAAACATTAGATGATTTTGCAATAGGTGTTTTATTTACGAATTCTGTTTTTGATTCAGCTGCATTAACAACTTGAGGGGAGTTAAATTGACTAAACAGAGTTAATGAAAGGCAAAATACAAAAATCGTAAAACTAATTAAAACTTCTTTCACTTAATTTTAAAAGTCACTATTTCAATTCTACAGAAAAAGGTACAATAATATATCTTTTTAAAAGAATTAATTTAGAAATTTTATATTATTGATTAACACTCAAAATAAAAAGTTTAATAAGTATTTTTATCCATGCCTTGGAGGCATTTTTGGAGGAATTGCTATATCTACGCATTTTTGGCTGCTTTTTATGCCATTATCCTTATTTATTTTATGGAGTAGAAGTGATAAAAAATTAGCAAACTTTCTTTGGGGATTTTTCTTTATTTTAGTAAGTCATTCTTGGCTTTATGAACTTCACCCATTGACCTGGTTAGGTTTTTCATGGATATCAAGTTTAATTATTTCTATTTCAATCTTGTTTGGTTGCTCTTTAATAGGAGGAATATTGGTTTATTTATGGGGTCTTTTAGTTAAAAAAACTCTCCCAAAACAAGAAATTTCTAATATGAACTCTTTAAGATTAATAATAAAAGTTTTATTGTTATCTTTTTCCTGGGGTATAGGTGAATTCATTCTTTCCCAAACGCCTTTTTTTTGGATAGGTTTAGGGGAAGGAATAGTTCCAGGAGATTTGTATCTTGCCGGATTAGCAAGATGGATTGGTGCAAGTGGTTTATGTGTAGTCCAATTAGTTATAGGTTTTTGGATATACCTAATTTATGAGAAATGGAAAAGAAAATATCATTTAAAAAAAACATTCTTATTTGGGCTTTTGATTCTTGTCCTTTTACATTTTCTTGGAGGTTTTACGAACCCAATTGAAAGAAATAATGACTATCCAGTAGCTCTATGGCAAACTAATATGCCCACAAGAGAAAAAACGAATTTTAAAAATCAATTTATAAATGATAAGTTGATTTCTGCTCAAAAAATTGCTCTATCAAATAATGCAAAACTCCTAATTACACCCGAGGGGACTTTGAATAATAATTTCAATTTAAATTTCAAAAGTAAAATAAGGATGTTGGCAGGAGGTTTTAGAAACTCTAAAAATGGCCTAAGAAGTTCTTTTCTTGGATATCAAATTGGGGATAAAACTTATTCATCTTTTATTGATAAACATAGACTGGTACCCTTGGGGGAGAAAATTCCAGGATTCTTAAATATATTTTCAAGAGGACTATCGGCAGTAGGAGGTATTCAGCCAGGATCAGATTCAAGGTTTTTTAAATGGAAATTTACTCAGCCACTCGCAATAGCAATTTGTTATGAAATTACTGATGGATTTAAAATAAGAAATGCTGTAAATAGTGGGGCAGAACTAATAATTTCAGCAGCTAACTTAGATCCTTATCCAAGGAAGCTTCATGATCAATTTCTATCTTTGGCCAGAGTAAGAAGTATAGAAAATAAAAAAGATAATATAATTATTGCAAATACTGGTCCTTCAGGATTAATAAGTGAAGAAGGGAAAATAATTAAACTCTTTGATCCTAATACTGAGCAAAATGATGTTGTAAATCCTAATTTTTCTATTGAAAAAACTTTTTATACAAGATATGGAGAACGCCCTTTGTTCTTATTATTTTTGTTTTTAAATGGATTAAATTTATATTTTGGAAAATTCACAAATTAATCCGCCTCCTAATAAAATATCACCTTTATAAAAAACTGCTGCTTGCCCAGGAGTGATAGAGCTTTGGTTATCTTCGAAAATTAATTTAAATTTTTTAGTTATGTTGTCTTCATTTTTTACAGGAATTAAAATTCCTTTTACGGGTTCACTCCGATATCTTATTTGTGCTTCTACTTCTATTTCTTTTAAAGGTGCTTCAATTGAAACCCAGTTTACTTCTTTTATTATGGCTTCTCTTTTAAAAAGATCATTTTTATTTGCGACATAAACTATATTTTTTTGTTTATCTAAACTTTCTACATATAAAGGCTCTGGCCAAGCAATACCCAAACCTTTTCTTTGCCCAATTGTGAAATGTTGAATACCATTATGAGTGCCAAGAATTTCTCCATTAATATGTTTAATTTCACCCTCTTTAGGTTCAATATGATTATCAATAAATTTTTGCATAGATCCATAATGTTCAACTAAACACAGATCTTGACTCTCTGGTTTTTTTGCAGTTCTAAGTCCTAATCTTAAGGCCTCTTTTCTTGTCTCTTCTTTTTTAAGATTTCCGAGCGGAAGTATTAATCTGCTTAATACCTCTTGGGAAAGACTGTAAAGAAAATAACTCTGATCTTTATTTCTATCAGCCCCCCTTAGGAGTAAGAAATCCTTGAATTGGAAATTTTCAGAGTTTTTGATGTTCTCGCAAGAAACTTTTTGAACTCTTGCGTAGTGACCAGTAGCAATATAAGTAAACTCTTTTTGTTTAATAACAAAATTGAGCATTTCTTCAAATTTTACATTTTTATTACACATCGAGCATGGAAGTGGAGTGAAACCGGATTCATATCCCTCAGTAGTCTTTTTAACTACTTCCCTTTCAAAAATTACTCTTGAATCCAATATATTATGATTAATTCCTAAATCTTCACATAGACCTGCAGCGTCTACTAATCCTTCGGAACAGCATGAGCCCTCTCCTTTCATTAACCAAAGAGTTAGGCCTTCAACTTTCCAACCATCTTCTATAAGAAGGGCTGCAGATAGTGAACTATCTACTCCACCTGAAAGACCAACAATTATTTTTTTTTGTTTTTTAGATTTATTATTTATAGAAGAACAGTTCTCTAATTTTTTATCCTTTAAAGTCTTTAACATGGAAATTTAAAATTTTGAACAGTTTTTAATTGCTTTGAACTAATTATGAAAGAAATTGGATGGCCAACAATTGACTCTAAACATCTAGTTGTTTATTCAAAGCAAATGTTGGATTTAGAGAATGAAATTTTTTCTCAAGGAATGCCTCAAGAGGCGTTGATTGAAAAGGTTGGAATTCAACTATCTAAATGGCTTTTGAAAAGAAAATCTCTTTTAAATAAAGGAGTAATAGTTTTTTTAGGGCCTGGCCATAATGGTGGGGATGGGGCAGTAATCGCTAAAGAGCTTTTTCTAAAGGGATACCTAGTTAAATTATGGTGCCCATTTCCTTTAAAAAAAACATTAACGATTAATTATGTAAATTATCTTACATCTCTTGGAGTAGAAATATTAGGAGAACCTCCAAATCCTGAAGGAAAAGACTTATGGATTGATGCTATTTTCGGGAATAATCAAAATAGAAAAGTTGATGAGGAATTAATTGAATTATTTAATAAAAAATTTAAAAAAGGGTCTGGTAAGGTTGTAAGCATAGATGTTCCAACGGGTTTATGTCCTGATTCTGGGAAACCCTTCTCAAAAAATGCTGTAAAAGCAAACTACAATTTAGTTATTGGACTAAATAAGATTGGATTATTACAAGACGCCGCATTACCTTACATTGGCGAATTACATCACATAGATATAGGTATATCGAGAAATCAATTATGTAAATTAGAAAGTAAGATTTTAAAAATTACTTATCAAGATTTAAAAACAATTAATCTTCCTTTATTACCAAAAAATTCTTCTAAATATAAAAGAGGTAGAACATTATTAATTGCGGGAAGTGAAAGATATCCTGGGGCAGCACATCTAGTAATAAAAGGAGCTATTTCAAGTGGAGCGGGGTTTGTAGCAGCAATTCTCCCTGATTTAGTTTCAAAATTAATTTGGCAAGTTGAACCAGAAGCAGTAGTTGTAGGAAAACTTAGTAGCGATCCAAATGGAAATTCAATTTTATTCGATGCCTTAAAGGATATTGATTTTTCTAATTATGATTCAATAGTTATTGGTCCAGGAATTGGCTTGAATGAGGATGATTGGGAAAAATCAACACAGTACTTATTAGATTTTAAAGGTTTATTGATTCTTGATGCGGATGCACTTAATAGAATTTCTAAATCAAATTTGGGACCTAAATTTTTCTTAGAAAGAAAGTATGAGACTTGGATTACTCCTCATGATAATGAATTCATGAGGTTATTTCCTGAGATTCATTGTACTAACAAAGTTGAACTAGCTATAAAAGCTGCTAAAGAATTTGATATAAATATTTTATTAAAAGGAGCAAATAGCGTCATTGCCAATAATGAAAATGCATGGCAACTTTTTGGAACTGATTCTGAGACTGCAAGAGCGGGTTTAGGAGATCTTTTGTCTGGATTTATTGGTGGATGTTCAGCAATAGATCTGTCTTATTTAGGAGATAACATTAAAACTGAATCTTTAGCAAAATACGTTTTTTTACACTCTTTTGCTGCATCAAAGTGTAAAAAAGGATCAAATGCTTCTTTAATAGGGGACCAGTTATCAAAGTTAATGAGAAAAACAAAATCGAGGCTAATGTCATGAAAGAAACAATTATAAGGAGTTTTTTATAGTTTTAAACACATAACTACACAATTTATACCTGAAATCTGAAGCAGGTATTAAGTAATTGTACTTTTCCTGAAAAGTATAGGAAAGTTTTAATACCTCAATATTAGGTTAAAAATGGCATCATCAGTATCAACAACAACTGAACCGCAAAAAAGAAGAGGTAATGACCCTATAAGTTGGTATCTTTCTAACATTGGTCGCGTCCCTCTCTTAACACCTGCTGAGGAAATTGAATTGGGTAACCAAGTTCAAAAAATGATGGTTTTAACTGAAGACGGTCAACTAAACGAAAAAACAAAAGAATTTACTCCGCAAGATAAAAGAACTATAAAAACTGGTAGAAGAGCAAAAGAGAGAATGATGAAAGCTAATTTAAGGTTAGTTGTTAGTGTTGCAAAAAAATATCAAGGTAAAGGATTAGAACTGTTAGACCTTGTTCAAGAAGGTTCTCTGGGCTTAGAGAGAGCCGTTGAAAAGTTTGATCCTACAAGAGGATACAAATTTTCTACATATGCCTTTTGGTGGATTCGCCAAAGTATGACAAGAGCTATCGCATGCCAATCCAGAACTATCCGTTTACCTGTTCATTTAAGTGAGAGACTTGCAACTATTAGAAAAATAAGTAGGGAATTAGCTCATAAACTTGGAGCAATGCCAAGTAGAATTGAAATTGCGGAAGCAATGGAAATAGATGTAGAGGAACTTGATTCTGTATTGCGGCAAGCTTTATCTACAAGTAGTTTGGACGCACCTGTAAATGGAGATGATGGGAGGAGTTTTTTAGGTGACCTTATTGCAGATAGTAATAATGAAGAGCCCCTAGACCAAGTTGAGCAAAAAATGCACCAAGAGCAGCTAGGAAAGTGGTTAAGTCATTTAAGCGAACAAGAACAACATGTTCTGAAGTTAAGATTCGGGTTGGATGGAAATGAGAGACATACTTTAGCAGAAATAGGAAGGTTATTAGAAGTCTCGAGAGAAAGAGTAAGACAGGTTGAACTGAAAGCTCTTAGAAAACTAAGAAATTTAACCAGAAAATTACCAAGTGGGATTTGATTTAATCTTCTGCCCAAATATATTTAGTTAATTCGTTTGACGGAGGTTCAGGAGCATCTAAGGCATTTTTAACAGATTCAGAGATTTCTAAATCTATTTTCTTTTCTATGCTCTTTAGTTCCTCTTCTTTGGCAAAATTCCCCTCTATCATCTGATTAAATAACTTTTTAATAGGGTCCCTTTTGGCCCAGAATTCTTTTTCTTCTTCCGCTCTTAATTCGTCTGGATCAGCTAAAGAATGACCTCTAAATCTGTAAGTTAAACATTCTAGTAAAGTGGGACCCTCTCCGGCTCTTGCTCTTTCAACGGCCCTTTGAGCAGCTCCCCTTACAGCTAATACATCCATTCCGTCAACTTCTTCACCATGCATTCCGAAAGCTGATGCTTTTCTCCATATTTCTGGGTTGCTTGTTGCTCTGTCATGAGCCATGCCAATAGCCCACTTATTATTTTCAACTACAAAAATTATTGGTAATTTCCATAATTGAGCCATATTCAAACACTCAAAGAATTGTCCATTATTACAAGTCCCATCTCCGAAGAAAGCAGCTGTTACAGAGTCACTTTGATTGTCACCTGCAACTTCTTTTTTGTATTTACTTGAAAAAGCTGATCCCAAAGCAACTGGAATTCCCTCTCCAATAAAAGCATATCCTCCTAATAGATGATGCTCTTTTGAAAATAAATGCATAGAACCGCCTCTCCCTTTACTGCAACCTGTTGCTTTACCGAATAATTCACTCATCACTTCAAAAGATGGAACACCTGCACTAAGCGCATGAACATGATCGCGATATGTACTACAAAACCAGTCATGCTTTCTTTTCATAGCACCTATCACACCAGTGCTTATTGCTTCTTGGCCGTTATAAAGGTGTACGAAGCCAAACATTTTGCCTCTGTAGTACATCTCAGCACATTTATCTTCAAATCTTCTACCAAGCGTCATATCTTCATAGAGAAATAATCCGGTTTCACGATCTAACTTCGCTTTTTTTATGTCCTGAAGATTTGAAATTCTCTCTACATGTGTTTCCAAGAAAATACCTTAATGAAGTTTTGATTTGTTAACATTCTAAGCTTCAATGGACGATTTTTATGTTTTTTTTTAATAACTCTCCAAGACCTTATGAAAAAAAAATATAAATTGATAAAATCTACATAAAGGATTTTCAATAGGATATTTGTTTGGAACTTCCATTAGACCACTTTCGTTTAATAGGTGTAAGCCCCTCAGCAACATCTGAAGAAATATTAAGGGCATTCCAATTACGTTTGGATAAAACTCCTGATGAAGGATTCACATACGAGGTTTTAACTCAAAGATCAGAATTGCTTCGCCTTACTGCAGACCTGCTTACAGATCCAGATAGTAGAAGAGATTACGAAAATTTATTATTAAATGGAGCAACAGGTTTAGACTTGTCTTCCAATAGAGAGGTTGCAGGATTAATTCTTCTTTGGGAATCTGGATCCTCTAAGGAAGCCTTCAAAATAACAAGAAAAGCACTGCAACCGCCTCAAACTCCAGCTTTGGGTAGCAGTAGAGAAGCTGATCTTACCTTGTTAGCTGCTTTGACATCTAGAGATTCTGCAATACAAGAGCAAGATCAAAGGTCTTATTCAAATGCTGCAGATTTTTTACAAGAAGGTATACAACTTCTTCAAAGAATGGGCAAGCTAGAGGAATTACGGAAAACTCTTGAGGAGGACTTAATGTCCCTTCTCCCGTATCGAATTCTTGATTTGTTAAGTAGAGATTTAAATGAATATGAGTTGCATAAAAAAGGTTTAAGTATGCTGGAAAATTTAATTATTAAAAGAGGTGGATTAGAAGGAAAAAATAAATCTGAATATAATAATTATTTAAATCAACAAGAATTTGAATCTTTCTTTCAACAAATAAAGCCATTCTTGACTGTTCAGGATCAAATAGATTTATTTTTAGAATTACAAAAGAGAGGTTCAAGTGAAGCGGGATTTTTAGCTTTTTTATCTTTAACAGCAATTGGTTTTGCAAGAAGAAAACCTGCAAAATTGTTCGAAGCTCGAAAATTATTAAAAAAACTAAATTTATCAGGACTAGATTCAATGCCATTAATAGGCTGCCTAGATTTACTTTTGGCAGATGTTGAGCAATCCTCAGCAAGGTTTTTAAGTAGTTCCGATGAGAAGTTAAGAGATTGGTTAAATAATTATCCTGGAGAAAAATTAGAAGCGATATGTATTTTTTGTAAAAATTGGTTAGAAAATGATGTTTTGGTTGGTTATAGGGATATTGACTTAAAAAAAATTGATTTAGATTCTTGGTTTGAAGATAGAGAAATTCAAGAATTTATTGAGCAAATAGAAAAGAAATCAAACAGAACTGTATTAAGTTATATGCCTCAAAATCAACAGAATTTTAATGCTAAAGAATCTCCAAAAGATTTAAGTAAGGATCCTGATTTAAATTCTGTTGATTTTGAAGAAGGTCGATTACCTTTGCCTGGAGGAGTAAGAGAAGATGGTCAAGAAGTTATTGAAGAAAATATTTATACGGACGAGATTATTAAAAATAAATCAATAGAGTTTTATAAGTACGCCATAGAAAAAATTGCCGAATTGAAATTTGTGCTAGGAGAAGTATTAGAGAAATATAAAATAATTAATAAAAATCCCTATCTTACATATCTTTATGCTTTTTTGATTTTATTTGCTTTTGGCCTAGGTGTGGGACTGGTAAGAAATAATTTCAAGAAATCTTTGCAAGACCAAGAAATAAATGAGAACACTATATCTATAAATGAAAATAAGAATGTCTTTAATGAAGTTTTAAATCAAGACGATAAAAAAAAAGTTCTCGATAACTCAAGAATTATTCTTTCAGAAAATATAGAAAAAATTTCTTTTTCAGGAGGAGAAATAAGAACGGCTTCTCCCTCCTTAGAGCAAATTGAAAATTTAATTAATATCTGGCTTAATAATAAGAGTGATTTCTTATCAGGGAATAGTGAAATTAATTTATCAAAAATAGTTCAAAATGATTTAATCAATAGATTAAAGAATGAAAGACAACTTGATATTAAAAAAGGTATTATCAAAGATATCAATACTGATATTGAAAATATTGTACTTTTAACTCAAACGGCCTCAAGAATAGCAGTATCAGTTGACTTGAAATATACAGAAAAAATATTAAAAACAGATGGTGAATTTATAAATGAAACAACTTTTACTCCCTTTTTAAAAGTTAAATATATTCTAGGTTTCTCTAATAATTCTTGGAAATTAGTTGATTATATAAGCGGTGTTTAGGGTTGGTTTTTAATATCATATATAATATTTAAACAAATAAGTACAAAGAATGTTTGATGAACTTTCTTCACGCTTTGAGGACGCTGTAAAGGGTTTAAGAGGTGAAGCAAAAATTAGCGAAAATAATATTGATGATGCTTTAAAACAAGTTAAAAAAGCATTATTAGATGCAGATGTTAGTTTATCGGTGGTGAAAGAATTTGTTTCAGATGTAAAAGATAAAGCTATTGGGGAAGAAGTCGTAAGAGGTGTTAATCCCGGACAGAAATTTATAGAAGTAGTTAATAAACAATTAATTAACATTATGGGAAATGAAAATTCCCCATTAAATGAAAAAGAAACCCCACCTTCTGTTATTTTGATGGCAGGTTTGCAAGGCGCGGGTAAAACGACGGCAACAGGTAAGTTAGGTCTTTATTTGAAGGAAAAAGATAAAAAGGTTTTATTAGTGGCCGCTGATATTTATAGACCTGCAGCTGTTGAACAACTTAAGACAATCGGTAATCAATATGATTTAGAAGTTTTTTCTGCGAAAGAAAAAAATAGTAAGCCTGAAGAAATAGCAAAGGATGCCTTGTGTTATGCCAATGAAAATAATGTAGATACCTTAATTGTTGATACTGCTGGAAGATTGCAAATAGATGAATCAATGATGGACGAAATGGTTCGAATAAAAAAGGTTACAAACCCTGATGAAGTTTTATTGGTTGTAGATTCTATGATTGGACAAGAGGCAGCTGATTTGACGAAGTCATTCCATGAAAAAGTTGGTATATCGGGAGCAATATTAACAAAGTTGGATGGCGATTCAAGAGGTGGAGCTGCTCTTTCAATAAGAAAAATAAGTGGAAAACCAATAAAATTTATTGGTACTGGTGAAAAGATAGAAGCATTGCAGCCATTCCATCCAGAGAGGATGGCAAGCAGAATTCTTGGTATGGGAGACGTATTAACACTTGTTGAAAAGGCACAAAAAGAAGTTGAGTTAGCTGATGCAGAAGTAATGCAAAAGAAACTTCAAGAGGCAACTTTTGACTTTAATGATTTTGTAAAGCAAATGAGATTAATGAAGAGAATGGGATCTCTTGGAGGATTAATTAAATTAATACCGGGGATGAATAAAATTGATGATGGAATGATAAAAAATGGGGAAGAACAACTAAAAAAAATTGAATCAATGATCTCTTCAATGACTTTAGAAGAGAAGCAAAAGCCAGAGGTACTTGCGGCTCAACCATCTAGAAGACAAAGAATTGCAAAAGGCAGTGGATATCAATCAAAAGATGTGGATAAAGTACTGGCGGATTTTCAAAGAATGAGAGGTTTTATGAAACAAATGTCAAATGGCGGAATGCCAGGAATGGGCGGAATGCCAGGAATGGGCGGAATGCCAGGAATGGGCGGAATGCCAGGAATGGGCGGAATGCCAGGAATGGGCGGAATGCCAGGAATGGGCGGAATGCCAGGAATGGGCGGAATGC